>WHTC01000239.1 GCA_009379795.1 Nitriliruptorales bacterium | reverse complement strand
GTTTTTGTGCGCGCCCTTGCTGCTGACCTGATCCGCGCTGTAGCCGTTGTACATGCGCTCTTCGAACATGATGTGGGCGAGGGAGTCCCATTGGGTACCACACTGCAGGGGCATGATGATGAGGTCGTCGGCACCGCGCAGGTAGCGATCGCGGCCGCCGTAGAAGTCACGAATCGTCGTCCCGGCCATGACGTCCGCCCCGTCACGAATCATCAGATGGATCGGGTTGAAACGGTTGAAGCTGCCGGTCTGGGGACCGTCGGAATCGAAGGGCAAGCCCATGGAGATGCGTTTTCCGCTGCGAACGGTCGCCGCCGCCCGACTGACCTGCTCTGGCTGGATGAGGTTCAACGTGCCCAGCTGATCGTCGTCGCCCCACCTGCCCCAGTTGGAGTAGCGGTTGGACAGCTCTCTGACGGTGTCGATGTTGGGACTGGACATGCCGCTCCTGTTCTGCTCGATCTTGGTATATGGTCGTGGGCGTCGAGGGTTCACCATTTCGGTGCAACCGGCTGCTCGGATCTTCCTTCTTCCCGCAGCTCGGCCAGGGCGCCCAGGGTCTCCTCAATCGAAGTCGTCTGGCCAGTGCAGTTGGTAGAGATCGATGACGTCTGTGCGGGAGCCGGCGCAGGCTGCGCTCCCGGATCTCGGTGGTGGGCGACCCGCGATTCGCCGAGGGACGGCACCAAGCCAGGGTCGAGGTGACCCTGAAGAGTCGCAAAGACCTCACCAAACAGGTGGACACCTTCCGCGGGAAGGCGGAGAACCCCCTGACGACCGAGGAAGTGGAGAAGAAGGCCGAGGATCTCATCGAGCCTGTCCTGGGCGCGCAGCAGACTCGGGCCCTCATCGAGACGATTCGCGACCTGGAGCGACTGCCGAAGGCTCGCGACCTCCGGCCCCTGCTCGCGATGAACTTCTGAGGGCGATGGTCCGGGCGCGCCTCAGTGGCTTGCTGCGCGCTTGTACTGCCGCACCGCCAGCGGGACGAAAACGGCGATGATGACGGCAACCCATATCAGCAGGTATGCCACGGGGTTCTGCATCGGCCAGACGTCCGGAGGCGGGAAGGCCGGGTCGGTGTTGCCGAACAACTGGCGTACGGCCTGGGTCACCGACGACACCGGGTTCCACTCAGCGATGGTCCGCAGGACACCGGGCAGGTTCTCGCTGGGTACGAACGTGTTGGCCATGAACGTCAGCGGGAAGATGACCATGAACGACGCGTTGTTGACCACCTCCGGACTCGGCACGAGCAATCCGACGTAGGCCATGACCCAGGAGATCGCGTAGGCGAACAGCAACAGCAGCAGGAAAGCGGTCAGCGCCTCCAGCAGGGACGTGTGGATCCGCCAGCCCACCAGCAGTCCGGTCGCAGACATGACCATGATCGACAGCACGTTGTTGACGATGTCGCTCGCCGTACGCCCTATCAGGACAGCGGACCGCGCCATCGGCAGGGACCGGAAGCGGTCAATGACGCCCTTCTGCATGTCCTCGGCCAGGCCGGCGCCGGTGAACGTGGCACCAAAGATGACGGTCTGGGTGAAGATGCCGGCCATGAGGAACTCCCGGTAGTCCATCCCGGGAACATCGATGGAGCCGCCGAACACGTAGGCGAACAGCAGCACGAACATGATCGGCGACATCGTCGTCCATACCAGCAGATCCGGCACGCGCTTGATCTTGATGAGGTTGCGCTTGGCGACGACGGCGCCGTCGGCGAGCGCGTACACAAGTTGGCTCATCGGGCGGGCTCCTCGACTCGGTTGATGTGTTCGACGCCCGGGTAGCCGGGCTCGGCGGTCGTCGCGGCGGCGCCGGACCCGGTCGCGCGACCGGTCAGCGTCAGGAAGACGTCATCCAGGGTCGGACGACGCAGCCCGACATCGAGGACCGTGACACCGCTCGCGTCCAGCCGGCGCAGGGCCGCCATGAGTGCGCTCGCACCGCCGCTGACCGGGGCGGTGAGCCTGCGGGTCTGCTCGTCGATCACGACCTCACCGACCGCCAGTTCGACCAGCAGCGGGCGCGCCAGCGACACGTCGGAGGGCGTCTCGACGACGAGCTCCACCCGCTCACCACCGACCTTGGCCTTGAGTTCGTCGGCGCTTCCCTGGGCGATCACCTGGCCGCGGTCGATCACGACGATGTCGTCCGCCAGCCGGTCGGCCTCCTCCAGGTACTGGGTGGTCAACAGCAGCGTGGTGCCGCCGCCCACCAGTTCCCGGATGACGTCCCACATGTCGATGCGGCCCCGCGGGTCCAGCCCGGTGGTGGGCTCGTCCAGGAAGAGCACGGCCGGTTGCGCCACGAGAGCGGCGGCCAGGTCGAGCCGCCTTCGCATCCCACCCGAGTAGGTCTTGACAGGCCGGTCGCCCGCGTCGGCAAGCGCGAACCGTTCGAGCAGCTCACGGGCGCGCGCACGCGACCGGCGCCGCCCGAGCCGGTACAGCCGTCCAACCATGTCGAGGTTCTCGTAGCCGGTCAGGTGCTCGTCCACCGCGGCGTACTGACCGGACAGACCGATGCGCTCCCGCACCCCCGCCGGATTGGAGCCCACGTCCACGCCCGCCACCTCAGCGAAGCCGGAGTCCGGCTCCAGCAGCGTGGTGAAGATGCGCACCGCCGTGGTCTTGCCCGCCCCGTTGGGTCCAAGCAGCCCGAGCACGGTGCCCTCCGGCACGATGAGGTCGAGCCCGTCGAGCGCCGTCACCTGCCCGTAGCGCTTCACCAGCTCAGACGCCCGGATCATGTCGGTCATGCCATCTCCTCCTCACGACGCGGGCTTTTTGCCCGGGGTATCAACCGCGGCGGCGGCGGTTTCCTTCCAGCGGGGCAAACTATCTGCCATTGAGGTCAGATCCTGACCACAATGACGCGGAGGTCAAGCGCGCTCACGATGAGGGTGGCCGGACCGCCACCCTGGCACCGGCCGAGACCAGGCGCGCGACGGCCAGCACGATCTCCATGGCGATCCGAGGGCCTCTCCGGCACGTCAGGAGAGCATCGCGCGGTCCGGGGGAGCGAGGGCCGGCTGGGGCACGGCCGTCAGCCGAAGTCGGCCTTGCGGATGAACGCGTGGATGCCCGTGGTGCGGTCGACGACCTGCGAGACCGCGAAGTCCGTGGCCGCGCTCAGGTAGGCGTAGGCTACCGGGCCGTCCATCCCGAGGTCGTCGGTGAGGAACACCAGCGCTCTGCGCACCGCGTCGCGCATCGCGACGTCAAGGCTGGTGACCTGGCCCTCACCTTCCGGGCCGTCGGGATCGCTCAGCCCGATGGGGATCCAGAAGTCGGCGGTCTCGGCGAACGGGGAGTCGAAGGCGACCTTCGGCGCGCCGGGTTGACCGGGCTTCAGCACGGTCAACCGGAAGGTGGGCCGCAGCGAGCCTTCCATGGCGGTGAGCGCCACCTCGCCGTCGCCCTGCGCCATGTGCGGATCTCCGGTGAAGAACATCGCACCCGGGACGCGGACGGGGAGATAGAACGTGGAACCGGCACCGAGTGCGGCGATGTCGACGTTGCCGCCGGTGTCCGTGGGTGGCACGGAGTCGACCACCTCGGTGGTGTCCCGCGCCACGCCCATGATGCCCATGAACGGTGAGAGCGCGAAGCCCGCGGGGACGTCGCCAGGGAGCCTGCCGCGGTACGCCCCGCCGGCCTTCTCCACTGGCGTGAAGATGCTCACGTTGCCGCCCTGGTTGAGGTAAGGCTCGAACGCTTCGATGCCTCGGAACCCTTCGGGGTACTCGCCGGGAAGCGCGCCGCGGCCCTCGCGGTTGGAGATGACGCCGTAGGGCACTCTCAGGGGGACGTCCAGGGTCTCGACTTTGAGCACGTCGCCGGGCAGCGCGCCGCGAACCGCGACCGGCCCCGTGACCACGTGGGGGCCGGGACCGTCGTGCGGCACTCCGCCGGCGATGGCGATGGCGTCGTCGAGGATCGACGCCTCGGGCACGCCGAACGAGGTGAAGTAGTCCCGCGGGTCCTGGCCCTGGTCTTCGAGGATGCCCTCGTGGCTGACCGTATCGAAGGTGACCACGGTGCCGGAGCGCACCGCGGCGACCGGCTCGGACGCGCGGTTCGGCAGCTTGCCCCAGGAGACGGTCTCCGGGGTCGCGGCGATGTAGGTCCCCTTGATCTTGCCCGTTCGCGGCTGGAGGATCGGGAAACCCGGTCCGGGCGCGGGGCCGCGTGCCGGCGCCGCGGCTGCCTCATTCCCGCCCATCACCGGGCCCAGCGCACCGGCGGCCGCGACCGCGGCGGCGGCACGCAACAGGCCCCGGCGGCCGATGCCCTGCTGGAGAACGTGGGCGGCAAGTGCTCCTTCGGGTTCGGTCCTTTCCTGCATCGGGGCCTCCTTGGGTCCCATCAGTGCGTGAGGCTCTAGGCTCTAGTAGAGGTTCGCTGGCAGACCGATCGCTTTTACGAGAGCCTCCGGGAGCGGATCCTTGTGGGCGACGCCCTCGCGGGCGAAGTGGTCGAGCATCTGGCGGTAGTGGAACGCGGCGTGGAACCGCTGCGCGACCAGCAG
>WHTC01000322.1 GCA_009379795.1 Nitriliruptorales bacterium | reverse complement strand
GCGAGCGTGCCGCCACCGGTCTGCCTGCCCGCGACGACCTGCCTTACCACGCCCGGGGACCCGCCGCGGGCGCGTTCGCCGGTGCGCCGCCGAGCCCCGGACCACCGGACCGCCACGCACCCGAGGACGATGATCATGGCGAACCGCCCCGCAAACTCTGGCATGCCTCCGGGGGATCTGCCGGCCAGTGAGTGGGTCCGCCTGCAAGCCCGGGGCGGCTCAGCCCCGCTGGCTGACGGCCCGGTCCCTGGCGTCGATGAACGCGGTGGCCTGGCGCAGGTAGTGGTCGTAGCACTCCAGCATCCGCATGCCCATCATGTACAGCCGCTCCGGCTCGACCCCGGCCGGGTCATGCACGAGCATCATGCGCAGTCCTGCCGAAGGCGCCAGGTCGTCGGCCAGCGCCTGCTCGATCATCCCGGTCCCGGAAACCGCGGCGAAGGAGGCGTGATGGGAGCGTGGAGCGGTCCCGGTGAGCGCCACCGCGGTGTAGGCGTTGTTGTTCACCGTCACCTGGATCAGGTGCAGGAGGATGCGCTCCAGGGCGCGCCGCGACAGCCGGTCCCGCGTCAGGCGCTCGGCTCCGATCGGCAGCAGTTGTCTCAGATCGTCGAGCAGGTCCCGTATCTCGGCGAGCCTCGTCCGCACCAGCGTCGGGTCGAAGGACTCCGGAATCGTCCGGCCCGCATGCTCCTGCTGCAGGCGGCGGAGCCACACCGTGTCCAGCCGCCCCTGCGCGGCGATCATCAGCGCCCGGGCATAGGCGCCGGACTCGGATTCGTACAGCGGGATGCCACGGAGTCCCTCTTCGCGTGCCAGCGGGTCGGCTCGATGCAGGTCGAGCAGGTCGATGCGGTCACATCCGCTGAGCGCGGACAACTCCTGGACGAGTTCCAGGAGGTCGCGATGCCGGCGGTCGTGGAAGGCTACCGCCAGGTCGAGGTCGGAGCGTTGCCCCGGCCGCAGGTCGTCCTTGGTCGCATCCCCGCATGCCCCCAGGACGTGGACGTCGTGCCGCTTGCAGGCATCGGACAGCCGACCGTCGGCGGCCGCCGCCAGCAGCCGTTCGAACCCCCCTCGGATCTCGCCCACGCCGCCAGGATAGCGGAATCAAGGCACGCTGATGACACCTTATCAATGGGCTACTGTATACTTTAAGGCGCAGGACAGGCTGGCGTGGTGAATCCGCCGGCCCGCCCGCCCGAACCGATCCTCCACGTGGACATGGACGCCTTCTACGCCGCCGTCGAGGTCCGCAGGGATCCCGCGCTGGTGGGGCGACCGGTGCTGGTCGGAGGTCGCGGGGGTCGCGGCGTGGTGGCCAGCGCCTCCTACGAGGCGCGCGTCTTCGGGGTCTCCTCGGCCATGCCGATGGCTCGTGCACTGCGGTTGTGCCCTGACGCCGTCGTGGTCGGTCCGGACTTCGCCGCGTACACCGCCGCCTCGGAGCGTATCCGGGAGATCTTCCTGTCCTATACCCCGCTGGTCGAGCCGCTCGCACTCGACGAGGCGTTCCTGGACATCGGCGGCAGTGTCCGGTTGTTCGGCCCACCGCAGGAGATCGGCGCGCGCGTCCGGGCGCAGATCCTCGACGACCTCGGCCTGGTCGCCTCGGTCGGCATCGCCCCCAACAAGTTCCTGGCCAAGCTCTGCAGCGGCAAGGCCAAGCCCGACGGCCTGCTGCACCTGCCCGCCGACGGGGTGACCGAGTTCCTCACACCCCTGGGCATCCGCGACCTGTGGGGCGTGGGGGAGGCGACCTCCGCCCGCCTGGAGCGCTTCGGGATCGGCACCGTCGGCGAGCTGGCCGCCGTCCCGCTGCCCACCTTGATCCGCCTGCTGGGACCGGCGGCCGCTGAGGCCCTGGCGCGCCTGGCTCGCGGCGAGGACGCCCGCACGGTCATCCCCTGGGAGCCGGCCAAGGGCATGAGCGCCGAGGAGACCTTTGACCACGACATCGACGATGTGCACCTGCTGCGCGTCGAGTTGCTGCGACTGGCCGAGCGGCTCGCGCGGCGCCTGCGGCGTGGCGGCGTGGCGGGTCGCACGGTCACGCTGAAGCTGCGCTATGCCTCCTTCCAGACCGTCACCCGCTCGCGGACCCTGCCGCTGCCTATCGACGAGTCGACCGCACTGCACGGCGAGGCCGTCGCGCTCCTCGACGCCCTCCGGTTGGAGCGGGTGCGCGTGCGCCTGATCGGTCTGGGGGTCACCAGACTGGCGCCCACCGGCGCCTCCCGCCAACTCGCCCTCGACGAGGACGACCGCTGGGGCCGCCTGGACCGCGCCGCCGACGGCGCGCGCGAGCGCTTCGGCGAGGCGGCGGTCACCCGCGGCGCGCTGCTGGATGACGCGCCGCCGCGTACGGGCAACACCGCCCCGGTTCCCGAGCAGTGGCGCGACCCCGGCTAACGGGCCGGCAGGCGGGCGCTACTCTGTTCCTCAGAAGGGCGAAAGTGGGAACTGCTTGACCAACCGTCCGGCGCACTTCCTATACTGGCCTTCCGACCGACCCTGCGGAGCACCGATGCCCCTCAGTGACCGCGAGCAGCAGATCCTTTCCGACATCGAGGCGCGCCTTCGTCAGGACGATCCCAAGTTCGCTCGGACCGTCGGTACCACGACGATCTCCTCGCAGTCGCGGCGGCAAGTCAAGCTCGCCGCTGTTGGCTTCATCCT
>WHTC01000071.1 GCA_009379795.1 Nitriliruptorales bacterium | reverse complement strand
CGGATCGAATCCGATCAAGCCCTGAATCCCGGTGATGTCCGGCATTCGTCGTTCCATGTCCTCGAAGCCCTCGCCGTAGGCGTCCTCGTACGCGATGTACCGGATCGGGCTGGCCGAGCCGGTCAGGGCGATGACCCGCTCGGCCAGCTCCTGGATCGACACTTCGTCGGGGCGCCCGATGTTGAACGCCTGGCCATACGCCTCCGGCCGGTCGACGATTTCCACCAGGGCGCCCACCACGTCGCCGACGTAGCAGAAGCAGCGCGTCTGCTTGCCGTCGCCGTACACCGTGATGGGTTCGCCCCGCAGCGCCTGGTCCACGAACCGCGGGATGACCATGCCGTAGCGGCCGGTCTGGCGCGGGCCTACGGTGTTGAACAGGCGCACGATGACCGCGGCCAGACCGCGCTCCCGCCAGTAGGTGAAGGCCAGGCTCTCGTCGATGGCCTTGGCCTCCGAGTACGACCAGCGGCTCTTCAGCGGTGAGCCGAGGATCCGGTCGTCGTTCTCGCTGAGCGCGTCGGCCGTGTTCTTGCCGTAGATCTCGCTGGTCGACGCGAGCAGGACCCTTGCCCCGTGCCGCCAGGCGCTGTCCAGGACCTGCTCGGTGCCATGGATGTTGGTGAGCAGACCGACCAGCGGGTTGTCGACGATGAGCTTCACGCCGACCGCGGCCGCCAGGTGGAAGACGGTGTCGGCCCGGCTGATCAGCCGGTCCATCAGCTCGCGGTCCAGGATCGAGCCGTGGACAAGCTCCACGGCCCCGTCCTCGACCAGGTGCGCGATGTTGTCCCTGCGGCCGGTGGAGAGGTCGTCGACGGCGATGACCTCGTGATCGAGTTCGACCAGCCGTTCGGCCAGGTGGGAGCCGATGAATCCGGCGCCTCCGGTGATGAGGGCTCGCATGGTTGACTCCTTCGCGGGTGATGGAGACCGATGACGCCGGTCAGCGGGCGCTCAGCGCCACGTCGTCCACCTGGCCGAAGTCGTCGTCGCGCTCATCGCGGAGCTCACCAGTGGCGGGAATCTCGGCGCCGATTCCAAGCCGGTAGGTGCAGTCGAGCAGAAGCCGGCAGCGGTCCAGCCATGCGTAGTCGAACCCTGGCTGCAGGCCGTACACGACGACGAGGTCGTAGTCCTCGGGCAGGGGCGCGGGGTCGGACCGGACAGGATGGCCCTCGGCGAGGCGCACCTGGTCCACCAGGGGATCGTGGTAGGCCACCTCGGCCCCGCGCTCGGCCAGGAGTTGGATCATGTCGAGGGCGGGCGAGCAGCGCAGGTCGGCCACGCCCGGTTTGTAGGCGACGCCGGTCATCAGGACCCGGGCGCCGCGCAGGCCTTTGCCGGCGTCCGACAGCAACTGGACCGCGCGGTCGACCATGCGACCGGGGCGGGCTGCGAGCGCCTCCATGGCCTGCCCGATGACCGGCGTGGTCAGCGAGTGCGGGCGCAGCTGCCACAGCAGGTAGTGCGGGTCGACCGGGATGCAGTGCCCCCCAGCGCCGGCGCCCGGGTAGAAGGGCATGAACCCGTACGGTTTGGTCGCGGCGGCGTTGATGACCTCCATCGGGTCGAGCCCGAGGGTGGCGGAGATGTCGGCCAGTTCGTTGGCCAGAGCGATGTTCACCGCCCTGAACGTGTTCTCCAGCAGCTTGCTCAGCTCGGCGACCACCGGCGCGCTGGCCACGTGCAGGCCGCCCACGATCGGGCCGAGCAGGGCGCATGCGCGCTCAGCGCACGCGCTGGTGACGCCGCCCACGACCCGTGGCACCGCCTCCTGAGGGAAGATCTGGTTGCCGGGGTCGATGCGCTCGGGGGCGAACGCCACGTGGATGTCACGGCCCGGTGTCAGTCCCCGTGCGAGGAGCGGCACCACCAGCAGGTCCGAGGTCGTGCCGACGTAGGACGTGCTGGTGAGCACGATCAGCTGTCCGGGCACCGCGTTGCGCACGACATCGTCGCAGGCCCGCTCGAGCGCGGTCAGCGACGGCAGCCGGTGCGCGTCCAGGGGTGTCGGTACACAGACCAGGACCGCCTCGGTGGACTGAACCGCGACGGGGTCAGAGGAGAGGATGAGGCGCTGCTTCGCCAACGCGGTGGCGAGCCGGGGATGGTCGGACTCGGGAAGGTCGACCCGGCCGGAGCGGATGGCCGTCAGCCGGGAGGGGTCGATGTCGATGCCGATGACCTGGTAGCCGGCATCGACCAGGCCGAGGCTGGTCGGCAGCCCCACATAGCCCAAGCCCATGACGGCGACGATCCCCTTGGCGCGGGGGGATTCGGTGGTGACGGTGGTGTCGGATTCGGCTTCCCGGAACCCGTTAGTGGTCCAGCGACCGGCCGAGCGGTTCTCGCCGCGTGGGTCAGGGGTGAACGGTGGATACATCCCGCCTCCGATAGCAGCAAGGGGTTCACGTGGGGTCAACTGCTGACGGGCGCCGAGTATTCACCCATATAGGGAAGATAACAACCCCTTTAGAGGCAAAAAGCTCTACGCTTGGTAGCAGCAGTGTTACGTATAGGAGTGTTTCGGGCACCGTCAAAACGCATGCCGCTATGGCCTGCTTGTGCTCTGAGACGCTCCGGAGGGCCGTCCCGTTACGGCATCAGCGAGAAATCTGCTCGGGTCTCTTCGGGTCTTCCGACGGGCGGCGAACCGCCCGCGGCAAGACTGTCCTGGTGGCCGGGCGGTTGCGGCATTTCGCAAAAAACGCTTGTCTAGGCTGCAGCAGCGGGTGGGACGGTTCCCGCGGTGGTTCGCCGGAGCGGCCAAGCGTTGGCCGCACACGGAGCCGTCAGTGCCACTGCGCTCCCACGTCTCGGAGTGGTTGGGGGTGTACGCGCTTCGGGCCGCGCCGTGGGCGCGGCCCGATTCACGCCCGCACCGTGCGGGTGGCCGCCTATTGCAGCGGGAAGGGCGGTTGGCGCCAGGCCGGGACGTCGTCAACGGCCACCAGATCGACCCACTTCACCCACCAGAAACCTCGCCGGCCAGGCGCGACCAGGCGCGCGGGGGCCCCGTGCCCGCGCGCCAGCGGTCGCCCGCCATAGTGTGTCGCCAGCCACAGCCGCGGGAGGTCACTGACCGGAAACCGGCGGCCGTAGCCGGTGACCGAGCGCACCAGCACGCTGCGGGCCTCCCTGGCCAGGCCGGCCTCACCGATCAGTCGGTCGAGAGGGACGCCGGACCAGTGCTGCTCGGCGTGCCACCCGCCGGTGCAGTCCAGAGTGGCCCGCACCCTGTCGCCGTCGGGCAGGTCTGCCAACCGGTAGGAGACGGCCGGGGCAGCGGTCACTACCCGCAGGCGCCCCTGCTCGGCCGGGACTTGCGGCACACGGTCGAACATCCACTGTGTGACCGGCATCCGCGCGGGGTTGAGCGAACCCCGTTCGTGTGATCCAGTGAAACGCCGCTGCGCCCCGCGGGTGCCGCCCAGCGTCCACGCCGCCTCGGCGCTGAGCCACAGCAGCCCCGCACCGCTGACTACGCCGGCGGTGCGCAGCATCGTGCGCCGCAGCCCGCGCCGCACGATCATCGACTTCCGCGGCGACAGCAGCAGCACGCCGACCCCGGCGATTCCGTGGGCGATCATCACTGCCCGCGCAGGCCGCGGTGTACCGACGGCGAAGGCCAGGATCCCGGTCAGCGCCGCGATGGGCAGCAGCGCCAGCAGCGCGACGTTGGTCCGCCGGCTGCTGAAACCGGCGAGTAGTGCTCGCCACACGGGCCTTCGGGACGTGACGGTGCGCCTCCCGGGCTCGCTGGGCCCCGGACAGGTGCTGTTCACCTGCCTCCGGGTCGCCCAGTCGGCATCGTATTCGAGCGCGATCGGGCAGACCAGCCGTGTTGCCTACGCCTTGGCCAGCCAAATCGTGGCCAGCGGCGGGAGGGTGAGCTCAGCGGAGGCGGGTTGGCCGTGCCAGCCGCGTTCCTCGGCGGTCACGGCCCCGTAGTTGCCGATGTTGCTGCCGCCGTAGTTGCCGGCATCCGTGTTCAGCACCTCGCGGAATCCTCCGGCAGCGGGCAGCCCCACGCGCAGGCGCCGCACCACCGGTGAGAAGTTGCTGACGCACACCACCGCCTGCGACCCCTCCTCACCCCAGCGGATGAAGGCCAGCACGTTGTCATCGGCGTTGTTCGCGTCGATCCAGGTGAAGCCCTCGGGCCGGGTATCGCGCTGCCAGAGGGCCGGCAGTTCCCGGTAGCGGTGGTTCAGGTCCGCCACCATCGTCTGCAGTCCGGAGTGGTCCGGCTCGGCAAGCAGGTCCCAGTCGAGTTCTCGCCCCTCACTCCACTCGCGCCACTGTCCGAACTCGGACCCCATGAACAGCAGCTGCTTGCCCGGGTGCGCCCACATACAGCCGTACAGCGCGCGCAGGTTGGCGAACTTCTGCCAACGGTCACCGGGCATCTTGGCCACCATGCTGCGCTTGCCGTGGACCACCTCGTCGTGGGACAGCGGCAGCACGAAGTTCTCGCTGAAGGCGTACATGAGGGCGAACGTCAACTGGTGGTGATGGAACCGGCGGTGGATCGGGTCCCTGGACAAGTAGTCCAGAGTGTCGTGCATCCAGCCCATGTTCCACTTGAAGCCGAAGCCGAGGCCGCCCAGGTAGGCCGGACGGCTGACGCCAGGCCATGCAGTCGACTCTTCGGCGATCATCAGCGCGTGTGGGTTACGCGCGTACACCACCGAGTTCAGGTCCTTCAGGAAGTCGACCGCCTCCAGGTTTTCGCGCCCCCCGAAGGCGTTGGGGACCCACTCGCCTTCGGCTCGTGAGTAGTCCAGGTAGAGCATCGACGCGACCGCGTCGACCCGCAGGCCGTCGACGTGCAGTTCCTCCAGCCAGAACAGGGCGTTGGCGATCAGGAAGTTGCGCACCTCGTTGCGGCCGAAGTTGAACACCAGCGTGCCCCAGTCGGGGTGCTCACCCCGGCGCGGGTCCGCGTGCTCGTACAGCGCCGTGCCGTCGAAGCGCGCCAGGGCCCACTCGTCCTTCGGGAAGTGCGCGGGCACCCAGTCGACGATCACGCCGATGCCGGCCTGGTGCAGGCGGTCGACCAGGTAGCGGAAGTCGTCCGGGTCGCCGAAACGCGCGGTCGGCGCGTAGTGGCCGGTGACCTGGTAGCCCCAGGAGCCGCCGAAGGGGTGCTCGGCCACCGGCAGGAACTCCACATGCGTGAAGCCGAGGTAGGTGACGTGGCCGACCAGATCCTCGGCAAGCTCCCGGTAGGTGAATGGTCGCCCGTCGCGGTGCCGCCAGGACCCCAGGTGCACCTCGTAGATGGCCATCGGCGAGGAGATCGGGGCGCCGTCGTGGCCGTCCATCCACTCGGCGTCCCCCCACTCGTAGGTGGACTCGTGGACCCGGCTGGCGGTGCCGGGCGGCACCTCGGTCGCCAGCGCGTAGGGATCGGCCCGGGTGACCAGATGCCCCTGCGCGGTGACGATCTCGTACTTGTAATACGTGCCCCCACCAACGTCGGGGATGAACAGTTCCCAGATGCCGGAGTCGCCGAGCATGCGCATCGGATGCAGCCGGCCGTCCCAGGTGTTGAAGTCCGCCACCACCCGCACCCCCTGGGCGTTGGGAGCCCACACGGCGAAGGAGGTGCCGCGGATGTGGTTGGCTGTGTGCACGCGGGCGCCCATGCGCTGCCACAGTTCCTCGTGCCGTCCCTCGCCGGCCAGGTGCAGGTCCATCGGACCGAGCGTCGGCCAGAACCCGTAGGGGTCCACCAGCTCGAAGGTCGAGCCGCCGGGGTAGCGCACGCGCACCCGGTAGGTGGAGGCCCCGGGCAATCCGTCGAGCGGGGCCTCGAAGAAGCCGGCGTTGTCGGTGCGCTCGGCGCTCACCGTGGAGCCCTCGGGCAGCAGCACCTCGACGGACTCGGCGTCGGGTCGGTACACCCGCACGACCGCGCCGTCGCCGGCCTCATGGGCTCCAAGCACACGGTGCGGGTCCCTGTGGCGTCCCTCGATCAGCGCGCGCACCTCGTCAGGATGAGCCTGCCAGGCCGGGCGCGCCGCCTCGCGGGCCGCGACCGGACCGCGGGCGGCGCCACGCGTCGCTTGGGGGCGCCTTGAGGTCCTGGGCATGGGTGTCCCTTTGTTGGCGAGCTGCGGGTCGAGCGCGTGGTCTCCTCTACCCGCGCGGGCGCGGTCCAGCACACGCCTGATTCCGTGGGTGGGGATCGGGACCCAGTCGGGACGGTTCGCCAACTCGTAGCCGAGTTCGTAGATGGCCTTGTCGAGCTCAAAGGCGCCGAGCAGCACCTGGGTGCTGCGCTCGTCGGCGGGCAGCATCCCGGCCTCTCGGGCGGGCTCGAAATAGCCCTCGAGGAAGGTGCGGCGCAGCAGGTCGCGCCAGGGGCCCAACCGCGACTCGTCCGTACCCTGGTGGACGGCATGGCCGACGGTGTAGTCGAAAGAGCGCACCATGCCGGCCACGTCGCGCAGGGGAGAGGAGGGCCGCCGGCGTTCCGCCATGCTCCGCGCCGGCTCGCCCTCGAAGTCCAGAATCCGCCAGGTGCCGGAGCGATCGAGCAGCACCTGACCGAGGTGCAGGTCGCCATGGACGCGCGACAGCACGCCTGGATCCGGCGCGGTCGCCACCGCCTTCAGCGTGCGATCGATGTCCGCGGTCGCGGCCAGGACGGGCGCGACGGCCTCGGGAGCGCGGCGCTTGGCGACCGTCAGGACGCGCTCGCGCTGGGCGAGCATCGCCCGGATCCAGTCGTCCACATCAGCGGAGGTCGCGGGGCGCGTGCCCAGCGCCTCACCCAGCGCCGCGTGGACGCGGGCGACCGCGGCGCCGAGGTGGCCGGCCTGGTCGGACAGGGACGGTCGCTCGCGCTCATCGCCCCGCCCGACCGCCTCGGCCTCGGTGGTCGCCAGCGCCCAGCCCTCCAGCCCGCCGGGAACGAAGTCAGACAGGATCGCCAGCGCGGTCACGTTGGCGTCGGCGGAGGTGCGGATCAGTGATCCGCGCAGGGCGAGGACGTGCGGCGAGCCCTGCCGGGTCAGCGCGCGGGTGAGCTCCACCTCGGGGTTCTCTCCGGGCTCCAGCCGACGCAGCACCTTGAGGATCAGCGCGTCGGCGAACACCACGGAACTGTTCGACTGCTCGACGCCCATCCGCCGGACGGGGCCGCGCAGCGGTGCCGGATCGACGGGGTCGGAGGTGAGCGTTGCCGCCGCGGAGGTGAGCAGGCGGGTGGGCCGCATGGTCAGCGTGGCCAGGTGCCTGCAGGCGTCGGCGTCGCGCAGCGCGTCGCGGAAGGCGACGCCGGCGGCGACCGCGACAACATCCTCGGTGGCGCTGTCCGTGGTGGCGACCAGCGGCACCTGGTAGCGCTCCCGCGACGAGGAGGCCTGGACGTCCGCGTAGTCGACCTCGACGATGACCATGACCAGGCCCTCGCCCAGCCCGGCGAAGTCGGCGATGCGTGCTCGCTCGATCGCGCGTGCCTTGCCCGCGAACCAGCGCTGGTGAGGCAGCCAGCGGGCGATGTCCTCGGCCAGCGCCCCGGTGTCCGGGGAGGCGCCGCGGCCCGGTTCCGGCGCGGCGCTCACGCGCCCTCCGGGCGGCCCAGCGAGAACCAGTAGAAGGCGTGGGGACCAAGCGTCAGCAGGTACGGCCACTCGCCGATCGGCGGGAATGGAGTGCCCCCCAGTAACTCGATCGGCCGGTGCCCGTCGTATTGCGGGAGCATGACCTCCACCGGCTGGGCGGTGCCGGCGAGGTTGGCGACCACCAGCACGGTCTCGGACTCGTCGATCCGCAGGAACGCCATCACCTTGTCGTTGGAGCCTTCGAGCGGCTCGTAGCGGCCCACGCCGAACACCGGGTGCTGCTTGCGGATCGCGACCATCTGCTTCATCCAGTGCAGGCGGGAGTTGACGTCGCGCTGCTGGGACTCCACGTTCACCGTGGCGTAGCCGTAGACAGGATCCATGACGACCGGGGCGTACAACTGCGCGAAGTCGGCTCTGCTGAAGCCGGCGTTGCGGTCTGGGCTCCACTGCATCGGGGTGCGCACGCCGTCACGGTCACCCAGGTAGATGTTGTCGCCCATGCCGATCTCGTCGCCGTAGTACAGAACCGGTGAGCCCGGCAGGCTGAACAGCAGCGCGTGGAACAGTTCGTACTGCCGGCGCCCGTTGTCCATCAGGGGCGCCAGGCGGCGGCGGATGCCCACGTTCATCTTCATCCGAGGATCGCGCGCGTACTCGTTGTACATGTAGTCGCGTTCCTCATCGGTGACCATCTCCAGCGTCAACTCGTCGTGGTTGCGCAGGAAGATGCCCCACTGACAGTTGGCCGGGATTTTCGGGGTGTTGGTCAGGATCTCGGTGATGGGCCGCGCCTCCTCCCGGCGCAGACCCATGAACATGCGTGGCATGACCGGAAAATGGAAGGCCATGTGGCACTCGTCGCCGTCACCGAAGTAGTCCACCACGTCGGCGGGCCATTGGTTGGCCTCGGCGAGGAGCACGCGGTCGTTGAACTCGCCGTCGACCATCTTGCGCAGCTGCTTAAGGTAGCTGTGCGTCTCCGGCAGGTTCTCGCAGTTGGTGCCCTCACGCTCGAACAGGTAGGGCACCGCGTCGAGCCGCAACCCGTCGAAACCGACGTTGAGCCAGAAGCGCACCGTATCAAGCATCTTCTCGGCTACCTCGGGGTTGTCGTAGTTGAGGTCGGGCTGGTGGCTGAAGAAGCGGTGCCAGTAGTAGGCGCCGGCCTCAGGGTCCCAGGTCCAGTTCGACTTCTCACTGTCGACGAAGATGACGCGCGCATCCGCGTACCGCTCGTCGGTGTCGCTCCACACATACCAGTCGCGCTTGGGGGAGTCGGGGTTGCGGGACTCCTGGAACCACTCATGCTCGTCGGAGGTGTGGTTCATGACCATGTCGACGATCAGGCGTATCCCGCGGGTATGGGCCTGATCAATCAGGTTGGCCACGTCGTTGACCGTGCCGTACTCCGGCAGCACGGTCAGGAAGTCGGCGATGTCGTAGCCACCGTCCCGTAGTGGAGAGTCGTAGAACGGCAACAGCCACAGACAGTCGACGCCAAGCCATTCCAGGTAGTCGAGCCGCTCGATCAGGCCGCGGATGTCCCCGGTGCCGTTGTTGTCCGAGTCATAGAAGCCCCGGATCAGCACCTCGTAGAAGATCGCGGTCTTGTACCACTGCGGGTCGCTCTGAAGCACCTGTTCTCCTTGTGCTCACTACAGTGCGCGCAGCGCGAACACGTGGGCGGGCTCCACCTGGGGGTCGAGCCGTACATAATTCTCCTGCCCATGCCAGACGTAGACCGTGTCGGTCAGCAGATCGTGCGCCTCATACGCCTCCCCGGCATTCTCCAAACCTAACTGCCACAGGTCGAGCGAGGTAAGCGACTCGCGCGGGGAGTGCACATCCAGGTTCGCCACGACCAGGATCGGGTGAGTGCGGTCGAAAGTGACCTTGGAGAAACACAACATCGCGGGGTCGTCGATGTGATGGAACCACAATGTGCGGAACAGGCGCAGCGCCGGATGGATCTTGCGCAGGCGGTTCAGTCGTGTGATATAAGGCGCCAGGGAGTCGGGCTGGTTCCAGTCGCGAGGCCGGTACTGGTACTTCTCACTGTCCAGGTACTCCTCGCTGCCTTCCCGCGCCGGCACGTTCTCACACAACTCATAGCCTGAGTAGATGCCGTACGCGGGAGAGAGCAACGCGGCGAGCAGCAGTCGCAGCTTGAACGCCGGCCGGCCGCCTGACTGCAGGAACTCAGTGAGGATGTCGGGCGTGTTGGGCCAGAAACTCGGACGGAAGTAGTCCACCATCTCCGTGCGGGTGAGCTCCGTCAGGTAGGCGGTGATCTCCTGCTTGCTGTTGCGCCACGCGAAATAGGTGTAGCTCTGGCTGAAGCCGAGTTTGGCCAACGTCTGCATCATCTTCGGCCGGGTGAAGGCCTCGCTCAAGAACAGCACGTCAGGGTGCTCGAGGTGCACCAGCTCGATCAGCCACTCCCAGAACGGCAGCGGCTTGGTGTGGGGGTTGTCGACGCGGAAGATCTTCACACCGTGGGAGATCCAGAAGTCGATGATTGACTTCAGTTCGTTGATGAGCCCGTCGAGGTCGCGCGTGTCGAAGTCGACCGGGAAGATGTCCTGGTATTCCTTCGGCGGGTTCTCCGCATGCTGGATAGACCCGTCGGGGTGGTGCTTGAACCATTCGGGGTGTTCGGTCACCCAGGGGTGGTCCGGGGAGCACTGGATGGCGTAGTCCAGCGCGACCTCCAGACCATGGCGGTGCGCCTCGGCGACGAAGTCGTCAAGATCTTCGATTGTCCCAAGGGCCGGGTGCACGCTCTTGTGCCCGCCCTCGGGCCCGCCGATCGCCCAGGGGACGCCAGGGTCATCCGGCCCGGCGATCAGGCTGTTGTTCGCGCCCTTGCGGTTGGTCCGCCCGATCGGGTGGATCGGGGGCAGGTAGACGACGTCGAAACCCATCTCGACGATCGTCGGCAGGCGCTTGGCCGCATCCGCGAACGTGCCGCTGCGCCCTGGTTGGGCTGCTTCGGAGCGGGGGAACATCTCGTACCAGGCGGTGAAGCGCGCCGCCTCCCGGTCGACCCACAACCGCAGTTGCGGACGTGCGAAGGTGGTGTCCTTGCGCTCCGGGTGGCGCTGGAGAACCAGCAGCATGGCCGGATCACCGGCCGCGAATATCTTGTCGGCCAGCGGGACCTCGGGCGAGCGCAGCAGTGCCGCGGTCTGCAGGATCGCCGCGCGGGCCGCCTTCAGACCCCGGCGCCGCTCCAGCAGGCGGGCGCCAACCCCGACATCCACCTCAAGGTCGGTCCTGCCGGCCGCGAGCTTCTTGCTGATGCCGTCCAACCAACTGGCGTAGTGGTCGGTCCAGGCGACCACCTGGTAACGCCACGGACCGATGCGGTCGACTTGGAAGGACCCGTACCAGCGGTCGTTGACGTCGAGGCGCAGCGGCGCCTCGCGCCAGCGCTCGTCCTCGGGGCCGCGATACCGCACGGCGGCCGCGACCTGGTCATGGCCCTCCCGGAAGATGTCCGCTCCGACGATGACGTCGTCGCCCACCACCGCCTTGGCGGCATAGCGACCGCCATCCACCTGCGGTGTGATGCGCTGAACCTGCACGCGGGACTTCATCGTCCTCTCCTTGTGGACGGCGCTGTCGGTTGGTCTCTTACCTGATCGTGCAGGGCACTACCCGCGGCGGCGTGCGGCAGAGGCGAGTGTCGCCGTCGTCACCGCGGCGCCGCATTGGCCGCAGGCTAGCTGGCCGTTGTCCGCCGGTCATCGTCCCGCGCCGAAAGCGGCGCCATCTGACAACTCCCCGCGGCCAACGGTTCACGTCGAGCACCGCCCGCCCGCCGGGGCAAGCGGGGACCTGAGGCTTGCCACACGGGACGGCTAGGCTCGGTCGCTGGCCGGGAACCCTGTCATGTCCACCACCTGAAGGAGCCTTCACGCGTGATCAAGGCGCTCCGGACGTTCCGAGTCCGCCCGACCCTGCCCGCCGAGCTCGAGCCGCTGTCGGAGCTCGCGATGAATCTTCGCTGGAGCTGGCACACGCCCGCCCAGGAGCTGTTCCGCTGGGCGGATGCCGCCTGCTGGGAGGAGGTCGGAGGCAACCCCGTGCTGATGCTTTCCCGCCTGTCGCCCGCCCGCGTTGACGTGCTCACCCGCGACGCCACGTTCCTCTCCCAGCTTCGCCAGGTGCATGCCGAACTGGAGCGCTACCTCACCCAGCCACGCTGGGCCCAGTCCCAGGAGGCCAACCCGCCGCGCGTCGCCTACTTCTCGCCGGAGTTCGGCCTCACGCACGTCATGCAGACCTACAGCGGCGGCTTGGGCGTCCTTGCCGGTGACCACTTGAAAGCCGCGAGTGACCTCGGCCTGGAGATGGCCGGCGTCGGCCTGCTCTACCGGCGCGGCTACTTCCGGCAGCACCTCGACGCGGGCGGCTGGCAGCTGGAGCACTACCCTGATCTCAACCCCCACTCGCTGCCGCTGCGGCGCCTGGAGCGCGACGGCGCGCCCCTCACCATCGAGGTCGACCTCGGCGGCCGCGCTGTGCACTGCCAGGTCTGGCGCGCGCAGGTCGGGCGCGTGCCGCTCCTGCTGCTCGATACCGACCTCACGGTCAACGCTCCCGAGGACCGCTCGGTCACCGACAAGCTGTACGGCGGCGACATCGAGCACCGCCTGCGCCAGGAGATCGTCCTGGGCATCGGCGGTGTCCGCGCCCTGGAACTGGCGATCCAGGAGGGCGAGATCGCCGTGCAGGGCGGCGGTGCCGGGTCGGGCGGCGAACCGTGGCGGCCGGAGATGTTCCACTCCAACGAGGGCCATGCCGGATTCCTGCAGATGGAGCGCATCCGGCGGTTGGTCGAGCAGGGTCTGTCGTTCGACGAGGCGATCGAGGCCTCGCGCGCGGCGGTCGTGTTCACCACCCATACTCCGGTGCCGGCTGGCATCGACGTGTTCGGCTACGACCTCATGGCCCGCTACTTCGGCCGTTTCGCCGAGCAGTGCGGTGTCGACCTCGGCCGGCTGCTGCGGGTCGGCCAGACCGACCCGCCCCCGGCCGATGGCCACTTCAACATGGCCCTGATGGGCCTGCGCCTTTCGGGCGCGGCCAACGGCGTATCGGAGCTGCACGGCCGGGTGGCGCGGGCGATGTTCAACCCTCTGTGGCCGCAGATCGCCGAGGACGAGGTGCCGATCAGCTCGGTGACCAACGGCATCCACGCCCCGACCTGGGTCGGGCGGGAGATGGCCGCGGTCTACGACCGTCACCTTCCGCCGGACTGGTATCACAACCCCGAGGCCTGGGCCCGGGTGTCCGAGATCGGCGACGACGTGCTGTGGCGCGCCCGCGCTCGCGCACGCGAGCGCATGGTTCAGCGCGTCCGCGCTCTGGTGCGCGAGCAGGCCGAGCGACGGGGGGAGAACCCGGCTCAGCTCGGGTGGACCGAGGAGGTCTTCGATCCGGACACGCTCACGATCGGGTTCGGCCGCCGCTTCGCCGAGTACAAGCGCGGCACACTGCTGCTGCGTCAACCCGAGCGGCTGCGCGCCCTGGTGTCGTCCTTCCAGCGCCCGGTGCAGTTCGTCTACGCCGGAAAGGCCCACCCGCGGGATGAGCTCGGCAAGAACCTCATCCGCCAGTTCGTGCGCTTCACCCTCGATGACCCGGAGTTGCGCACCCGGATCGTGTTCGTCGAGGACTACGACATGGACATCGCCAGGGTGCTGTACCAGGGCGCCGACGTGTGGCTGAACAACCCGCGCCGGCCGTACGAGGCGTGCGGCACGTCGGGGGAGAAGGCGGTGCTCAACGGAGCGCTGCACTGCTCGACGCTGGATGGCTGGTGGGACGAGATGTACGACGGGGAGAACGGCTTCGCCATCGGCACCGCCGCCGAGCACGGGGACGTCGACCAGCAGGACGCCGCCGACGCGCAGAGCCTGTTCGACCTGCTGGAACGCACGATGGTCCCGATGTTCTACGACCGGGTCGAGGGCCCGTTGCCGCGGCGCTGGCTCGCGCGGGTCCGCCGCTCCGTCGAGACCCTCGGCCCGCGCGTGCTGGCCGAGCGCATGGTGCGCGAGTACACGCAGGCCTTCTATACGCCTCTGGCGACGCGCGCCGCGCGCCTGGCCGCCGACGACTTCAAGCGCGCCCGCGAGCTCGCGGCATGGCGCAATCACGTGCGTGATGACTGGCACGACGTGACCGTGCGTCAGGTCGACGGCGACCACGGCGTCGCTGAGATCGGCCAGCGACGTGACGTCGAGGTGCTCGTGCATCTCGGCAGGTTGAGCCCCGCGGACGTTCGCGTCGAGTTGCTGCACGGCGGTGTGAGCGCCGACGGCGTGCTCGATCAGCCCCGGTCGATGACGATGGAGCTCGAAGGTCGCACTGACGACGGCGATGCCCGCTACCGCGGCGCGTTCGAGGTCGAGGACGTCGGCGAGTACGGCCTGGCGGTGCGGGTCGTCCCGTCCCACCAGGACCTGGCGACCTGGGCCGACACCGGCCTGGTCACCTGGGCCGATCCCGAGCATGTGGGAGCAGGTACGGAGACGCCCGCCT
>WHTC01000476.1 GCA_009379795.1 Nitriliruptorales bacterium | reverse complement strand
CTGGTGACCCCCGGACGAGCGCCGGTGTCGACCTCTTCCCGCTCGATCCAGTTGCGCATCGTGGCCGGGTTGATGTCCAGCATCGCGCCCACCTGACAGCGGGCCTCGAGCTTGGACTCGTCGTGATCCCGCAGCCGGTCCTGGTACATCCTCACCGCGCGAGCTCGGGTCTCACTGTCGTATTTCCGTTGCGCAGGCATGTCAGCATTCTCCTTGCTGACTCACACCCTCCGCCAGATCCAGGACAGTTCAGGGCATCGTCGACGAGCAAGCCGCTACATCGCATGGCGGAACCGCAACGCCCACGACAAAACGCTACGCGAACTCGTCAACCGCGCAAACGTTGCCTGACACGGCACTAGCGACACGTGCCGCCCGGCGCACACTACGACGGCTCCGCCCCGCACCGGCCGGTCAGCAGCACTTCACCGTGGCCTCCCGAACCGGCACCCACATGTCAGCCCGGGAGTTCCCCGCCCGATCAATCGGCACGGGTACGCACCGCGCCCGGCCCCTATCCGCCAGATTTGAGCCGGTTTACCTTTCGAGGGGCGTAAGCGCGCTGGTTCCTCGCGTACTCCTCTTCATCACGCTCGCCGAACCCACACCATCTGGCGATCCTGGCGCGTCCCGGCTTTGTCAGGGCTGCTCCCACCCTCCCCGGCGCCTCCCGGTCAGGCTGCCCTCAGCTTCACCGCCCTGCTGCGACAGGGAAGTCTCTCACCTCCACTCGAATCAACAGCGCCTCATGGCGCACGCGGGTCCATGTACAGCCCGACGACGTCGCGGACCTTGTCGACGAACTGCGGGTCAGCCGACAGCTTCCACGTGTCGCTCAGGTGCGGTTTCAGCCCGAACGCGCGCCACACCCGTGACACGAACGTCTGCGAGACGTTGGCGTGGCGGGCCATCGACCGGGTCGACCAGTGCGTCGCCTCCTCGGGCGGAGCCGCCTGCAGCGTGTCGACCACGATCCGCTCGATGGTGTCGTCGTCGACCTCGCGCGGCCGACCCACCCGCGGCTCGTCCAACAACGCATCGACGCCTCCGTCCAGGTAGCGCTGCCGCCACTTGCCCACGGTCGCGGTGTGGCACCCCTGTCGGGCGGCGATGTCGGCGTTGGACGCCCCCTCGGCTGCGGCCAGCACGATCCGTGCGCGCTGCGCCAACGCCTGGGACACCGTGGACCGGCGCGTCCAGCGTTCCAGCACCGCCCGGTCCTGCTCACCGGCCAACGCCAGGGGCGCCAGCGGACGGCCGCGCCGCGCG
>WHTC01000002.1 GCA_009379795.1 Nitriliruptorales bacterium | reverse complement strand
TTCGCGCCGCAGCGGGCAAGAGTCTCGCCCGCTCGCCGGCAGATGATCACAACGGCGCTGCGGGCGGCGGGGTCCCAGCCCCACCGTCCTCGGCCCGCCACCCGTCGAAACTCCCCGGCGCCAGAACGCCTCGAAGCCTAGAGATGTCGCCTGCACATGACAGATCGCGCGGCTTGGGCAACCGCCGGGCGGTACCGTCGTGGACGGTGGGAGGAGACGGAGATGGGCAACGGGCGGGCCACGGCATCACCGGTCGGCGAATGCGACCTGATCATGAAGGGCGGCATCACCAGCGGCGTCGCGTACCCGGAGGCGGTATACGCGCTGCATGAACGCTATCGGATACGTTCGATCGGCGGCGCCTCCGCCGGGGCGATCGCGGCCGCGGCGGCGGCGGCCGCCGAGTATGGGCGCGACGATTTGGCCGAGGAGGACGGCTTCGAGTGCCTCCACGCACTGACCGGGCAACTGGCCGCGCCGGGATTCCTGCCCGGCCTGTTCCAGCCGGCGCCCCCAGCGCGCTTCGTGCTCAGGTTGCTGCTTGCGCTCCAGAACGCGCGGGGTAGGAGCGGGACAGCTCGGCGTGTCGTGGTGCAACTGCTGCGGGAACTGTGGCTGCCCACGCTGGCTGCGGTGGTCGTGGGCCTGGGGTTGGCGGCCGGCCTGGTGGCCGCGTTCGGCGGCACGCTCGCCGAGCCCAGCGCGCTCGGCTGGCTCCTGGTGATGCTTCTGCTGGTGGCCGTCGCAGTTGTGGCCCTGGCGGTGGCGTCGCTCGTGCGCGTAGTCCACCTCATTCGCAGGGTGCTGCCGGACAGCTTCTACGGCCTCTGCACCGGGATGGACGAGGACGGAACGGCGCAGCCCGCTCTGACGCCCTGGCTCCACGAGAGCATCCAGGCCTGCGCGGGCAAGCCCCCAGCCAAGCCGCTGACCTTCCGGGATCTCGACGCGCGCGGGATCCGATTGGAGATGATGACGACCGACCTCGCGTACGGCCGTCCTGCCCGCCTGCCGTTCGACCCTGGCGAGGAGTACCTGTTCAGCCTGGAGGAGTTCGGGCGCCTGTTCCCTGCCGAGATCATCGACCACCTGCGGGAGATCACCGACGTGGCACGGCGCGCCGGCACCGGGCCGGACGGTGGGCAGCAGCCGGAATTGCGGCCGCTCCCGAGGGAGGACCTGCCGGTGCTGGTCGCCACTCGCATGAGCCTCAGCTTCCCGATCCTGCTGTCCGCCGTACCCCTGTGGACGGTCAAGGACCGGCGACCGCTGCGCCACTGGATGTCCGACGGTGGGATCGGCAGCAACTTCCCGATTCACTTCTTCGATGCCTGGCTGCCGACCAGGCCGACGTTCGGGCTGAATCTGATGTCCACCCGGGCGTCCACCGTCCAGGCGCAACCGCCAGGCCGCGCGCACCCGGTGCCCCGGTCGCGCACCGCCATCGCTGGTGTCGTGCCGTTCGTGCAGCAGATCCTCGACACGATGCAGAACTGGCGAGATCGCATGCAGGCCGAACTGCCGGGCTTCAGGGAGCGCATCCAGGACATTACGCTGGAGGCGGGGGAAGGCGGTATGAACCTGACGATGCCGCCAGAGATCATCGTGCGGATCGCATCGAAGGGCCGTAAGTCCGGAGAACGGCTCCGCGATGGCTTCGACTGGGATACGCACTGGTTCGCCCGCTACCGGGGCCTGATGCGGCTGCTGGACCGGCATCTCAACGGTGCCGCCGAAGGCCCCACCAACATGGCCGATGCCTACGCCGCGATGCAGGCGGAGCTGCGCAAGGGGATGCCGACGGTGACAGAGGACCGTGGAGCGTTCGATGCCAAGTGGTGCCGGGCCGCCGCCGAGTCCACCCGAGCATTCCTGGAGACCGCCGGACGCTGGGGCGACCCGGGTGAGGCGGACTTCCGTGTCGGTCCTCCCCCGGTTCCGCAACCCGTCATGCGGCTCACCCCGCGAGAATGACCCCACCGCTGGTTTCCGCAACCCGCAGGGCGCTTCCTCGCAGCGTCCCTTCGGGTGACAAGGAAGAGCGTTGATGCTGCCACTCGAGTCGGTCAAGGTGCTGGATCTCACCCGCTATATGTCGGGGCCTTACTGCACGATGGTGCTGGGAGACCTTGGCGCCGAGGTGATAAAGGTTGAGCGGTTCCCGGGGGGTGACGACGCTCGGCGTCTCGGACCGCACGTCAATGGCGAGAGCTACTGCTTCGCCATGATCAACCGCCACAAGAAGAGCGTGGCGCTCGACCTGAAAAACGGCAAGGGGCGGGAGATCGCGCAGCACCTGGCCCGAGAGGCGGACGTAGTCGTCGAGAACTTCCGCCCTGGCGTCACCGAACGCCTCGGCATGGACTACCACACCCTGTCCGGGCTGAATCGCGGGCTGATCTACGCCTCGATCACCGGATTCGGCCAGACCGGCCCCTACGCGCACCGTCCCGGCTTCGACATCATGGCGCAGGGGGTCAGCGGACTGATGCGCATGACCGGTCAGCCGGAGGATGCCCCGGTGAAGGTCGGCATCGCGGTCAACGACATCGCCGCCGGGATCACCGCGGCCGTGGCGGTGCTCGGCGCGTATATCCATCGGCAGAGAACCGGCGAGGGTCAGTACATCGACGTGTCGCTGGTCGACGCCGCCCTCGCCTGGACGATCTGGGAGTCCGCCGCCTTCTTCGGCGCGGGGGAACTCCCGCAGCCGACGGGCTCACGGCACCGGCGGACAGCGCCGTACCAGGCCTACCGGACGAAGGACGGCTACGTCACGGTGGGCGCGAACAACGATCGGCTGTGGCAACGCTTCTGTGAAAAGGTCGTCGAACGCCCCGAATGGCTTGAAGACCCGCGCTACAAGGAGCCGACAGGACGTCTCGAGAACAACGACGCGCTGCAGGCGGACGTCGAGGCGGTGTTCGAGCAGCGAGACACCGCAGAGTGGATCGACCTGCTCGACGCTGCGGGTGTGCCCGGCGGGCCGGTCTACACCTACGACCAAACGCTGGCGGATCCCCACGTGCTGGCCCGGGAGATGGTGGTCGACGCGGAGCATCCGCGGATCGGGCCGATCAAGAGCCTGGGCATGCCGATCAAGTACTCACAGACGCCGCTGTCGATTCGGGAGGTCGCACCGACGCTCGGTCAGCACACCGCCGAGGCGCTGGGCGCCATCGGCTACCGCGATGACGAGATCGCCGATCTGCACCGGGCCGGCGTGATTCACGACGGGATCCGAGAAGGAGAAGCAGATGCCTGACGAAGGCCGCGTCCATCTTGCGCGGGACGGCTACGTCGCCACCGTGACGTTCGACCGGCAGCACGCGCGCAACGCCCTTACGTGGGCGATGTACGACCAGTTCCACGACCACCTGGAGAAGGTCGACAACGACGCCGATGTTCGCGTGGTCGTGCTGCGCGGAGCGGGCGAGGACGCCTTCGTCGCCGGCACGGACATCCGCCAGTTCCAGGCGTTCGGCGGCGGGGAGGACGGCATCGCCTACAACCGGCGCATGGACAGAGTCCTGGCTCGGCTGGAGGCCGTGAGCGCGCCGACCATCGCGGTCGGTGTCGGTTACGTGGTCGGTGGGGGACTGGCGATCGCCTCGACGTGCGATCTGCGCATCTGCTCCGAGGGGTCGCGGTTCGGCATCCCCGTTGCCCGCACCCTCGGCAACCTGCCGACGATGTCGAATCTCACCCGGCTTGCGGTCCTTGTCGGCCCGGCACGGCTCAAGGAGATGCTCTTGACCGCTCGCCTGTGGAACGCCGACGAGGCGCTCGCCGCGGGCTTGGTGCACGAGGTCCATCCCAGGGAGGCTCTGGACGCCCGCGTGGAGGAACTCTGCGAGATCCTCGGACACCGGGCTCCGATCACCATACGGACGGTGAAGGAGGCGATGCGGCGGATCGTCGACGGACTCGTGCCGGACGGCGACGACCTCACCCGGGAGGTGTACGGCAGCGCCGACTTCCGTGAGGGCATGACTGCCTTCGTCGAGAAACGCGAGCCGCAGTGGCGGAACGAATAGGAACGCTCGTCAGCGCGCCCCACTCCGCTGCCGCTCGATCCGCACCAGATGCCGGCGGTACAGGTCGCTGCGCGTCCGGTAGTTCTCGGGGGTGCGCTCGATGGAGGCACGCTCGTCGTCGGTGAGCGCTCGTCGCACCCTTGCCGGCACCCCCGTCACGAGCGATCCCTCCGGGATCTGGGCGCCCGGCCGGACGACCGCACCGGCGGCGACCAGGCACGACGCCCCGACGCGCGCTCCGTTGAGCACCGTGGCACCCATCCCGACCAGCGTTCCTTCACCGATGTGCGCTCCATGAACGACCGCCGCGTGGCCCAGCGAGACCCGGTCTTCGAGCACGAGGGGGAAGCCCGGATCCGCGTGCAGGACGCAGCCGTCCTGCACGTTCACGTCACGCCCAAGCGTGATGCTTTCGCTGTCACCTCGGATGACGCTGTTGAACCAGACATTGGCCCCCGCAGCGAGCCTGACCCGGCCCACCACCACGGCTGTGGGCGCCAGGAACGCCTGGGAATCAATGTCCGGCTCAACCCCTTCGAGGGCATAGACCAGCGGTTCGTCCATCAGTCCGGTCAGCCTTGCTTGACGATCTGGGCTTCGATCTCCAGTTTGACCTGCTTGCCGACCACCACGCCGCCGTTCTGCAACGGCTGGTTCCAGGTCAGGCCGAACTCCTCGCGGTTGATCTCGGCGGCCGCCGAGAGGAACGCCCGGCTGTTGCCCCACGGGTCTATTGCGAGGCCTTGCAGCGTCGTGTCCAGGACGATCGGACGGGTGACGCCGCGGATCGTGAAGTCGCCCGTCACCCTCCACGCCGACCCGCCCGCGTGCTCGATTCCCGTGGTTCTAAAGGTGAGCGTCGGGAACCTCTCCGCGTCGAAGAAGTCCGGCGAGCGCAGATGCCCGTCGCGCTGCTCCTCGCCGGTGTCGATGCTCGCGGCCTGGATGGTTGCCTCGGCGGAGGACCGCGCCGGGTCGTCCGCGATCGTCACGCTGCCGGTGAACTGCCCGAACCTGCCCCGCACCTTGGCGAACATCAGGTGGCGAACGATGAACTCGACCGTGGTGTGCGACGGGTCGACCTGCCAGGCGCCCGATACGGGCACCTCGACGCCGTTGACCGTCCGCTGTGCCAGTGCCTCCGTCATCTCGTGTCGCTCCAGTCTGTCGGTCCTGAGGATTGAAAGTTTGCTTGCGCATACATATCTATAGCAGCCTTCTGTGCACGCGCAACCACCTCGCCTAGCATGGGCTGATGACCAGCGTCCCCGACGACGCCCGCTTGGCGGCGTGGCGGAACCTGCTGGAGTCGCACGCGTTCCTGACTCGCGCGCTGGCCGCCGACCTGGAGCGGGAGACCGGCCTGCCGCTGAACTGGTACGACGTGCTTCTGCAGCTCGACGAGGCGGACGGCCACCGGCTGCGCATGCAGGAACTGGCCGACCGCGTGCTGCTGAGCCAGAGTGGGCTCAGCCGGCTGGTGGATCGCATGGTGCGTGCGGGCCTCGTTCAGCGGGCGCACTGCCCCTCGGACCGTCGCGGGACCTTCGCGGCGCTGACCCCGGAAGGCAAGGACGAGCTGCGCCGGGCCGCGCCGGTGCACCTGCGCGGTATCCAGAAGCACTTCGGCCGTCACCTGGCCGACGCGGACGTGCGCGCGCTGTGCGCCGCGCTCAGCCGGGTGCTGGTACCACCTCCCGCCGCTGGATGCTGACGAAGGATGTCGTCAAGGTGACGGGGAAGCCGGCGATCAGGCCGCGCCTCGTAGGCGCAGACGTCGTGCCGCTCCAGGGCAGGGAGGACCCGCCCCTCGGCCAGCGCCTTGAAGTGCGCCCACATCACCACGGATGACGCGAGGGCCGGTTTGGAGGAACTGGTGGAGAACCCGCCGGTGCGGCCCCTTGGCCACGTCCCTGCTTCTCGCAGCCTGTGCCATCAGCGGGGGGTCCGCTTCAGGCCAAGGGGGCACCTCGGGTTGCTGGGGCCAACTAGGAATCGACGCCCGGTGGAGGCGTCTCCCGCCGCTGGCCACGGGAAGCGGGCGAGTGGTCGCGCCCGTGCCCGACTACTCGCTCGCGTTCCGGCGTTGTCCCTCGAGCAGGGTGTGCACCTCGCTCGCCCGGTAGCGGCGGTGACCGCCCAGCGTGCGGATGGACGACAGTTTCCCGGACTTCGCCCAGCGCGTCACGGTCTTCGGATCCACCCGGAAGAGCTTCGCCACCTCCGCTGGGGTGAGAAGCTCCTCTTCTTCGGTCATCGCCTTCATATCTGCCTCTCCCCTCGTCCTTCTTCCGCTCGGGCGCGTTTCGTCGAGGGTCGTCATCTCCGGCAAATGTCGGAGAACGCGCCTAGTTGACACTGACTGAGGGTAACCCCCGATTGAGGGAGTCAACATGCCCCGATCGGGTGGTTTGGGGGGTAGTCCTCCCTAACCATTACCCGGACTACTTGCCGATCTCAGTAGGATGCGGGCGTGGGAACCCGGGTGATCCCCGGATACCACGTACGAATGGACCAATTTCCTCCCCGATCGGGGGAGAACGTTGGCGTCGCCGTATCCCAACCCCAAGGAGTCGGCACATGACGGGACCCTTCAGCCTCCTCGACGGGCACGAGCAGGTGGTCTTCGGGAGCGATCCCGAGACCGGTCTACGCTGCATCATCGCGATCTACTCGACCGCCCTGGGACCGGCTCTGGGCGGCACGCGCTTCTTCCCCTATCCCTCCGAGGAGGCGGCGCTGCTTGACGTGCTGCGGCTGTCCAAGGCCATGGCCTACAAGGCGTCCTGCGCCGGACTTGACCTCGGCGGCGGCAAAGCGGTCATCATCGGGGACCCCGCCACGGATCGCAGTGAGGCGCTGCTGCGCACCTACGGCCGGGTCGTGGAGAGCCTGAACGGACGCTACGTGACCGCTTGCGACGTCGGCACCAACCCCGCCGACATGGCGATCGTCGCGCGCGAGACGCGCTGGGCGACAGGAGCAGAGCGGGTGGAGGGCGGCTCCGGCGACTCGGGTGTCATGACCGCCTACGGCACCTATGTCGGCCTGAAGGCCTGCGCTGAGCGGGTCTGGGGTTCGGACTCGCTGCACGCACGGCATGTCGCCATCCAGGGAGTCGGCAAGGTGGGACGGCGACTCGCCGGACTGCTCTACGACGAGGGTGCCAAGGTGTCGGTCAGCGATGTCGACGAAGCGGCCACGGCCTTCTGCGCCGATCAGTATCAGGCCGAGGTCGTGTCGGCGGACAAGATCCACGCCGTGGACGCCGACGTCTTCAGCCCCAACGCCCTCGGCGGGGCTCTGAACGCGGACACCTTGCCTGAGCTGCAGTGCATGATCGTCGCAGGGGCGGCCAACAACCAGTTGGCCGATCCGGATCACGCGGACGCCCTGAACGAGGCAGGGATCCTGTACGCGCCGGACTACGTGATCAATGCCGGCGGGGTGATCCAGGTCGTTGGGGAACTGCATCCCGACGGCTACTCCGAGCCGCGGGTGCGTGCTCGCACGGAAGGGATCGGTGACCGGTTGCGTGAGGTCTTCGCCCTGGCCGACGAGGAGCGCATCACCACCGCCGGGGCCGCTGCCCGTATCGCGGAGCGCCGCATCGCCGCGGTCGGCCGCCTGGGCTCCTTCTGGCTGCCGTCCCGCTGAGGTGACCTGATTCAGGCGAGCCCGGCCAGGACCACCGGATCGGGCCCGCCGGCGGTGTGCTCGACGACCCGGCCGCATACCCAGGCATCCACCCCGCGGTCGGCCAGGAGCGCGAGCGCCGGATCGGCCTCAGGCGCGACGACCAGCATCCCTGCGCCCATGTTGAAGGTTCGCCACATTTCGGCGGTTGCGACGCCGCCGAGCCGCTGCAGCGTGACCAGGACCGGCGGCACGGCGAAGGTTGCGGCATCGACCGCGGCGCCAAGCCCTTCGGGCAGGACGCGCGGAAGGTTGCCCTCGATCCCCCCACCGGTCACGTGGCACAGTGCGTGGACGTCCGTAGCCGCCAGCAGCGCCAGGCAGTCGCGGGCGTAGATGCGGCTCGGGCGCAACAGCGCGTCGCCCAGCGGCTCGTCCAGCCCATGCGGGGCCTGCAGGTCCAGTTCCTCCACGATCCGGCGGGCCAGCGAGTAGCCGTTGCTGTGCAGGCCGCTGGAGGGCAAGGCGATCACGGCGTCCCCGGGCCGCACCCGCCGGCGTCCGAGCACCGCCTCGCGCTCCACCACGCCCACGCCGAAGCCGGCCAGGTCGTAGCCGTCGACGGGCATCACCCCGGGATGCTCCGCGGTCTCCCCGCCGATCAGGGCGCACCCGGCAATTGCGCAGCCCTCGGAGACGCCGGCCACGACCTGCTCGACGTGCCCGGGATCCAGGCGCCCGACGGCCAGGTAGTCCAGGAAGAACAGCGGCTCGGCGCCCGGTACGACGAGGTCATCGACGACCATGGCGACCAGGTCGAGGCCCACGGTGTCGTGACGGGCGAGCGCCCGCGCGAGTTCCAGCTTGGTCCCCACGCCGTCGGTGGCGCTGACCAGGACCGGCCGCCGGTAGCGGCCCGCGTCGAAGGCGAAGAGCCCGCCGAAGCCACCCAACCCGCCCAGGACCTGCGGCCCGTGGGTGCGCGCCGCCAGCGGGCCGATGCGCGCAATCGCCTCATCGGCCGCGCCCAGGTCTACGCCGGAGGCGGCATAGCTCAGCCCGCCGGGCTCGTCGGGAGCGCTGGGCGATCCGGAAATCACGGGCGAGTCACGAGGAGCGCAGTTGGACCAGGACGTCCTTACCCGCAACGGCATGCTCCCCCGGCACGGGGATCGGGTACTCCCCGTCGAAGCAGGCGCGGCACAGCGTGCCCTTGGGCCGGCGCGTGCTGTCCACCAGCGCGTCCAGTGAGAGGAAGGCCAGGGAGTCCGCACCGACGAACTCCCGGATCTCCTCGATCGTCCGATCCGAGCCGATCAGCTCGGCGCGGGTGGCCATGTCAATGCCGTAGAAACAAGGGTTGCGCACCGGTGGCGCGGTGATTCGCAGGTGGACCTCGGCCGCCCCCGACTCACGGAGCATTGCCACCAGCTGACGGGAGGTGTTGCCCCGGACGATCGAGTCGTCCACCACGACCAGGCGCTGGCCCTCCAGCACGTCCCGCAGCGGATTGAGCTTCAGCCGGATCCCCAACTCACGCAGCGACTGCGACGGTTCGATGAACGTGCGTCCCACATAGCGGTTCTTGACCAATCCCTCGGCGTGGGGAATGCCGCTGGCCTCCGAGTAGCCCGAGGCGGCGGCGGTACCCGAGTCCGGCACAGGGATGACCAGGTCGGCCGGAACCGGCGCCTCCTTCGCGAGCAGCGCGCCCATCCGGCGGCGCGCGGCGTACATGGTGGTCTCCTGTGTGCGGTGGTCGGGCCGGGCCACATACACGTACTCGAACAGGCAGAACCGCGGGGAGGGCTCCGCCCACTGGCGGCTGCGCAAACCGTGCTCATCGATCGCCACGAGCTCGCCGGGGCGGACCTCACGCAGCAGTTCCGCGCCAAGGATGTCCAGTGCCGCGGTCTCGCTCGCGATCACCGAGCCGCCGTGAGGCAGCCGGCCGATGACCAGCGGGCGCACGCCGTGCCGGTCGCGCACGCCATAGACGGTGCGCTCGTCCATGACGACCAGGGAGAAGGCTCCTCGGATACGCTCGGAGGTCGCGACCAGGGCGTCCTCGAGCGACCGGGAAGGGTGCGCGGCGAGCATCGCGGCCAGCAGCTCCGAGTCCGACGTGCAGTTGTCGCCCCCCGGCACATCGCGGCTGAGCTCCACCGTGTTGACCAGGTTGCCGTTGTGGCCCAGGGCGATGCCGCCGCCCTGCCCGGTCACCTTGAAGGATGGCTGGGCGTTGTGCCAGGTGGAGGAACCGGTCGTGGAATAGCGCACATGCCCGATCCCAAGGTGCCCGTCGAGCCCTGCGAGGCGGGACGCCTTGAAGGCCTGACTGACCAGGCCCATCTCCTTCGTCACCAGGATGTGGTGGCCGTCACTGACGGCGATGCCGGCCGACTCCTGCCCGCGATGCTGCAAGGCGTAGAGGCCGTAGTAGCACAGCTTCGCCACGGGCTCGTCGGGGGTGTAGATGCCGACGACTCCGCAGGCGTCGCGGGCGCCGCTGTCCGGAGCCGGGGGCCGAGCTGGCCTTGCGGGCATGCGGGCACCACCAAAGCACAGGGGAAGGCGCGAATAGGGTCAAGGGCGAGTGTACCCGTCACCCTCGGCCGCGCGATGCCGGAGTCGGTGCCTCCGCCCGGGTGCATCCCATCCATTGGGCATGTCCTAAAGACCGCCTCGCGTACCGGTTCAGGTCCGGGACGGCCGGGTATTCCGCTCCCAAACCCGCCCGCATGTCCATCGCTCATTGCCCAGGAGACATCGTGACCAGGTCGCGAGCCGACTACTCAGAGCACACCGGGATGGCCGGGGAACACCGGCGCCGCCAAGCGCGATCGCTGGTGACTTCCACCCGGGAAGCGTTGACGAAGGTCCGCCGCGAGGGCCCTGCGGCGCTGCTGACCAGCGTGTCAGCGATCCTGTCCCGCGGGTCGGAGCTCGCCGAGGCCGGTGCCCGCAAGCTCTCCCCCACGCCGGCCCAGCAGGAGCGGTCGGCAACGGCGCCCAGGCCGACCATCGGCGCTGACGACCCCGCCGCGACTGCTGGGGAGGCGCCGGCCGACATCGGCCAGCCGACAACCGCGGTTCCGGGTCCCCTGGACGAGCAGGGGCATGCCCGCACGTACGAGAGCCACATCGCGGAGCTGGCGACCCGCAACGTGGCCGGGGTGGTGAAGCAGATCCCCGACCTGTCGACGGAGGAACTCGGGCAGTTGTTCGAGTACGAGTCGGCCCACCGCAAGCGCAAGACCGTGCTCCAGGCGATCGAGCGCGCCTCCACGCCGACGGATCGCAGCCGTCCGGGCGGTCCCGCCGGGCGCTGACGGCGCACGTCAGGAGGAGGCAAGGCCGAGGGCCGCGGGCAGTGCGGTCTCGTGGAGCCGGGACAGTGTCGCCAGGTCGAGCCGCAGCAGGCCTTCGAGGTCGATGGTCGCCTCTGCACTCACCTCGCCCAGGCGCCGGGTGTACACGCCGTGCGTCGTGCAGCGTTCGACGAACGGCTCGGCTATGGCGGCCGGGACGCTCACCACGACGCGGGTGGGCGACTCGCTGAACAGCCACTGGTGCGGCGCGATGTCCTCTTCCGGGATGACCCGCACACCACGCAGGTGGGGGAGGGCGCTGTCGACCAGGCTGGTGAGCAGGCCACCCACTGCCACGTCATGAGCGCTGCGGAGCAGCCCGGCCCGAGCCGCCTCGACGAGCAGCATCTGCAGGCGCCGCTCCTCGCCCAGGTCGATGCGCGGGGGGCGCCCGGCGACCCGCCCCTGAGCGACCCACAGGTACTCCGACCCCCCGAGGCCCGGCCGGGTCGGGGCCCCGACCTGGAACAGCGCGTCGCCCGCCTCGATGAACGCGTGCCCCACCCGCCCCGCGACCTCGGGCAGGATGCCCAGCACGCCGATCACGGGCGTGGGGTGGATGTCGGCGTCGCCGGTCGCGTTGTAGAAGCTGACGTTGCCGCCGGTGATGGGGACGCCGAGGGCGCGGCAGGCCTCGGCCATCCCGGCGATGGTGTCGCGGAACTGCCCCATGATCGGGGGCCGCTCCGGCGAGCCGAAGTTGAGGTTGTTGGTCGCGGCGACAGGGGTGGCGCCGACGCAGGCGACGTTGCGGGCGGCCTCGGCAACGACGAGTTTGGCCCCCTCGGCGGGGTCCAGGGCGCACCAGCGGCCGTTGCCGTCGGTGGCCAGCGCGATCCCGCGCTTCGAGGGACTGCCGTCCGGCGCGGGGAGGCGCAGGACGGCGGCATCCCCACCCGGGCCGAGCACTGTCGAGTGCTGCACGATGCCGTCGTACTGCTGGAACACCCAGCGGGCGCTGGCCAGGTTCGGGCTGGCGAGCACCTGCAACGCTGCGGCCTCCAGGTCCTGCGGACCGGGCTCGGCGTCGACGTCCTCGCCCGCGTGCGGGTGGACCCAGTCGGCTACCGGCCGCTGGTAGACGGGACCCTCGCCGGCCAGCGACCCGGCCGGCGCGTCATGCACCACCTCGCCCCGGTGAGTGAAGACCAGATGGGGCGGCGGCGGGTCGCCTGACGTGACCTCGCCGATCGGGGTGGCCTGGACGCCCCATTTCGCGCAGATGTCGAGCACCTGCCGCAAGAGGTCCGGCGAGACGAGCGCCAGCATGCGCTCCTGGGACTCCGAGCACAGGATCTCCCAGGCCTCCATGGACGCCTCGCGCAGCGGCACCTGGTCGAGGTCCACGCCCATGCCGAGGCCCGCCTTGCTCGCCATCTCCGCCGTGGAGCAGGCGATGCCGGCCGCGCCCATGTCCTGGATGCCCGACAGCAGGTCGGCCGCGTACAACTCCAGGCAGCACTCGATCAGCAGCTTGCCGGCGAACGGGTCGCCGACCTGCACGTTGGGGCGCTTGGCGTCCTCCAACCCGCCGTCGCCGAACTCGGCCGACGCCAGCACCGAGGCGCCGCCGATGCCGTCCCGGCCGGTGCGCTGCCCGATCAGCAGCGCGATGTCCCCGGGCCGCTCGGCGCGCGCGAGCTGGATACGGTCGGCGGGCAGGACGCCCACGCACAGGACGTTGATCAGGGGGTTGCCCGCGTAGCTGGGGTCGAACACGGTCTCGCCGCCGACCGTGGCCACACCGATGGAGTTGCCGTAGTGGCCGATGCCGCGCACCACCCCGTCGATCACCCCGCGGGTCGTGGCATCCGCCGAGTCGCCGAAGCGCAGCGCGTCGAGCAGCGCGAGCGGTCGCGCGCCCATCGTCAGAATGTCGCGGATGATGCCGCCGACCCCGGTGGCCGCCCCCTGGAACGGCTCGACGAAGCTGGGATGGTTGTGGCTCTCGATCTTGAACGTGACCGCCTGCCCGCCGCCGACATCGACCACACCGGCGTTCTCACCCGGGCCGACCAGGATGCGCGGGCCGGTGGTGGGCAAGGTACGCAGGTAGGTGCGCGAGGACTTGTAGGAGCAGTGCTCGGACCACATCACCGAGTAGGCGCCGAGCTCGGCGGAGGAGGGCTGGCGGTCGAGCGTGGAGACGATGCGCTCGTACTCGTCGTCGGTCAACCCGAGTTCGCGGGCGGTGCCGCGCGGATCCGCAGCCGGCTTGGGGGTGCTCACGCGTCTCCTCTGGCGTCGTCAGTCGGCGGGCGCGGGTGGTCAGCGGGTGGCGACGGCCGACAGGACCGCGCCCAGCAGCAGGCGACCGTCGGTGCCGCCGAGCATGGCGTCCACGGCGTGCTCGGGATGCGGCATGAGCCCGGCGACGTTGCCTGCGGCATTGGTGACCCCGGCGATGTGGCCCTGGCTGCCGTTGGGGTCAGCGGCATCCGTGACCGCACCGTCCGGCTCGCAGTAGCGGGCGAGGATCTGGCCTCTGGCGGCGAGCGCATCGACGTCGTCGGCGACGAAGCGTCCCTCGCCGTGCTTGACCGGGACGGTGAGGACGGCGCCCACCTCGACGCCGGCGGTCCACGTGCAGCGCGTCTCGATGCGGATCGTCTGCAGGCGGTGGACGAACCGAAGCCCGGCGTTGCGGGTGAGCGCGCCTGGCAGCAGCCCGGCCTCGCACAGGATCTGGAACCCGTTGCAGATGCCCAGCACCGGTCCGCCGCGTGCGGCGAAGTCGGCCACGGACTCCATCACCGGAGCGAACTGTGCCAGCGCGCCGGTGCGCAGGTAGTCGCCGTAGCTGAACCCGCCCGGGAGCACCACCGCCTCGACCCCCTGGAGGCCGGCCTCGCCATGCCACAGCAGCACCGGCTCCGCCCCCACCATCTCAAGCGCATACGCCGCATCCCGCTCGTCGCACGACCCGGGAAACCGCACCACCCCGACACGCACCTCGGCACGCCCTCCATTCCCTGGGCCACGTCGATCGATGGCCTCTCGGGATCCACCTTAAGATGCTCGAGCTGTGAAGGCGTGGAGCCGGACAACGAGGCTGGCCCGGACGACAGGTTCCAAGAAGGAGGAGTCACCCGTGCTGCCGTGGGGTCGGGGGATGGAGGGGCGGGTCGAGGAGCACTGGGTGGACAGTGCGGTGTTGCGGGGCAACCCGCTGGGGGATCCGCACCGCAGGCCGCTGTGGGTGTACGTGCCACCCGGGTATGGCGACGACACCGACCGGCGTTACCCGGTGCTCTACGTGATCCAGGGCATGACCGGGCAGGTGGACATGTGGCGCAACCGGACCGCCTTCCGCCCGAACATGCTCGAACTGGTGGACGAGTTGTTCGCGCAGCCGGAGACGCCACCGTGCCTGGTCGCGCTGGTCGACTGCTGGACCTCCTACGGCGGCAGCCAGTACCTCGACTCGCCCGGCACCGGCCGCTACCACACCTACCTCTGTGACGAGGTTGTGGCGTTCGTCGACGGCCGCTACCGGACGCTGGCGGAGGCGGCCCACCGCGGGATCGCCGGCAAGTCAAGCGGTGGATACGGCGCGATGGTGACGCCGATGCTGCGACCGGACCTGTTCGGCGGTCTGGCCACCCATGCGGGCGACGCCCTGTTCGAACTGTGCTACCTGCCGGAGTTCTCCATCTGCGCGCGCACACTGCGCGACCACTACGACGGCTCGTGGGATCGCTTCTGGACTGACTTCCGCAGCCGGCCCGCCTTCTCCCGCGAGAACGACGGCCGCCTGGTGAACGCCTACGCCATGGCCGCCTGCTACTCGACCGACCCCGACGGCACGGTCCGCCTGCCCTTCGACAGCGCCACCGGCCAACTCGACCCGCCGGTGTGGGAGCGGTGGCTGGCCCGGGATCCGGTGCGCATGGTGGCCGGCCATGCGGACGCGCTGCGCGGGCTGCGGGCGATCTGGATCGACGCGGGCGCCCGCGACCAGTACTGGCTGGACCTCGGCGCCGAGGCGTTCCGCCGGGAACTGGCCGCCATTGGCGTCTCCGACGTGTCCTTCGAACTGTTCGACGCCACGCACTCGGCGATCGAGTACCGCTACCCGCTGGCCCTGGCCTACCTTGCGGAGCGACTGTCGCCCTGAGCTTGGCGGAACGGTCGCCGGGGAGCGGATCAGCGGTAGCCGGACTCGCTCAGGGCCGCCAACGGGTCGTCGAGGTCGAGCAGGGCCTGAGCGTCCTGGCAACCCCGGCTCGGCCGGGCATCGTCGAACAGCTGGCCGCAGACCTCAGCCTCGGCGGTCCGCGCGGCCACGGCGGTGGTGGCCAGCGCCGGGTCCCCGCCGCCGGCGACGAGGTCGTGGACGACGAGCGGGGCGATCCAGGCCGGATCGGTGACGGCGAAGCGGGCGTTGAGCAGGATAAGCGGCTCGTCGCGGCTGGCGGTGGAGTCCACTCCGGTGTCGGAGAACGAGGCGAACCGCACGACGCCCTCGGCGGCGCCGAAGTCCTCGACCAGGTCGCGCACGGCCGGCTCCAGTTCCGCACTGCACACGGCCGCGAGACCGGCGGTCAGCGACTCACGGTCCGCCTCGGTGCCCGCGACACGGACACCGGCGACCGCTGGGCATGCCGGGTCGGCGGGCTGAGGCGAGGTGTCCCCGACTACCACGTCGCCCACCCCGGTGGTGTAGCCGGCGGCGGGTGGAGGTCGCCGCTCAGCCACGGGAACTTCGTCGGAGCGGGCCACAAGGAACGCGGCGATCAGGACGATCGCCGCCAGCGGGATCGAGATCAAGGCGGTCAGGACGAACCAGCGAGGCAAGATCTGGTCCTGCAGTTCACCGCTCGGGGCGTGACGCCAGGGGTCCTGAGACGGGCGCACCATGCTCACGGTCGCGCGGTCACTCCTCCACCCGCCAGGTGAAGCGCTCGATCACCGGGTTGGCGAGCAGCTTGGAGGCCATCCCCTCGACCTGCTCGGCCAGGTCATCGGGATCGCCGTCGAGCGTGACCTCGATATGCTTGCCGATCCGCACGCCGGCCACGCTGCTGAACCCGAGCGAGGGAAGTGCCCGCTCCACGGCCTGGCCCTGCGGGTCCAGGATCTCATCGTGCAGCATCACGTCGATGTGAACAACCGCCACCTCAACCCCTCCAGCCGGCGAAGGACTGACCGGTGAGGCGCTCGTAGGCGCTGGTGTAACGCTCACGGGTGCTGGCCACGACCTCGTCGGGCAACTCCGGACCGGGCGGCTCCTTGTTCCAATCCAGGGTCTCGAGCCAGTCGCGCACGTACTGCTTGTCGAAAGCGGCCTGGGTGCGCCCGGGCTCGTAATCGTCGGCGGGCCAGAAGCGTGAGGAGTCGGGGGTGAGCACCTCGTCGATCAGCGTCAACTCGCCGTCGACCAGGCCGAACTCGAACTTGGTGTCGGCCAGGATCAGCCCACGCGACCGCGCGTGCTCGCGCGCCCGCCCGTACAGCTCCAGGCTCAGGTCGCGCACACGCTCAGCCACCTCCTCGCCGATCAGGCGGGTGGCCTGCTGGAAGCTGAGGTTCTCGTCGTGGCCGACACTGGCCTTGGTGGTCGGCGTGAACAGCGGCTCAGCGAGCTCCGCCGACTCCACCAGTCCAGAGGGCATCCCGATCCCGTTGACCGTGCCCGCGACCCGGTACTCCTTCCACGCCGACCCGGCCAGGTAGCCGCGCACCACGCACTCGACCGGCAGCACGTTCGCGCGCCGGCAGAGCATGGCGCGCCCGCGCAACCGCTCGGCGAAGGGGGCGAGGACGTCCGGGAAGTCATCGACATCCGTGCTCAGCCGATGATCGGGAACGGTGCCCCGCAGGTGGTCGAGCCAGAAGCCGGTAAGCGCGGTGAGCACCTTGCCCTTGTCGGGGATCGGCGTTGGCAGCACCACGTCGAAGGCGCTGATGCGGTCGCTGGCGACGAGCAGCACGTAGGGCCCGACGGCGTAGAGTTCCCGCACCTTGCCTGAGCCGATGCGGGAGACTCCCGGGGCGATGTCCAGTGAGGTGGTCATGGGAGACAGGCTAGTCCCGCCGACCGCGGGTCCGGCGCTGCAGCCAACGGCCGCCCGAGCACAGCATGCGCGTCAGCGTGCTCTCACCCTGGCGTTCCTCGATCCTCTCGCCGATCCACAGCAGCAGCCGCGCGACCAGCGGGGCCGCCAGGGTCAGCAGCAGGTACCGTCGCAAGCGTCTCGACAGGAAAGCCCACATCGTCATCCCTCCACCCTCACCGTCACCCGTAACGGTAGCGATGCCCAGCGGCGGGTAGGGACACGCCATGGATCGACGACGCGTGCATGTGCTGTTGTCCGGCTCGGTGCAGGGGGTTTTCTTCCGGTCCACGGCTCGCGACGAAGCGCAGCGCCTGGCGCTGACCGGCTGGATGCGCAACCTGCGCGACGGCCGGGTCGAGGCCGAGTTCCAGGGTGAGCCCACCGCGGTCAAGGAGATCCTCGAGTTCTGCGCCCGCGGCCCCTCACTGGCCGCCGTCAATGACATGGAGGTCGAGGACATGCCACCGATCGATCGCGAACGTGCGTTCCGGGTGAGCTGACCCATGACCGATGGCTCCGCTCCGCGCCTGACCTCGCCGCGGAAAGTTATCTGGCCCGCGGTGGGAGCCACCAAAGCGGATCTGTGGCGCTACCTGGAGAGCGTGGCGAGGCGGATGCTGCCCCAGGTGTCGGGCCGTCCGCTGTCGCTGTTGCGCTGTCCCAACGGGGTGGAGGCAGAGGGTTTCCTGCAGAAGAACCTGCCGGAGGCGGCGCCGGGCTGGCTGCCCCGGCACGCACAGTGGACACCGACGTCCCGCCGGACGGTCGCCTATGCGCTCGCCGAGAAGGCGGACGATCTGCGCTGGATGGCCAACCAGGCCGCCGTCGAACTGCACGAGATGCTGGTGCGCGCGGACCGCGACGACCGGCCTGACCTGCTGGTGTTCGACCTGGATCCCGGAGAGCAGGGGCCACGGGCCCCTCAGGCGGCGCACTGGCTGCGGGAGGTGCTCGACGAGTTGGGGCTGGAGGCCGCGATCAAGACCTCGGGCAAACGCGGCCTGCACCTGGTCGTCCCGATCCAGCGGCGCTACGAATTCTTCCAGGCGCGCGCGTTCGGGCTCGCGGCCGCGCGTGCCTGCGCCGACCGGCACCCGGACGCGCTGACCGTGGCGATGCGCAAGGCCGACCGCAACGGGCGCCTGCTGCTGGACTGGTCACGCAACGGAGCGGCCCAGACGATGGTGGCGCCCTGGAGCCCCCGGGCCACGCCAACCGCGACCGTATCGATGCCGTTGCGCTGGGACGAGGTCGCCGACAACCTGGACCCCTCGGCGTTCACCATCGCCAGCGCCCTGCGTCGGCCCGATCCCTGGGAGCACCTGCCGCCGGCCAAGCGTCTGGAGCGGGCCACCGCCTTCCTGGAGCGGGCCGGCTACGAGCTGGCCGACGCCTCTCCGCGCAGCCGGGTCCGCTGAGCCACCCAGGGACCGGAGGCTGGCAACGGTACATTCGGCGAGACTGAGGGCGAGGAGGAGGGCGAATGAGCGAGCCTTTGGTGGGCGTCGTCATGGGCAGCGACTCGGACCTGGAGGTCATGCGGCCCGCGGTCGACGCGCTGGAGGAGTTCGGCCTCGGTGCCGAGGTACGGGTCCTGTCAGCCCATCGCACGCCCGACGATGCGCTTGCCTGGTCGCGGGGAGCCGCGGACCGCGGGCTGCGGGTGCTGATCGCCGGGGCCGGCGCGGCCGCGCATCTCCCCGGCGTGCTCGCGGCGGTCACCTCGCTGCCGGTGATCGGCGTACCGATCGCCGCAACTCCGCTCAACGGCATGGACGCGCTGCTGGCCATCGCGCAGATGCCGGCCGGCGTGCCGGTCGCGAGCGTGGCGGTCGACAACGGCCGCAATGCCGGCCTGCTGGCCGTGCGCATCCTCGCCGCGGGCGACGCCCGCCTCCGCCAGCGCTACGACCGCTTCCGTGAGGATCTGGCCGCGAAGGTGCGTGCCAAGGACGACCGGGTCCGGGAGGAGTTCAACCACCGGCGGACCAGCGGGACGGGCGGCATCGGGTTTCGCTGAGCTCAGCCGCCGGCGCGGGACCGCGCGACCCGGGCGGCTCTGCGAGCGATCCGCAGCGACTGCGGCGTCCGGGCCTTGCGCGCCGCGCGCAACACCAGCTCCACGGTCTGGTCCAGACTGAGGCCCCATCCCGGATGCACCACCACCGGCCGCACCGCGGGGCGGGTGCGGACCCAGCAGGCGACGATCTCCCCGCCAAGGCGCAGGGGCGCGACCGCGCCCCGCCGGTCGGGAAGCTGAGCGGGGGCGCCCTGGGCGAGCAGCGGCCGGTCGGTGACGCCCAGCGACGCGATCCCGAGGACCGCGCCGAGGTGCAGCGCCAGCCCAGCCCGCCGGGGATGGTCACGGCCGGTCGCGTCGACGATCAGTACGTCGGGCAGCCGCGGCAGTCCCCGCAGCGCCGCCTCACGCAGTGGCCCTTCGCGCAACGCCAGCAGCCCGCGCTGGTAGGGCTGCGTGGTGCTTCCCGCAGCGACATGGATCTGCGGGGAGGCGCCCGGCATCCGCAGGCTGGCCCCAGCCCAGGCACGCTCCGGCAGCCCCGGCGTGATCGCGCGGCGGGCGAAGCAGATGGCGCTGGCTCCCACCATCGGCCTTGCCGGCACGGTGACGGCCGGCTCCGCTTCGGCGAGCGCGCGCTGGACGTCCCGCAGTGTCGCAGCATCGCCCGGCCAGCCCGTCCCCCGCACGCCGCCGCCAGCCGGGGTCAGGCCCCCCGCGACTCCGCGACGCGCCGCATCCAGTACCGGAACCAATCCCGACCGAACGGCACGTAACGACGGACGGGGATGCCGCGGGCGACGAGTTCGCGCGCGTCAGGCGAGCGCACGCCGAGCAGCATCTCCACCTCGACCGGTCCAAAGGCGGCCAGCAGCGCCTCCCGGAGCAGCGGGTCGTGGGTCGCCAGCGAGAAGCGCGCTCCCCCGGCTCGCAACTGGTGGGCCAGTTGGGCGAACGCGTGGTCGGTCGCTTCGCCCCAGGGGTGGGCCAGCGAGGGGTGCTCGACGTAGGCGCCCTTCACGAGCCGGATCGGCACCTCGGCCTCGGCCAGGCGCTCGGCGTCGGCGGGAGTACGGCGCAGGTTGGCCTGCAGCGTCATGGTCAGCGCGGCGCTCTCGTCCGCCAGCGCGGTGACCACGTCCAGGGTGGCATCGGTGCGGTCGCTGTCCTCGGCGCCGATCTGCAGCCAGCGGCCCATCGGCAGCGCCTCGACGATGCGCGCGACCTGCCGCCGGCAGAAGTCGGCCGAGAGGCCGAGACCGACGTGGGACAGGTCGAGCGCGAGCCACGTCCGCTCGGGAAGGTCGCGCAGCAGCTTGGCCAACTCCACGTACTCGCCGGTGACCCGCTCGGCCTCGGCGGCGTCGCGGACGTGCTCACCGAGCAGATCGATGCTTCCGGCCATTCCGGCAGCGTCAAGCTGCGCAACCACCGCGAAGGCGTGCTCGCGCCTCGTTCCGGCGACGTAGCGTCGCGCCGCGCGCGCGGCATGTCCGTACAGGCCTGGGAACCTGCGGACCGCCTGCTCGAAGCGCTGGCTGCTCGCCAGCCCGAACAGCAGGCGTCGGCTCAAGCTGCCGTTCATGCAGGAAGTATGCGGGATCCACGTCGACTGCCAAAGGATGTCCTGCGCGCTTCTCCGATCCCGACCCCGCTCCTACAGGTCGTCGAGCCGCTGGCGGACCTCCTGGTGGCGATGCAGGAAGGCGGCCGGGTCGAAGGCGCCCTCCGGCACATCAACGCCCTCCTCGGCCAGGGTCTGGCGGAACGGCACACCGGTCTCCCACGTGCGCATGGCCGCGGCCTGCACGAGCGCGTAGGCCTTGTCGCGGTCCATGCCCTCCTCGACCAAGCGCAGCAGCAGGCGGCTGGAGTAGACTAGGCCGCCGGTGGCCTCCAGGTTCGCGCGCATGCGGTCCGCGAAGACCCGCAACCCTTCGAGGGTGCGGATCGCGAGGTGCAACTGGTAGTCCGCCGCGATCAGCGAGTCGGGCAGGACGATGCGCTCCGCCGAGGAGTGGCTGATGTCGCGCTCGTGCCATAGCGCCACGTTCTCCATCGCGACCAGGGCGTTGCCGCGCAGCACGCGGGCGAGGCCGCAGATGCGTTCGGCGACGATCGGGTTGCGCTTGTGCGGCATCGCCGAGGAGCCTCGCTGTCCCGACCCGAACGGCTCCTCGACCTCGCGCACCTCGGTGCGCTGCAGGTGACGGATCTCCAGGCCCAACTGCTCGACGCTGGCCCCGAGCACCGCCAGGGCGGACAGCAGTTCGGCGTGGCGGTCACGGGCCACCACCTGGGTGGGCGCCGGCTCCACGGCGAGCCCGAGCCGCTCGCACACGTACGCCTCCACACGGGGATCGAGGTTGGCGTAGGTGCCGACGGCACCGGACAGCGACCCGACCGCGACCGCCGCCCGCGCCGCCCTCAACCGGATGCGCCCCCGGTCCACCGCGAAGGCGAACTGCGCGAGCTTGTGACCGAAGGTCGTGGGTTCGGCCTGCACGCCGTGCGTGCGTCCGACGCACACGGTGCCCCAGTGCTCCTGTGCACGCTGCTTGAGCACCGCGACCAGGCGGTCTGCCCTTGCCAGGACCAAGTCGGTGGCGCGCGCGAGGGTTGCGCCGAGCGCCGTGTCGAGAAGGTCGGAGGACGTCATGCCGTGGTGCACCCAGCGGGCGGGACGAGTGCCGTCGGGGTCGGGGACGGTCTCGGCGAAGGCCGTGAGGAAGGCGATGACGTCGTGGTCCGTCTCCGTCTCCAGCTCGCGGACGCGGGCCGGGGTGGGTGGCCGGCCCTGCCGGATCGCTTCAAGGGCGGCTGCGGGCACGACCCCCAGTTCGGCATGCGCTTCGCAGGCCAGGACCTCGACCTCCACCCAGGTGGCGAGCTTCGCCTCGTCGGTCCACAACGCGCCCATCTCCGGAAGGGTGTAACGGGGGATCACGGCGGGCTCCTTCTCCTCGGGCCAGGGGTCGCGCGATTGTGGAACACCAGCCTGCCCTCGATGCTGGCATGCCGACGGGAACCAGACCAAGATTGAACCGTCGCCCTCACATCCGAGGCCTACGGTTCAATCTTGAGTGGGCGGGATCGCCCACCGGTCAGGGCGCCAGTTGCACGACCGTGCGCAGGCCGCGGGCGTTGGCCAGGTCGTCCAGCGCCGCGCCGACTTCGGTCAGTGGCCGGCGGGCGGACACCAGGCGGTCGACCGGGAACACCCCGCGACGGTGGAGCGCGAACAGCCGGGGGAGGTCCCGCTGCGGGTCGATCCCGCCCATGAAGCAGCCGAGCACGCGCTTGTGGGACAGGGGCACCAGCGGCCCGGGCAGGCTCACGACCTCATTGCCGCCCTGCAGGCCCACGGCAACGACGGTGCCGCCCTGGCGGATGCTTCGGTAGCCCAGTTCCACCAGGGCCGATCGACCCACCGCGTCGATCGCGACATCAATGGCGGTGGCTCCCAGCGCATCCCGAAGTTGGGCTCGGAGAGCGTTCCTGTCGCCGCCCTCCAGCGCGTGGGTGGCGCCGAGCGTCAGCGCCGCCTCGCGCCGATGCTCGGCGGGATCGACGATGATCACGGCTCCGGCACCGCTCGCGGCGGCCAGCATCGCAGCCGCCAGTCCGACCCCGCCGGCGCCGAACACCATCACGGCATCGCCGACCTGCGGGCGGGCCACGTTCAGCACCGCCCCAGCACCGGTCGCCACGCCACAGCCCAGCAGCGCGGCCACCTCGACGGGGATGTCGTCGGGGACCGGCACCAGTCCGGCCAGCGGCATCACGACCTGGGTGGTGAAGGCGCCGATTCCCAGTCCCCGGTAGACCGGCTGCCCCGCGCGGGAGAACGAGGTCCGCCCGTCCAGCAGCGTGCCGCGCACCGACATGTTCCCGCTGCGTTCGCACAGGCCTGCGTCACCGCGGATGCACATCCGGCACGCGCGGCACGGCGGGCGCAGCCAGAGGATGACGCGATTGCCGGAGGCCAACCCCGGCTCCGGCTCATCGTCGTCACCCCGGGCGACGATGCGGCCGGTGGCTTCGTGGCCGAGCACGACCGGCATGGGGTGCGGTGCGCTGCCCTTGAGCACCGCGAGGTCGCTGCCGCAGACCCCTGCCGCGTCCAGCGCCACCAGCGCCTCGCCACGCCGCGGCTGGTCGATCTCCAGATCGTCGACGATCCGCAGACTTCCGCCGGCCTCCTCCAGCACCGCCGCCTGCTGCATCATGATCGCGCCTCGGCCGCCTGTGGAAAGCTGGCGGTGACGCGGGCCGCGATATCGCGCCGGTACTGCACGCCGTCGAAGTGGATGCACGCCGCGGCCTGGTAGGCGCGGGCCCGGGCGTCCTCGATCGTGTCGCCCAGCGCGGAGACGCACAGCACGCGCCCGCCAGCAGTCACGATGTCCTCCCCGTCCCGTCGCGTCCCCGCGTGGAAGACGGCGACGTCGGCCATGGCGGCTGCCTCGTCCAACCCAGTGATCGGCAGCCCGGTCGGGTACTTCCCCGGATACCCGCCGGATGCGAGCACGACGCCGACGCAAGGGCGGTGGTCCCAGATCGGCGGGCGGATGCCGCCCAACTCCCGGTGCGCACACGCGGCCAGCAGCGCGGCCAGGTCCGAACGCAGCCGCGGCAGGACCACCTGGGTCTCGGGGTCGCCGAAACGGGCGTTGAACTCCAGCACCTGCGGGCCGTGCGGGGTCAGGACCAGACCGGCGTACAGCACGCCGACATAGCGGACACCCCTGGCGCGCAGAGCGCCGAGCACCGGCTCGAAGACCTCCCCGCGCAACCGCTCGATGAGCTCAGGGCTGACAGCCGGGACGGGGCAGTAGGCGCCCATGCCGCCGGTGTTGGGACCCTCGTCGCGGTCACCGACCCGTTTGAAGTCCTGCGCGGCCTGCAGGACCAGCACGCTGTCCCCGTCGGTCAGGGCGAAGACGCTGACCTCGGGTCCGTCCAGGAACGACTCGACGATCAGCGTGGCGCCCGCGTCGCCGAACACCCGCTGCTCCAGCGCTGCCCGCACGGCGGCCTCAGCCTGGCCGCGGTCGTGGGCGACGACCACGCCCTTGCCGGCCGCCAGACCGTCTGCCTTGACGACGTACGGCGGGCCGAAGCGGTCGAGCGCCGCGAGCGCCTCGCTGACATCGCCGCCCGCCCAGGACGCCGCGGTGGGCACGCCCGCCTCGGCCATCACCCGCTTCGCGAAGGACTTGCTCGACTCCAGCCGCGCGGCATCCGCGGATGGGCCGAACACCGGCACGCCGGCCTCGGCGAGCGCATCGGCCGCCCCCGCGACCAGCGGCGCCTCGGGGCCGACCACGACCAGGTCGACGTCCTCCTCGAGGGCCCCGCGGGTGACCGCGGCGGCGTCCAGGGGGTCGATCTGCCGGCGCCGGGCGATCTCGGCGATGCCGACGTTGCCCGGGGCGCACAGCACCTCCTCCACCGTGACCGACGATGCCAGCCGCCAGCACAGGGCATGCTCGCGACCACCCCCGCCGACGACGAGGACCCTCATGGCAGCAGCGCAGGGTTGAGGGGGCGGATCACGAATGGCGCTCCAGAGTCTGGCTACGGGCGGGACCGACCGACACGTAGCGGATCGGCACCCGCGACAGCTCCTCCAGCCGGTCGACGAACGCCTGGGCGTTGCGTGGCAGCTTGGCGTACTCCGTCACGCCGGTGAGATCCTCCCACCACCCTGGCAGCTCCTCGTAGACCGGCCGGGCGTGGTGGAAGATCGACTGGTGCGGCGGGAAGTGCTCGTATTCCTCGTCCTGGTAGCGGTAGGCGCGGCAGACCTTCAGGGTGTCCAACTCACTGAGCACGTCCAGTTTCGTGAGAAAATGCTCGGTGAGCCCGTTGACGCGACCGGCGTAGCGGATCAGCACCGCGTCGAACCAGCCCACCCGCCGCCGCCGGCCGGTGGTGGTGCCGTGCTCGTGGCCCGCACGCACGAGATGCTCGGCCAGGTCGTCGTGGAGTTCGGTGGGGAACGGACCCGATCCCACCCTGGTGACGTAGGCCTTGGTGATGCCGATCACCCGGTCGATGTCCCGGGGGCCCAGGCCCGCCCCGGTCAACGCCCCACCGGCCACGGGGTTGGAGGAGGTGACGAACGGATAGGTGCCGTGGTCCAGATCGAGCAGCGTCCCCTGCGCGCCCTCCAGCAGGATCGTCTCCTGCCGCTCCAGCGCCTCATGCAGCATGGAGACCGTGTCCATGATGTAGGGGCGCAGGCGCTCCGCGTAGACCGTGTACTCGGTTTCGATGTCCACCGCCCGCATCGGCAGGCGATTGTAGACGCGCGACAGGATCGCGTTCTTCTCCTTCAGCACGACGTCGAGCTTCTGGCGGAAGATCTTCATGTCGTACAGATCCTGGACCCGCAGCCCCACCCTCGCCGCCTTGTCGGCGTAGGTGGGGCCGATCCCGCGCTTGGTCGTTCCCAGCTTCTGCCGGCCGAGGTGGCGCTCGGTGAGCCGGTCCAGTTCCCGGTGGTACGGCATGATCAGATGAGCGTTGCCGCTGATCGCCAGGTGGCTGACATCGACGCCCTGCTCGACCAGCCCGTCGAGCTCGTCCAGGAGGACGCCGGGGTCCAGGACGACGCCATCGCCGATGACCGGCGTGACATGCGGGTACAGCACGCCGGAGGGCACCAGATGCAGCTTCAGTAACCGGTCGCCCACCAGGATCGTGTGACCGGCGTTATTGCCGCCCTGGTAGCGCACCACGTACTCGACGTCGTCGGCAAGGAGATCCGTCGCCTTACCCTTGCCTTCGTCACCCCACTGGGTACCGACGATGACGTGCGCGGGCATGGCGCAGACCTCCCTGTGACGACGACTGCCGCCCCGCATCCTACGCACCGTCCCGATGTCCGAGGCGCCACTGCCCGTCCCCTGTCGCCCCGGCTGCCAGGACCCGGTGGCCGCAGTGACGGGGCGGGGACGGCGATACAGTCCCGGGGTGCGCGATGCGCGGGCGCCGCGGGCCGACGGGCCGGACAGCCCCGCGCGCCCGGCGCCCAACCTCGCCCGACCCTGACGCGAGAGGATGTTGTGCGGTTCCGCTTCATCCATGCCGCCGATCTGCATCTCGACACGCCCTTCGAGGGGCTGCTCCCGGCGCCGCCCGTCGTGGCGACGACGCTGCGCGACGCGTCCATGCGGGCTCTGGACGCACTCGTCGATGTGGCCCTCGATCGGCAAGTGGACTTCGTCATCCTGGCCGGCGACGTGTACGACGGCCCCGAGCGGGGCATCCGCGCCCAGGTCGCGCTGCGACGCGGCCTCGAGCGGCTCAGCCGCGAGGGGATCGCCTGCTTCCTGGTGCACGGCAACCACGACCCGATCGAGACCGGCTGGTCGGCCCTGCCGCACTGGCCGGACGGGGTGACCCTGTTCGGTGCGGACGAAGCCGGATCGGTGACCGTGGAGCGGGGCGGGGAGATCCTGGCCACGGTTCACGGGATCAGCTTCGCCGCACGGGAGGTGCCCGAGAACCTGGCGCGGCGCTTCCGGCCGCCTGAGACGCCCGGGTTCCACATCGGCGTGCTGCATTGCTCGCTCACGGGAGCCGGCCCGGGCCCGCCGGCCAGCCCCTGCACCATGACCGATCTGGAGCAGGTGGGTCTGGACTACTGGGCGCTGGGCCACGCGCACGAGCGGCGCGTGCTGCGCCACGGCGACCCCTGGATCGTCTATCCGGGCACCACGCAGGGGCGCAAGCCCGAGCCGAGCGAGCAGGGCGCGCACGGGGCGCTGGTCGTCGAGGTCGACGACGGGATGGTGCGGACGCCGGAGTTCGTCGCCCTGGACAGCGTCCGTCTCGTCGAGGTGGAGATCGCGGTCGACGGATTCCGGGACCTGATCGACGTACGCCAGGCGCTGCAGGCCGCCGCCGCCGACACATTGCGAGATGCCGGCGGGCGCTGCCTGCTGATGCGCGGCACGCTGACCGGCACCGGGCCGGCCGCCGACGAACTGCGCCGGGACAGTGCGCTCGTCGAACTGCGCCAGCAATTGCGGGACGAGGCCGGTCTCGAGGAGCCATTCGTCTGGTGGGACCGGGTGCGGGACGCCACCCGCCCGAACCTCGAGCTGGAGAGCATGCGCGGGCGAGGCGACTTCCCCGCCGAGGTCCTGGCGATGGCGAGCGAGTTGGCCGCCGACCCTCGGCGCCTGGACACCTTCGCCGGTCGCCATCTCACCGCCCTGCGCGTTCCGGGTCTGGAGACGGCGCTGGGAGAACTGCCGGATACGACCGATCCGCTCCGATGGCAGGAGATGGTCGAGCTCGCGATCTCGCTACTGGCCACGGTGGAACAATGAGAATCACCGGTTGGCACATCGACGGCTTCGGGGTCTTCAGTGGCTACGCGGTTGAGGACCTGCCGCCCGGCCTGACGATCGTCCTCGGACCCAACGAGGCGGGCAAGAGCACCCTGCTGGCCTACCTGCGGTCGTTGCTGTTCGGGTTCGCCGACCGGCGCGACCCGGAGCGGTCCTACGCGCCTGTGCACGGCGGGCGTCACGGCGGCCGTCTGTTCCTCGCGGACGACAACGGCGCCTACACTCTCGAGCGTTACCGCGGCGCCCGCAACTTCCGCCTGACACTGCCCGATGGCCGCGAAGGCGCCGCCGCCGACCTCGGGCGCCTGGTCGGCCAGGCTGACGCCGAGGTCTTCCACAACCTGTTCGCGTTCAGTCTCAGCGAACTCGAATCCCTGGGGACGCTGGACACCAACGCCGTGCGCGAACGCATCTTCAGCGCCGGGGTCCTGGGCGCCGGGCGCTCGGCCCGGCAGGTCATGGGCAAGCTCGACCGGCGCCGCGAGCTGTTGCTGCGGCCGCAGATCGACGGGGCGGAGATCCCGCGGCTCGCCGAGCGGTTACGCCGTCTGGACGAGCGGGTGGCGGAGGCGGCGCGCGTGGCCTCCGGCCACGAGCAGGTCTGGGACACCGAGCGGCACTGGGCGCGCGAGTTGGAACGGCTCGCGGGCCGGCTGCGCGAGGAACGTGCCGCCGTCGAGCGCACCTCGGCGCTGCTGGATCTGTGGCCCGAGTGGACCGAGACGGCCGAGGCGCGGCGCGAGTTGGACGGCCTCGAGGTCGTCGAGGAGGTGCCCGAGGACATCGAGTCCCGCCTGGAGCGCATCTCCGGCGAGGTCGCGGGAGCGCGGACGGCCTACGACGACCGGCGGTACGAATTGGGAGAGCTCGAGCGACAGGTGGACCAGCTGCAGCCGGACAACCGGCTGGCCGCGGTCGCCGAGGACGCCGACGCGCTGTTCGTCGAGCACTCGGCGTACCAGCGGGCACTCGCCCGCGGCGGCGAGGTGGAGCGCATGCGGCGCCAGGAGCAGGCGGAGTTGCATGAGGAGCTGGCCCGGCTGGGGCCGGAGTGGGATCGGGAGCGGGCCGCCGGCTTGGACCGCTCGATCCCAACCGCCGAAGAGGTCCGGGCGCTCGGCGCCGACGCGGACCGAGCGGCTGCCCGGCACGCCCAGCTGGACGAGGACGTGGAGCGGGCCAGGGCCAAGGTGGATACGGCAGCAGCCGAGGAGCGACGGCTGCAGGAGGCACTCCGGCGCTTCTCCGGGATCCCCGGCCCTGAGCGGCTGGACGAGCAGGAGGCGTGCATCCGCCGCCTGCGCGCCAAGCTGACCGACCACGGCTGGGCATCGGCTCGCTACGATGTGGCGGCGCGTGCCCTGGAGGACCTACGGGTCTCCGCGAGGGGCGCCAAATCATCGCTGGTAGGGGTGCCCGCCTGGCTCCGGCCGGCGCTGCTCGTCCTCGGGCTGCTGCTGGTCGCGGGCGGGGTCTCGGCCTTCCTCACCGACCAGCTCGTGGTGGCCGCGGGCACCGGCGCCTCGGGGTTCTTGCTGCTCGCGCTGGCGGCCCTGGCGCTGCGGCCGGTCATGCGGCACCCCGGCCCCCGGGCGACCGGTGCCCGGGCCGCCATGCAGAAGCACACCCGGGAGGCCGCCGGCGAGGTCGAAACGCGACGGCAGGCGGCCACCCGGCTCCGCGAGGAGGTCGCCACGCTGGCCCGCCAGCTCGACCTGCCACCGCTGCCCGCGCCCCTCGACGTCGAGGAGCGCGGCGCACTGGTCACCCAGCATCGCGAGTCGCGACGCGACGCGGACCGGCTGGCTCGGGCGCTCACCGAGGCGAGCGCCGCGCGCCGCACGGCCGAGCGGCACTTGACCGAGCTCCGGACGGATGCCCAGGAGGCGGCGGCCGCCGACCGGGAGGCAGCCGAGCACTGGGTGACCTGGAAGGTGGACCACGGGGTGCCCGCGGCGCTCAGCCCGCAAGGCGTCCTGGACTTCTTCTCCTCGGTTGAGCGCGTCCGCAGCATGGTGCGCCAACTGGAGGCCACCGAGGCCGAGGCCGGTGAGATCGAGCGCACGACCCGGAAGTTCGAGCAGCGCGTGGCGTTCGCTCTCCAGACCAGCGGGCTGGACACGCCGGCGGGACCCGACGACCTGCTCTCCGCACTGACGCTGCTGCACGAGCGCACGACCGATGACGCCGCCCTGCGTCGGGACCGGACCAACCTGCAGGGCCACCTCGCGGACGCCGAGAGCCGGCTGTCCGCGGCCGAGCAGCGCCTCAAGGCTCGCATCGAGGCGCGGGACGAGGTGTTCACCCTGCTCGGGGCGGCCGACGAGGAGGACGCCCGCCACCGAATCGGGGTCGGGGGCCGACGGGCCCAGCTGTGGCAGCGGCTGACCCGCGGCGAGGCGCGGATCCGCGACCGTCTCGGCGAGGGCCCCGAGGCCGACCTGGTGCTGGAGGAGTTGCCGGAGGGCGATCTCACCGGCTGGCGTGCCAGGCGGGAGCAGGCTCGCGGCGAACTGGTGCGCCTGGAGGCCGAGCGCGAGGAGGCGGTCCGGAGGCATCATGACGCCCACCAGCAGGTCCGGGCGCTCGAAGAGTCCACCGACCTTCCTGGCCTCGGCCTTGAGCGTGAGGGAGTGCGCCAGCAGCTGCGAGACGCGACCGCGGGATGGCAGCGGCTGACGCTGGCGCGCTCGCTGGTGCTGGAGACGCTCAACCGCTACCAGCGCGAACGCCAGCCGGCCGTCCTCGCCCGGGCGTCGGAGCTGTTCGCGGGCGTGACCGCCGGGCGCTACGAGCAGGTCGTGATCAGCGAGAACGGTCTGGACGTCGTCGACCGCGACGGGCAGCGCCTGGACCCCGGCGCACTCAGCCGGGGCACCGCCGAGCAGTTGTATCTGTGCATCCGCTTCGGGCTCGCCGCCGACTTCGCCACGCAGGCCGCACCGCTCCCGCTCGTCCTGGATGACGTGCTGGTGAACTTCGATCCCGAGCGCGCCCGCGGGATGGCCACCGCGATCGGCTCGGTCGCCGAGGACCATCAGGTGCTGCTGTTCACCTGCCACCCGCAGATCGCGGACATGCTGCTCGACGCGCGGCCGGGCAGCAGGGTGATCGAACTGCAGCGCTCCAACCCGGGACCAACTGAGGCAGCGATCGAGCCCGGAGAAGCAGCCGAAGGGGAGTCCCGGCGCTCAGGTTGAGGGCTCTCATAAGCGCCGCCGGGATGGCCACTTGACGAGTCTTGCCGATGGGCGAGGGACCGTAGGGGACCAGCATCCAGGAATTCTAGGAGAATTCCTATACCGTGCGCCTACCTCGGCCGCTCCTATGGTCTAGACGGAGAGGTGCCTGAATGCGACGCTGGGCAGGAAAGCTCTGGAGGAGGCGCCTTGTGGCCACGAAGCGAACGCGAGTCGTACAGCTCACAGACGCAGTCCAGCAGCTCCCTGGGAAGTGGGTAGCCATCAAGGACGGCAAGGTTGTGGAAGCTGGCGCCACACCCGACCAGGTAGTGGCTGCTTTGCAGCGCCGGGACATAACGGGCGCCTACGTCACGCGACTCCCCGCCGAGGACGACAAGGAACTGGTGGGTTTGGGCTAGCGCTGTGGGTCCAGACCACCCCTGGCTGTACGCCTATGCCGAGGACCTTACGGTCGGGGCAAAGCAACGGGCGGAGCGACTTGGACGCGTTCCTCTCAGACCGATCGTCCCCGTCGAGGTCCAAGGTCCGTCTGGCAGTCAACGGACCCTGGGCCTTATCGACTCCGGGTCAGAGCACACGCTCGCCGCTCCGTGGATTGCGCGAGCCACGGGCTCAGCCCCAAGTCACGACGACCCCGAACTCGAAATTGGCATCGGCGGTCGGAGTCGCCTGATACGACTCACGACAGTCAACATGGCTTTGATTCCACCCCCTGGTGTGCAAGCTGAACCGTACGTGTGGGCAGCCGAAGTCGGCTTCTTCGACCAGTGGGAACCAGCCTGGCCGATGCTGCTGGGCCAGGTGGGCTTCCTAGACGCCTTTACGGTGACTATGAACAGATGGGCCCGTGCCGTGGCGGTGGAGAGGCTAGAGACGTGGGACGAGCGCTATCCCATCGTGGTCGAGGAGGCGGATGACTCTCCTTGGTACTTCCCCTACTGATGCGGGCCGGCGGAAATGCGCCGTGGCGCGCCGAGGGCAGCGGGGTAGGGGTTCTGCTTTGTGGAGCGGGTCGAAAAACGCCGGTCAGCGCTCGATGCGGAAACGGATTCGGATGTGGGTTTGGTACTCGGCGATCTCGTTGTCCCGCACGACCGCTGACGTGTCGAGCACGTCGAAGCCCTCGATGCCCCGCAAGGTCTTGGACGCCTCCTCCAGCGCTTTGTGAGCCGCGTCCCGCCAGGAGTCCCCCGAGACCCCCACAAGATCGATCGTCTTGATGACCGCCATCCGCTCGCCGTCCCCTCATCTGTGCTCGGACGTGGACCTCTCCTGGCGCAGCGTAGTGGCTGCCTCGCGGCCGCCGCCAACCGGACTGGCGCGAGCCCGCAGCGGGTAGATCCACCGACGACCGTTTTCCCTTCGCGAAAGGACGGTCCCTTCGTGGGCATCATCATCCTTCTGATCGTCGGGCTACTGGCGGGAGCGCTGGCGAGGTTCCTGGTTCCCGGACCGGACCCCATGGGTCTGTTGGGCACCATGCTCCTGGGAATCATCGGGTCGTTCCTGGGCGGCACCCTCTGGGGAGTACTGACCGGGTCTGGCTTCGCCCTCCAGCGCACCGACACCTTCTTCGGGGCTGTCATCGGCTCGATCATCGCGTTGCTGATCTACCGGGCCGTGGCCGGGCGGCGGCGGGCCTGACGCCACATCGCGTGCCCGACGGGCCTAGCATGACCACCGGGATTGAAGATCAGGAGGGGACACATATGGCGCTCGGCTACGACGGGAAGCTCTACATCCTGGCGTTCGACCATCGCGGTTCATTCCAGAAGAAGATGCTCGGGATCTCCGGCACCCCGAGCCCTGACGACCGTAAACGCACTGAGGACGCGAAGAGCGTCATCTTCGACGGCATGGTGATCGCCGCAGAAGGAGGCGAGGATCCCTCGGTGATGGGGGTACTGGTCGACGAGGAGTCCGGCTCGGACATTCCCATCCAGGCGCGCAAGCACGGGCTGAAGCTCGCTATGCCGGTGGAGAAGAGCGGGCAGGACGTGTTCGACTTCGAGTACGGGGACGAGTTCGGCGACCACATCGGGCGTTTCGACCCGGACTTCTCCAAGGTCCTGGTGCGGCACAACCCGGACTCGAAGGACCGCGAGGCGAACGTGCTGCAGATACATCGTCTCAGGCGGCTGTCGGACTGGCTGCACGACCGGGACCGCAAGTTCCTGTTCGAACTGTTGGTCCCCGCCGAGGAAGATCAACTGGCAAGGGTCGACGGATCCACCGACCGCTACGACGCCGAGGTGCGACCGGACCTGATGCGCCGGGCGATCGCCGAGTTCCAGGACGCCGGCATCGAACCGGATGTCTGGAAGATCGAGGGCGTGGAGAGCCAGGCTGACTGCGTGACACTGGCCGACCAGGCCCGTAGCGGCGGCCGCGATGGAGTGGCGTGCGTGGTCCTCGGCCGTGGCGCCGACGAGGCGAAGGTCGACCAGTGGCTGCAGGCGGCGGCTCCCGTGGAGGGGTTCGTCGGGTTCGCCATCGGCCGTTCGATCTGGTGGGACGCGCTGAAGGACCACCTCGACGGGTCACTCGAGCGCGAGGTTGCGGCCGGCAAGATCGCCGAGAACTACCTGCGCTTCATCGAGGTGTACCGCGCGGCCGAGTAGAAAGACCCGCTCCCGAAGGGCGGCGCTTCGCCTTGCGCTGGGCGCCGAAGGGCCCTGCGCAGCAGCACGGCCAGATGATCCGGGGACGGCGCGGCTCGGGGATGCGTTCCCGCCACGCCGAAGATGTAGCGATCGGGCCGTACGAGAACGCTCGACGCGCGGTGCCGTGCCGCCCAGTCCGTCAGCACGCCGGTCACGTCGTTGACCGCGTGAGCATGGGGGGCCGCCGCGGGCGGCGTGACCGTCACCGGGAGCACATCCAGCCGTTCCCAGTCCGCCCGCGCTTCAGGGGTCGAGTCCCCAAGGGGATCGCTACCGAACCCGATCAGCGCGAAGCCCGGTCCCAGGACGTGGTCGAGCCTGGTGGGTGTGCCGTCGGGCAGCATGACAACCGGTTGGGGCAGCAGGCGGCCCCCCATGCCGGGCCCGCGTACCGCCGCCGGAAGCAGCGGCCCCGGACGCAGCCCGGGGACCTGCTGTCGCTCGATCAGGCGCCGGAGCCCGGGTACACCCAGCGCGGCGCGTGAGGCCAGCCAGCGCATGCCGTGGCCTCCCCGGCCGCCGCCTTGCATGACGCCGCCGAACAGCACCGCACGCCGGGTGATCCCGGCGACGTGTGGCGCCCGCTCCCCCTCATAGGTGTCCAGCACCGCGGGGTCGGCGCGGCCGGCCACGACCAGCGCCAGCTTCCAGGCCAGGTTGTGCGCGTCGCGGATCCCCGCGCACAGGCCCTGCCCCAGAAAGGGCGGCATCTGGTGCACGGCATCGCCCAGCAGGAAGATCCGTCCCACCCGCCAACGCTCCGCCGCGACCGCTCGAAACGTGTAGCTGGCGGTCCGGTCGATCCGCACCCTGCTGCGCTCGACCCAGGGAGCGAGCAGCCGCGCCAGTACCGGGGGGTCCGTCAGATCCTCGGTGCGCTCACCGGGGAGCATCTGGAACTCCCAGCGGTAGCGCGGACCGCCCATCGGGACGTAGGTCGCCGGGCGGCGGGGATCGCAGACCTGCTGCGCGTGGGGGAACCCTGCGAGGCCACCCTCGACGACAGCGTCGAGCACCAGCCACCGCTGGGAGAAGCGCCGCCCGCGCAGGGCGATCCCCAAAGCCTCCCTGATAGGGCTGCGCGCACCGTCGCAGGCGAGCACGAAGTCCGCGTCCATGACGAACTCGCTGCTGGTGTCGCGCTCCCTGGCATGCACCCGCACGGCTCCCGCCGTCTGCTCCACCCGCGCGACTTCCGAACCTGTGCGGAGCGTGACGCCGTGGCGTTCGGTGGCGGCTGTGCGCAGCACCTGCTCGACCGCTGGTTGATGGAACATGTTCGCCGCCGGATAGCCATAGGGGCCGTGCCGGGACCGGGGGAACCGCAGCAGCACTCGGCGGTTGGCATCGACCACCTGCATGCTCGCCATGGGGCGGGTGTGGACCAGGACCTCCTCGGCCACGCCGAGCGACTGGAAGATCCGCATGACCTCGTCGTCGAGGTGCGCTGCCCGTGGCAGATGGTAGACGTCCCGCTCGCGCTCCAGGACGAGCGCCGGCACTCCGGCCGCGCCCAACAGGCTCGCCGCCGTCACCCCGACCGGCCCGCCACCAACCACCACGACGGGCAGGTGCGCCGGTCCGCCGTCCCCCGGCCTTGGCGTCATGAGGCGACACCGGCCGTGCTGTCGCTCGCCGCAGCGGCCACCGCGGGAGCCAGCGCATCCGCCCAGAAGCCGTACCCCATGGGCGAGGGGTGGTAGCCGTCAGCGGACATCGACTCCGGCCGGCCGACGAACCGCGGGCTGGCCTCGGCGGCGATGTCGACGTACCGCACCGGCAGGTCCGAGGCGGCGGCCGCCCGTTGGGGTTCGCGCAAGGCGTTGGCGTAGACCCCGGTCACGAAGCGCAACGGCTGCTGCAGCCTGGGCACTGTGCGGAACTGCGGGATCCCTCCGAGCACCACCGGCGCCCCCGACTGGCTGCGCGCCGCCTCCAGCAGATCCTGGGTACGGCTCCGCATATTCCACACGGGCGTCAGATGGCTGACGTCGTTCGACCCGACCACGATCACCACGACATCGACACCGGTATCAAGCATGAGCGGAACCTGCTCCGCCCTGACCACGTCGGTGCACGCACCGGAGACGCCGTACCCCACGACGTGGACCGCGCGGCCCAGGCGGTCCGCCACCCGCTGGGCGACCAGCGCCGGCAGGCTTTCCGCAGCGGTCGGTGAGCCGACCCCCGCGACCGTCGAGTCGCCGAGCATCACCAACTCGATGACCGCGCCTGGCGTCTCCTCGATCCTCTGGCCGTAGGGCGCGACCGTAAGATCAACCGTGTAACCCGGTCCGGTCGGCAGGCTCACCCCCCTTGCGGCCCACCACGCCTGGACGATCAGGACCGCGGCCGCCAGCACGAGCGCCGCCACCAGCGGTAATCCCACGCGCCCGCGGCGCCGGGACCGGGGACGGGGCGCACCCGCAACCGCCACGCGTATCGTCTCCCTCGTTGAGATGGGCCAGTCGCCGGGCCCGATCACCCATCACTATCACGGCTCGTCGTCGACCCCGCTCCCGCCGTCCTGTAGAAAGCCGACAACCGTGTTCACCAGGGCGGCGGCCGACAGCACGCTGCGGTCGTCCCCGGGGGCGGTGACCAGGCGCGCGTCGGCGAACAGCGCCGCCAGGCGCGGCGCCCGCGCCCGGTGCGAGTCCTCGGTGCCCACGGCGAACAGCACCGGGAGGCTCAAGGCGCCCAGGCGGGGCGCCGCGGGCCAGGAGTTCTCCTCCAGCCAGCGCGCCAGGCTGCCGACGTCGTGGCGGGGATCGGCGCGCGCCTGGCGGACCAGTTCGGCCGCCTCGAGGTGCCACACCCGCGCGTCGGGGTCGCGGAGCGCTCGTGCCGCTTCGGAAGCCTGGGGGTGCAGCACCCGGTCGTCGCAGCCGATGAACACCGCGCGGTCGATCGCCTGGGGCGCACGCACGAGCAGATGGCCGGCGACCGGGCACGCGTCGGCATAGGCCACCACGGCGATCTGTTTCACGTGGAGCCGGTCCAGATCGGTCAGCATGGCCTGCGCGGTCCACGCTGCCGGGGCGGCATCGCCGGGGATGCGCACCTCGGCGCTCGCCGCATGCCCCGGCAGATCCGGGACCAGGACATCGAAGCCCGCGCCCGACAGACCCGCCGCCCAGCCCGCCGTCTCCCACTCCGAACTGTGGCCTGCCCAGCCGTGGATCAGCACCGCCGTGGGGCGGGGGGATGCCGGCGTGCCGGCACGCTGCCAGGCGAGCAACGTCATCCATACCCCTCCGCAGGGGGCCGGCACGCCACAGCGATGGCGGCCGACAAGCCCGCCTGCAGGTCCTGCCACAGGTCGTCGATGTGCTCGCAGCCCACGCTGATGCGCAGGAGCGCCGTGGGGACCGCCTCCTCTCCCGGCCAGCGGTTGCGCCGCTCCAGCGACGTCTCAACGCCACCCAGACTGGTCGCGGGGACCAGCAGGCGGACCGCGTCGCAGACGGCGTCCGCGGCGGCGCGGCCGCCCACCACCTCCACCGACAGCAACGCGCCAAAGCCCCGCATCTGCCGAGCGGCCCGCTCGTGCCCGGGATCCTCGGCCAGCCCCGGGTACCGCACCCGGCGGATCGCCGGGTGCGCGGCCAGGCGGTGGGCCAACTCACCGGCGGTGCGCTGCGCCCGCTCCATGCGCAGATCGAGCGTGCGCATCCCCCGCAGCGCGAGAAAGGCTTCCATCGGCCCCGGGATCGCGCCGGTGATCGTGCGACGACGGTGCAACCGTTCACGCCACGTTGGGTCGGGGGTGATGACCGCACCGAGAACGACGTCGGAGTGACCGGCCAGGAACTTGGTGATCGAGTGCACGACCAGGTCGGCACCGTGCTCCAATGGCCGCTGCACGAGTGGCGTCGCCAGCATGTTGTCACGGAGGCGGCAGCGGCGCTCCGCGTCAACCAGGAGCGCCCTCATGCCGGAGTAGCCGTTGCGCGGTGCGACCACGACGGCTGCGGGGGGCAGTTCCTCCAGGACCGCGGCGATCGCCGCGATGCCGGAGGCGAACGCGAGCGCCCGCCCGCCCTCCAGCAATCCAAGCGCTTCCTCAAGCGCCTCCCAGGTCGGGTTGCCCTCCCGGCCGTAGGCAATCTCACCGCCGGCGCGAAAGACGCTCGCGAAGGTGACGGGCGTCGTGAACGGATCACCGGGCCGCCGCGCTCCGCGGCCGGCGGACACCACAACCGTGGCGAGGTGGAGGCTGCCGTCGTCCATGAGGGCGATCGTACGGGCGTCTGGAGCGCAGGGTGGGGTGGCCCACCGCCCCCGGGATGGAGACCCCTGTTCCTGGCTGTCCTTCGCCTCGGCCCGCGGTGCTGGCCGGGCTGGCGTCCAGGGCCGGGAGGTCCGGCAATGCGCTCACCCGCCTCGGGGAACAATGGCCAGTTGCCGGGACATCGCGACCAGTTTGTCCTCGCTGTCCCAGACCTCCGCGTCCTCCTCCAGGTACCCGCCGATCAGGAACCGCGTGCGGACCCACACCCGAAGCCAGCCCGCCGCGGGGCGGGCACGCAGGTGGGTCGTAAGCTCAAGCGTGGGGACCCAGCCGCTCAAGCCGAGGTCGAACACCGTGGGCGGCAGCGCGTCGACCACGAGCAGCAACGACCACAGGTCCGGCTCGCGGCCGTCCGCAAAGCGCACCCATGCGCCTATATGCGCCCGCCCCGAGGGCTCGCCGCGCGCCCACCCGATCGTGCGCGGGTCATAGCGGCTGTCGAACTGCCGGGTGAGCGTCACTTCGACGCCGCCCGGCAGCGTGCCTTGAGCGGGGACGCACTGCTCCAGCGGTGCGAGTTCGACGGGTTGCGCGTCGACTGCGGTGGGGCCGTCCACGGCGGCGAGGTTGCCGAACACCCCGAGCATGCGGACACACTCGCCGTCGTCCTGGTGCAACCCTGCGGCAACGTTGGCGTGCGCCCGGCCGGAGCGGATCATCTCGACGTCCAGGCTGGCCGGGCCCGGTGTGGGGGCGCGCAGGAAGTGTGCGGTGATGCTCAGCGGGTCCGGGTGGGCCAGCGTGTCGCCTGCGGTGCGCGCGATCAGCGCCGTGAGGTATCCGCCGTTGGGCTTGCCCCCGACGGACCAGTTGCCGCTGATCTCGGCCTTGTACAGCCCATCGCCCTGCGCCTCAGCGATGGTGTCCCGGTCGAAGTCGGATACCACGCATTCCCTCCCGCCCGTCGCTCCTGCTGCTGCCGAGGCTACCGGTGCACCGCACCGGCCGAGGGGTCGAGCCTGGACAGAGGGCGCGGCCTCGCCGTAAGGCACCTGGCCCTCGGCGACGATCTCGAGCCCGTAGCGCTCGTAGAGATTGACGTCGGTCGAAGCCTCAGCTGATCAGGAGCTGGTCGTCCAGGCTGACGTCGACCTTGACCTTGGAGCCTTCGCTGATGCGGCCTTCGAGCAGCGCAAGCGCCACGCGGTCCTCCAACTCCTTGCGCAGCACGCGCTTCAGCGGACGCGCCCCGTAGATCGGGTCGTAGCCGCGCTCGGCCAGCCAGTCCTTGGCCGCGTCGGTCACCTCCAGCGTGAGGTCACGCTGGGCGAAGCGCTCCTGGACCAGCCGCAGCTGCACCTCGACGATCCGCCGCAGGTCCGCCTGCGACAGCCGCGTGAAGATCAGGATCTCGTCCAGCCGGTTCAGGAACTCCGGCTTGAAGTGCTCGCGTACCGCGGCCATGACCCGCTCGCGGATGACCGCGTCGGACTCAGTCGGGTCGAGGATGAAGGTGCTGCCGAGGTTGGACGTCATGATCACCACGGTGTTGCGAAAGTCCACCGTGTGGCCCTGCCCGTCCGTCAGCCGACCGTCGTCGAGAACCTGCAGGAGGGTGTTGAACACCTCCGGATGCGCCTTTTCGACTTCGTCGAGCAGGATGACCGAGTACGGTCGGCGACGAACCGGCTCGGTGAGCTGGCCGCCCTCCTCGTACCCCACGTACCCTGGAGGCGCCCCCACCAGCCGTGACACCGTGTGCCGCTCGCCGTACTCGCCCATGTCCAGGCGGATCATCGCCCGCTCGTCGTCGAACAGGAACCCCGCCAGGGCCCGCGCCAACTCGGTCTTGCCGACACCGGTCGGGCCGAGGAACAGAAACGAGCCAACAGGCCGGTTGGGGTCGGCCAGGCCGGCGCGCGAGCGCCGCACCGCGTCCGCGACCGCCTTGACCGCCTCGTCCTGGCCCACCACGCGGTCGTGGAGGAGCCCCTCCAGGTGCACGAGCTTGTCGCGCTCGCCCTCCATCAGACGGGAGACGGGTACGCCTGTCCATTTGGAGACGACCTCGGCGACGTCCTCGGCGTCGACCTCCTCCTTCAGCATGCGCTGCGAGGCCTGCAGCTCGGCGAGTGCCTGGTTGGCCTGCTCCAGGTCGCGCTCGGCGGTCGGGATCCTGCCGTAGCGCAGCTCCGCGGCGCGCTGCAGTTGACCGTCGCGCTCGGCGCGCTCGGCTTCTTCGCGGGCGCCCTCGATCTGTGATTTCAGCGCGCGGATGCGTTCGATCGCCGCCTTCTCGGCCTCCCAGTGAGCGGTCAGCGTGGCCAGCTCGCCCCGCAGGGATTCGAGGTCGCTCTCGATCTCGCGCAGGCGCTCGTGCGCCCCCGGATCCTCGGTGTCCTCGCCGTCGATGGCGGCCTTCTCGATCTCCAACTGCTTGGCACGACGGTCGAGCACGTCGATCTCGGAAGGCATCGAGTCGATCTCGATGCGCAGACGGCTGGTCGCCTCATCGATCAGATCGATCGCCTTGTCCGGCAGGAACCGGTCGGTCAAGTAGCGATCCGACAACCGCGCGGCGGCCACGAGGGCCGAATCGGTGATGCGCACGCCGTGATGGACCTCGTAGCGCTCCTTCAGGCCTCGCAGGATGGCCACGGTGTCGGCAACGCTCGGCTCGCCGACGAAGACCGGCTGGAAGCGCCGCTCCAGCGCCTTGTCCTTCTCGACGTCGCGGTACTCCTCGAGCGTGGTCGCTCCGATCATGCGCAGCCGGCCGCGGGCCAGCATGGGTTTGAGCATGTTGCCCGCATCCATCGCACCTTCGGCCTGACCGGCCCCGACGATGGTGTGCAACTCATCGACGAAGGTGATGATGCGACCCTCGGCGGCCTCGATCTCGGTGAGGACCGCCTTGAAGCGCTCCTCGAACTCGCCGCGGTACTTGGCCCCGGCGATCATGGCGCCCAGGTCGAGCCCGACCACGCGGCGGTCCTTCAGGCTCTCCGGGACGTCGCCGGCGACGATGCGCTGGGCCAGTCCCTCGACGACGGCGGTCTTGCCGACACCAGGGTCGCCGATCAACACCGGATTGTTCTTGGTTCGCCGGGAGAGCACCTGGATGACCCGCCTGATCTCCTCGTCGCGGCCGATGACCGGGTCGAGCTCACCCTCACGGGCGCGTGCGGTCAGGTCGATCGCGTAACGCTCCAGCGCCTCGTAGGTCGACTCGGGCGTCTGGGAGGTCACGCGCTGGTTGCCGCGCACCTCACGGAGCGCGCCGAGCAGCGCGTCTCCTGACACGCCGGCGTCGCGCAGCACCTTCCCGGCCGCGTCGCGGCTCTCCGACAAGGCGAGCAGCAGGTGCTCGGTGGAGGTGTAGTCATCGCCCAGCGCGCCGGCCCGGGCCTGCGCGTCGTCGAGCACGGTGACCAGCGGTCGCGAGAGGCCGGGTTGGCCGGTGGAGCCCATGGCCGCGGGGACGCGGCCGAGCCCCTCCTCGACCGCCGCCCGCAGCGTCGCCGGCGTCACACCAAGCCGGCCGAGGATCGGGTAGACAGGACCCTCCGACTGGCCGAGCAGGGCGTGCAGGACATGCGCGGGCACCACCTCCGGGTTCCCCCGCTGCGACGCGAGGCTCACGGCGGCTTGCAGCGCCTCACTAGACTTGAGTGTGAATCGCTCAATGTTCATGACGGCAATGCTAGCAGCGCCGGGCCCAGCCGCCGCTGGTCTGAATCAGCTTCCTGGCATGGGTGATCCGTGACCGGGCAGGTAGAACCTTCCCTTGACTGCCGATAGTACATATTGCAGTGTGTATCTATCGGCCGGATCAGTTCGGCTTCCCGGTGCTCTACCCCGGAGCTGACCCATGGATGCAAGTGCCTCACCCGTTCCCCGCAGGCGCAGCTACCGCTGGAGGACTGATCTGCAGCTCAACACCCTGGACATCGTCACTGCGGTTCTCCTGGGCATCATCCAAGCGGCGATCGAGATCGTCGGTGCGCTCGGCTTCCTCGAACGCACCGTCTGGCTGGCCGGAGCCGCGGGCTTCGCCTTCTACGCGATCTACAACGGCACGACCTGGATCCTGTACTTCGCCGGTGCCTACCTCCGCAAGCGCGCCGGCGTCATCCTTCTCGCCGCGATCGTCACGGCCCTCGTTCGCTGGTTCTTCGGCGACCCCGACGGGCCGATCCTGCTGTGGTACGCCATCTTCCCGTCCCTCGGCGCGGTCGCGACCTTCGCCGCACTCCGGTGGCGCGGCGGGAACATGCTGTTCGCGCTGGCCAGTGCCGTGGCGAGCGGGCTCAACCAGGTGGCGCTCTTCACGATCCTCGGCGGCTTCGAGCTCTCGGAGGGGGCGTTCTGGGGCATCATCTCCATCGTCCTGGGCTTCCTCGGCGGTCTCGTGTGGGGTGTCGTGGCCCGCTACCTGGGGATCGGGCTCGAACGAGCGGGCGTGCCCTCGGTAGACGAGCCGCCCGCACTGGGCACTCAGCAATACGCCTGAGTCACCAGCCCACCTGAGTCGCCTTCATGGCTGAACCAGCCCTCGTCGTCGAGAACTACAGCTTCTGGTACAAGGGCACCGACGGTGAACGGGCCCTGACCCTGAACGACGTCTCCTTCGAGGTCGGCAAGGGCGAGTTCGTCCTCATCCTGGGTCCCAGCGGCTCCGGGAAGTCGACACTCGCCCTCAACCTCGTAGGGATCTACCCTGACTTCTTCGGCGGCTGGAACCAGGGCCGCATCCTGGTCAACCATCCCGAGTCAGGGCTGGTCAACCGGCGGGAGCTGGACCGGGGGCGGCGGTTCAAGACGGTCAACATGCTCTTCCAGAATCCCGAGGACCAGATCGTCACCCTGACGGTCGAGGAAGAAGTGGGGTTCGCACTAGAGAACTACCTCGTGCCGGCGCCGCAGATCTCCCCACTGATCGACCGGGCCCTGGACCTGGTGGGGCTGAGAGGTTTCCGGCAGCGGGCGACGAACAAGCTGTCGGGCGGCGAGAAGCAACGGGTGGCGCTCGCGGCGATGCTCGCCATGGAACCCAGCGTGCTGATCCTCGACGAGCCCACCTCCAACCTCGACCCCGTGGGCACCAGCGAGGTGCTCGAGGCGGTCGCGCGTGTCCGGGAGAGGCTCGACATCACCATGATGATCGTCGAGCACGAGGTCGATGAGGTCTTTCACCAGGCCGACCACGTCCTGCTCGTGGACGGCAAGAAGGTCGACGGACCGTACCTGCCCCGCGAGTTCCTCGCGCTCCATGGGCTGGACGTCCGCGACCGCATGGGTTTGTGGGTATCGCAGGCATCGACGGTCGGGCTCCAGCTTGAACAGGCTGGGATTCCGCTGCCCGAAGTGCCGCTCACCGGCGAAGAGTTGGTGTCGAGCGTGCGCACCCTGGCCCGCGACAGCGTGGGTACCTCACCGTCGCCACCGGGGGAGGGCGCTGTCGCTCCCCCCGGAGCCGACACGATACCTACCGAGCATCGTACGCGTGGTGAAGTCGTCGTCGAGGTCCGTGACGTCCACTTCTCCTACCCGACCAAGCCCGATGTCCTGTGCGGCATCAATCTCGAGATTCGTCGTGGAGAACTGCTGGCGATCCTCGGACAGAACGGGTCAGGCAAGTCCACGCTCGCCTCTCACCTCAACGGCCTGCTGAAGCCCACCCGTGGTGAGGTGCTCGTCGAGGGCAAGCCGACCACCCGCTACAAGTTCGCCACCCTCGCAAAGCGGGTGGCGCATATCTTCCAGGTGCCGGAGAAGCAGTTCATCCGCTCCAACGTGACGGACGAGATGGCGCACGGGCTCAAGGCTCTCAAGCTCCCCAAGCAGGAGATCGACGAGCGCGTCCAGTTCTTCCTCGACAGGGTGCGCCTGTCGGAGCGCGCTGACGCGAGCCCCTACGTCCTGAGTCACGGGCAGAAGCGCCGCTTATCCGTCGCCTGCATGGTCATCACCGATCCAGAGGTTGTGATCCTCGACGAACCCACCTTCGGTCAGGACTACGAGCAGGCCCAGCGGCTCATGCAGTTGTTGCGCGCGCTGGCCGACAACGGGGCCGCCGTCACCTTCATCACCCACGACATGCGTCTGGTGGCGGAGTACGCCGACCGCTCCGCCGTGGTGAGCCGGGGCGAGATCATCTTCGACGGGACCCCGCTGGAGCTGTTCTCGTCACCCGAGGTGCTCTCCAACGCGCGACTGAAGGCCCCGCCGATCTTCGACTTCTCGTACCAGTTGCTGGGCGAGCATGTCCTCAGCACCAGTGAGGTGGGGACCCGTATCCAGGAGCTGCTCCATGGACACTTTCGAACTCTCCTATAGGGACGCGGACTCCGCCTTCCACCGGATGGACCCGTTCGCCAAGACGCTCTTCATCGTCGCGGTGTCCCTGGTCGCCATCTTCAACTCAAGCCTGTGGGTGGGACTGGGCCTGTTCCTGTTCACCCTGTTCTGCGCGACCTTCCTGTCTGGCGTGTCGCTCCGCGCCTACTGGCAGTTGGGCAAGGTGATCCTGCCGTTCATCCTGATCCTGGCCTTGGTCTTCCCCTTCTTCTACGGTGGCCAGGTGACGGCGGGGTCCGACGAGATCGCGCTTCGCACCCCGATCAAGGATCTGACCTGGGCGGCGCTCGGCTTCGGTGCCCTGCTCGCCCTGCGTTTTCTGGCGATCGGCATCTCCGGCTTGACCTTCGCCTTCACCACCCATCCCAGCGACTTGGTGCACAACTTCTCGCGCAAGGGGCTGGACTACCGGATGGTGCACGCACCGGTCCTCGGGTTGGTCTTGTTCCCCACCTTCGTGCAACTCGCTCGCGACATCTCCACCACCCAACGTATCCGGGACCTGGGACAGGATCTGAGCTGGCTGCGGCGCAAGTGGGAGCGGATGAAGCACCTGGCCTTCGCGATGCTCGTGCTCGGCCTGCGCAACGGGCAGACCCAGGCGATGGCGCTGGATATCCGCGGCTACGGCGCGCACAAGACGCGGACGTTCATGCGCCCGCTGCCCTCTTCGAGGTTCGGCAAGGTCTTCGGCTGGGCCTGTCTGGCGGCCGGTGTAGCTTACCTCGCACTGCAGATCGCCAACCTGTCCGGGGCGATGCCCTGGGACCTCGCCGGGTGAGCCTCACATGACGGCAATCAGTGCCTGCGTCGGGCGAGCGACCCAATGATCAGGCGTTCCTCGGCGAGCGCTTCGACGATTTCTGGAGAAGCGCCATCGGCAGCGGCCAGGAACGAGCGGATCTCGCGGTGGACACGCGGTGAACGGGCGCGCAGGGCGGCGACATGCTCGTCCACGACCTCCGGGAGAGCCTCGGCAGAGGGTGCTACTGCGGTCAACAGACCAAGTTCCGTCGCCCGCACGGCGCTGATCGGCGCACCGGTGGCGGTCAGCAGGAAGGCCTGCCGCCGCCCGACGATCCGCGGCAGCCACGCCAGGACGACCGCCGGAGCAAGGTCGATGGTCACCTCGGGGAAGGACAGGAGGGCCTGAGGCGCCGCCACCGCGACGTCGCACAGTGCCGCGAGTCCCACGCCGAACCCGGCGGCGTCACCGGACACAGCCGCGACGCTGACCAGCGGGGACGTCCCCAACGCGCGGTTCAACCCGATCAGGGCACGGACTTCGTCCCGCAGATCCTCGGTCGTCTCGCCCGCCCGCTCGCGACCCAGGCAGAAGGCCGGACCGCGCGCGGACAGGCGTAGGACGTGCGCGCCCTCCGGCGGTTCCTCCAGCAGGCGAGTGAGCGCTCGGCACATCTGCATGGTGAGCAGGTTGCCATCGCCGCGGTCGATGGTGACCGAGACCACGCCGTCCTCGACGGTGACCTCCAGGCGCTCAGGCAGCGCCGCCCCCATCAGTTCAGCCGCTCCGTGGCCACTCCGCCGTACCAGTCCACGGGTTCCTCGGCGATGCGCATCGTGACGGCCCGGACGTGCGTGAAATCGTGGAAGGACTCCCAGCCGCCCTCGCGGCCGATGCCACTGGCCCGCACCCCACCCCACGGCGACGACGGATCGAGCCGGTGATGGTCGTTCACCCAGACGATCCCGTGCTGGAGCCGGCCCGCAACGCGATGCGCCCGGGCGACGTCGCGCGTCCAGATCGCCGAGCCAAGGCCGTATGGCGAGTCGTTGGCCTGGGCGATCGCATCGGCCTCGTCCCGGAATCCGAGCACCACCACGACCGGTCCGAAGATCTCCTCCTGGGCGACGCGCATGTCGTTGCGCACGCCGACCAGGACGGTGGGCTCGACGAACGTCCCGTGCTCCAGGCCGGGCACCTCGGCGGCGTGACCGCCGGTCGCGACCCGTGCGCCCTCGGTCTCGCCGAGGCGCACATAGTCGAGGATGCGCTGCTGGGCCTTGCGCGAGATCACCGGTCCGAGTTGCGTGGCCGGGTCTGCAGGGTCGCCGATCCGGATCGCCCGCGCCCGCTGCACCAGCGCGTCCACGAATTGGTCGTGGATCTCGTTCTGCACGAGGATGCGGGTGCCGGCGATGCAGGTCTGCCCCGCTCCGATGAACCCGCCGAAGGCCGCACCGTCGGCCGCCTGGTCGATCGGCGCATCGGCGAACACCAGCACTGGCGTCTTGCCGCCCAACTCCAGCGTCGCCTTTGCGAAGCGTTCCGCTGCGGCGAGCGCGATCGCGCGCCCCGGTTCGGTCCCTCCGGTGAAGGTGATCTTCGCCACCTGGGGATGCGAGCACAGCGCGGCCCCGGCTTCCGGGCCCAGCCCGGGAACGACGTTGAGCACGCCGGGCGGGAACCCGGCCTCGGCGGCGATATCGCCCAGCACGAGGGCAGTGAGCGGTGTCTGCTCCGAGGGTTTGAGCACCACGCAGTTCCCGGTGGCCAGCGCGGGCGCGAGGCTCTTGGAGGCGATCATCAGCGGGTGGTTGAAGGAGCTCAGGATGCCGACGACGCCCAGCGGGAAGCGACTCGTGTACGAGTGGTAGGGGCCTGGCATCGGCACGACCGCGTCGCGGTCGGCCAACAGCAGTGCGGCGTTGTAGCGGTACCACTCTCCCAGGCGCGTGATCTGCGCCCTGGTCTCCGTCACCGGCCGGCCGTTGTTCACGGTCTCCAGGTGGTACAGCTCCTGCATCCGCCGCTCGATGCCGTCGGCGAAGGTGTGGAGGATCCGCGCGCGCCTCGCGATGGGCATCTCGCTCCAGGCACCGGATTCGAACGCACCTCCGGCCGCTTGCACCGCCCGGTCGATGTCCCCGGGGCCGGCACAGGCGACCTGAGCGATCTCGTCGCCCGTTGCCGGATTGATGACGTGCAGAACGTCGCCGGACGCGGCGTCGACCTCCTCCCCGCCGATGAGCAGGCCCCGATGCAGGATGCCGCCGGCCGTGGCGCTGGGGACCGTCTGGGTCATGACCGCACCTCCCCATGTTGGCAGGTTGCTGTGTACCAGGTGAGCGCCCGGGTCGACAACGGCATGGTCGGCCCCGCGGACCCGGCACAGACCTGTGAATCGGGGTGGAGCCTGCGAGGATGGGGCCCTGTGGAGCAGACAACGGTCTACGAGGCGGTCGGCGGGGAGCCGGCCTTCCGCAAGCTGGTGGCGGACTTCTACGCCGCGGTTGCCGAGGACCCGGTGCTGCGGCCGCTGTACCCGGAAGAGGACCTCAGCCGGGCGGAGGAGCGACTCCGGGGGTTCCTGATCCAGTACTGGGGCGGCCCGAACACGTATTCACAGCAGCGCGGCCATCCCCGGCTCCAGATGCGCCACGCTCCCTTCGCGATCGGCGAGGCCGAACGTGACGCGTGGTTGCGGCACATGCGCGCCGCCCTCGACGGGCTGGCCCTGCCGCCTGAGCTCGATGAGATGCTCTGGGACCACCTGCTGCGCGCCGCCATCATGCTCCGCAACCAGGATCAGTGACGCTGGACCGGCCACGCCTGTACGAACGCATGCTCGGCGGGGCTGGCGAGTGCCGCGATCGGCGACGCGCTGGGGGCGCGCCTCCGCCTGGCGGGAGCGCAGCGTCAGGCGGGCTGGCGCTCGGGCGTGGCCTTACCGGTGTCATCCGAGGCGTCACCGCCGCCTGGCGCCGACGGTTTGGCACCGGCCGCGATGAATTCCTCGACCATGCGGTGGCACACGTCATCGGCGAACTGCGCCGGCGGAGACTTCATGAAGTAGCTCGACGGTCCGAGCAGTGGCCCCCCGATGCCACGGTCAAGCGCCACCTTGGCGCAGCGCACCGCATCGATGACCACACCGGCGGAGTTCGGAGAATCCCAGACTTCCAGCTTCAGCTCGATGTTCAGCGGGACGTCGCCGAAGTTACGGCCCTCCATGCGGATGTAGGCCCACTTGCGGTCCTCCAGCCACGGCACGTGGTCGCTGGGGCCGATGTGGATGTTGTCATCCGCCATGGAGGAGCCCATCTGGGACGTGACCGACTGTGTCTTGGACACCTTTTTCGAGGTCAGCCGGCTGCGTTCCAGCATGTTCATGAAGTCCATGTTCCCGCCGAAGTTCAACTGGTAGGTGCGGTCGATGGCCGCACCACGATCCTCGAACAGACGGGTCAGGATCCGGTGGGTGATCGTGGCGCCCACCTGCGACTTGATGTCGTCGCCCACGATGGGGACACCGGCCTCGCTGAAGCGCTGCGCCCAGGCGGGGTCGCTGGCGATGAACACCGGGAGGCAGTTCACGAACGCCACGCCGGCTTCGAGCGCGGCCCGCGCGTAGTACCGCGCGGCATGCTCGCTGCCCACGGGCAGGTAGCACACAAGCACGTCGGCGCGCGTGCTCCGCAGTTCGGCGGCCACATCGACCGGTTCGGCGTCGCTCTCCTGGCACAACTGGCGGTAGTACTCGCCAAAGCCGTCGAACGTGGGGCCGCGCTGGACCTCCACGCCGAGCGGGGGCACCTCGGCGAACTGCAGGGTGTTGTTCGGCGGCGCCACGATCGCCTCGGCCAGATCCCGGCCGACCTTTTTGGCGTCCACGTCGAAGGCGGCGACGAACTCCAGGTCACGAACGTGGTAGCCCGCCAGCTCCACGTGCATGAGCCCGGGCACCCGGGTGGCCGGGTCGGCGTCACGGTAGTACTCCACACCCTGTACCAGCGAGCTTGCACAGTTGCCGACACCCACGATCGCGACACGCACGCTGCGGCCGCTTGAGGGCGGGTTCAGGCTCGTCGCCGTCTCTCCGTTGGGGTGTGACATCGGTGCCCCTCCACGCATGGCTGTCACTGGGATTGCAACTCCTCCGATGGCGTGTGCTGGTCATCTTGCGGTGCGGGGTTCTGGGAGTCGGGCTCTTCGGGATCGTCTGCGGTGACCGGTTGGTCGTCCGCCTGCGCGGGCAGCCGGCGCTCGGTCGCGATGAGCTCGTCCAACCAGGCGACGTCGCGTTCAGTGGTGTCCAGCCCGTGACGCATGAGTGAGAGGGTGTAACTGTCTGCTCGTCCTCGACTCGCCCGCTTCAGGGATGCACGCCCGATGTCAAGCTTGTCCTCCAGATACAGCTTGCGACGCTCAAGAAGGCGGATCCGGGTCTCTGGCCGCAGGTACCGGAAGAACGCGAGTCTGAGAGGAAATTTCTCCTCTTCCCAACTTGAGCTGGTCCCGCCCGCCAGCAGGTCGATGAACTCCCGCTCCCCCTGCGGCGTGATCGCGTAGACCTGCCGTCTGCGCGGGGTCTTCTCATCCCGCGTGGCCTTCTCCACCACCCGGCGTCGTTCCAGCTTCTTCAACGTCGGATACAGCGACCCGAAGGAGACGGTCCAGAACAAGCCCAGCTTTTGGGACAGCTGCTTCCGGAGCTCGTAACCATGCATGGGCCGCTCTTTCAGCAGTCCGAGGATGGCGAGGTCGAGCACGCGTGGGCCTCCGAAGGTGGATGGCGGAGCTGGTCACCGCACGGCAGATGGCGAGCACCGGATGCATCGCCCCGATGCATCGCCCCGATGTGCCGCCGCGACATATCGACATGATACAGCAGCCCGTGCCCGCGGCAACCCGGCAGAAGGGCGGAACGCGGGCCTACACTTCCGGAGCCATGAGAGGCTTCATCGACTACCGGATGGCCAAACGGGCCCTGGTGCGCGAGGTCACGCGGGGTTCAGTCTCGGTGCAGGACGTCTGTGACGCCCATCCCGAACTGCTCAGGGCTGCGCGCTACGGCGGCGCTGGCACCCACCGCACCTGTCCGATCTGCCGCCTGGCCGACGACCGGGCTGACGTGCCTCTCGACGAAGCGGACACGCTGCGCCTGGTGACCTACGCGTTCGGCGACGACCTCAAGCGCAAGTCCGGGCAGGTGGTGTGGACCCGACAGGAACTCGACGATCTGGCGCGCTCGCACGGTTCCTTTACCGCATACGTGGTCGAGTGTTGCCTGGTATGTGGCTGGAACCACCTGGTGGAGAGCTTCCTGCTGGGGCGCGCCTACGCCGGCTGAGCCCGGCCGACCTGCCGGAGTCGCGCCTTCGGCCCAGCCGCGGCGGTCAGCGTCTCATCATGGTCAAGCGTGGATTCCACAGCGATCCACAGCAGCATCCCCGCGCGCATCAGCAGCGTGACGGCCAGCAGGCCATAAGTGGGTGCGGGCGCGGCGCCCTGGAGCCCGCCGAGGAAGGGAAACTCCACCAGGTAGACCGTCACGTCGGCCAGGACGAACCCGAGATAGGGCGCCGGTCGCCGCAGCGACAGCGCCGCCAGCGGCAGGATCCACAGCGTGTACTGCGGCGAATACACCTTGTTGGTGACCAGGAACCAGCACAGCGCCGGAAGCGCGAGCGCCCACCATTCCGAGGGATCACGGCGGCGCATGCCGACCGCCGCGATCACCAGCCACCCGCCGAGCAGCAGCAAGGCAGACGCCAGATTGATGCCGGCGACCGGGAAGGCCGCTCCACGCACCTGTTCGGCGAGGTACCACAGGCTGTCGAAGTTGGCTGGCCGCTCCCGGTTCAACACGAAGAAGCGACTCCAGCTCTCGGGGACGAGCACGGCGACCGGCAGGTTGACCACCAGCCAGACCCCAGCGGCGGCGAACAGGTGCCGGAGGGCATCCTGGCTGCGGCCCTGAGCCAGCCGAGCGGCCAGAATCAACGGGATCACCACCCCCGGGATCAGCTTGGCCGCCACGCCGAGCCCGGCAAGCGCTCCCGCTTCCAGGTCGCGATCGCGCAGGTGGGCCAGGATCGCGCCGACCATCAGCGCGACCGCGAGGGGATCCCAGTTGAGGAACGCGTACACAGCCAGCGGCGGCGCAAGCGCCCACCACAGCCGTCTGCGGGCGGGCAGGCCCGCGAGCGCCAGCAACCCGAGCACGGCCAGCGATAGCACCGCATTCATCAGGGCCGTGACGTGAAAGAAGGCGCGTGCGCCGAGGTCGGGCGGGAACGCCTGCGCCACCTGCTGGCCCAACCACATCTGCAGTCCCGTCAGCACCGGGTACTCGACGGGATGGTCGAAGTAGGGGACCGCGCCCTCGTCGAGACGCTCTACCGTCCACAGCGGGAACACGTCCGTGTAGCACCACTGCAGGTACTGCTCGGCGCCGGTCCAGGTCCCGTCGCCCAGGCACCTGGCTTTGGACCACCACCCAATCAGCAGTGTGAGGCAGCACAACAGGGTGGGCAGCCAGGCCCGCCGCAGCACGGTCACGGGCCGACCCTAGCTCGGTCCCGAGCCCGATCCTTCGCTGCGCTCGCCCGTTCGGTCTACTGCATTGTTCTGCGGCTCCTCCTC
>WHTC01000375.1 GCA_009379795.1 Nitriliruptorales bacterium | reverse complement strand
GAATCGTCACTGCTCCTCGCTTCCGATCGGAATCGGCAGACCCCCGCGCGGGCGAGTGTACCAATCAATGCGGCGCACAGATCAGAATCGAGACGAGGGCATGCGACCCGCAGGGTTGACTGTTTGCCCGCTGGAAATTCTAGGGTTCGAGTCACGGTCAGGACTGCCCGCTTCACGACCTCAGGCAACCCACCCGGCGCTTGCGCTGCAGTCGGGCGCGTAGGAGAAGCCCCTGGTCGACCCAGGGGCTTCTCGTCGGTTGCGAGGGCAGGATTTGAACCTGCGACCTCCGGGTTATGAGTTCGTTGCCCGTCGTGTCACCGAGTGGCAGTTGGTGGCCTACATCGCCTCTGACCAGCACGTTTGTCGACCACAGTGTCACTGGAGGCCACCGGCGGAGGCGGGTTGCGACGGATCGCATCCTCGTAATTCGGTGGTAGATCGCTGGCCAGCCCGGCACGGGCGAGGAAACGCTCCCAGGCGGCCGCCTGGCGGTCACCGCCGAGCGTGATGAGTACCTCGGCCAAGGGACGGAGCTCGGTTCCGCGGTATGCGGCCGTGGCGGTCACCGCCGCCAACAGCCGAGCCGCATCGATGACGTGATGGCCAATTAACATAACGACGTCGGCGAAGTCGCGTTCGCGGGTAGTGGTGTCCCCACGGTCGATCATGGTGACGAGCTTTTCGGCCAGGACGGTCTCGATCGGGTAGCCGACCAGCCGGAACGGGTCGCCGAGTAGCGCTGGATAGTTGATCTCAACAGGTGCGGGCGTGACCGGGTCGCCGACGTTGACGTCGACGCGCAGCGGATGCTGAGCGCGGTCCACTCGGGCGGGCACGACGATCCTGACGGCTGCGTACACTTCTTGCTCGCGGATCTGCTGGGTGGTCATCCGGGCCGGGTTGAATCCGACGCCGTCGACAGCCGGTACAGGAACCGCTCGAGCACGTACAGCACCAGTTCGTCGGTCGGACGACCTTCTTGGCGGGGGCGCGCCCGCAGGTCGAGATAGACCCGCCCCGAGGTGATATTCCGGCGCGGCGAGTTCACGCCTGCAAGACCCGCAATGCGGCTGACAGCGGCCCCCACACCCGCAACCGCCGGGCGAACTCGGCGAGCCGGCCCGGCTTCGGGCGCGCCTGCAGGTAGCGGCGCAGCGCCGCGTGGGCCATGTCCTCACCGACGAGGTGCCGCAGCCGGAAGGTGTCCACCACGCTGCGCTCGCGATCGCTGATCCAGAACCGCTCGCCATGCTCCCCTGTCTGAGACACGCGGCCCAGCTCGAAGGTCGAAGCCTGGAAAACATGCACCCGAGTCGTAGTCGATCGCCGGCCGGTGCGTGCCCTCGGGTACCGCGAGATGGACCTGGGAGGGGATCTCGTCGCTCAGGTCCCAGTAGGCCAGTGCGGAGTCAAGACAAATCATCCCGTGGGGGGCGCGGCCGCAGACGGCGACGAAGTCGAGATTGCCTGTTCCTGCGATATCGGCGAACTGGTACAGGCCCCTGGACAGCTCCAGGATCTCGCCTCGGTCCCGCATTGCGCACAGGTCCCGCCACGACACTCCTGCAGCGACGGCGTCCTTGGACCGGAACACCGGCCCAAGCTCCGGAGACGGTCGAGCGCGCCAACAGCACCCATGTATGAAATCCTACAGATAAAGCATCTATCTATGAAGGATTTCATACTACGACGCGCCTTGTGACTGGGTGAGCACCCCTCGAGAACCCCTTCCGGAAATCACCAGGAGGCACCTTGCCGACATGCTGCCACGGCCACCTCCGGGTTTTCCCCACCCCGAGAGTGGCGAAGCCGCCGGGCAAAGACTGAAAGTTCTGGGCTCTCTGAAGGTCACAGCAGGTATTGGGTGGGTTAACGGCGCATCTTGTGACCCGTTGTGACAGAGAGGGCGATCGTCGAGCAGACCATGGCTACGAACGCCTCTCCCCGGCCCTACGAAACACCTTCCGTCTTCCCACCCACGGGCCGGCGCGAGGGCGACGTGGAGAACCTGCGACGCCGCGTCGCACGCTTGATCACAGCGCAGCAAACCCATTGACGCCGATGAGAAAGAT
>WHTC01000184.1 GCA_009379795.1 Nitriliruptorales bacterium | reverse complement strand
GTCCTGCAGCCAGGTGATCGGCTCCCCCCAGGAATCAGCGAGGGCCGCGGGCGCGATCAGCCAGCGAATCGTGTGCAGCAGCCAGTCACAACGCTCGTAGCGGCGCATGATGGCGAAGGCCGTTTCGGTGTCCCGCTCGGCCCGTCCCGGGTCGCCGTCCCGGCCCGCTGCGACCCCTTGCGCGGCGCACCGCAGCGCACGGTTGAAGCCGCTGCCTCGACCGGCAACGGCCACCGCCTCCGCACGGGCCTGCTCGCCGCCGCGGTCGGCGAGGGTGCACAGCAGCGCCCGCAGCCCCCAGTACGAGAAGTGCTGATCAGGGCAGCGGCGCAGGAACTCGGCCGCCCGGTCGAGGGCGGCGCGGGTCCCATCCAGGTCCGCCTCATGCAGCGCCAGCATCATGCGCGCATGACCCCATGCGTCAGCTTCGACCGCGGGATCGCCCGGGGACGCCGCGTACGCCCGCGCGAGGACCGCTTCCATCTCGTCGCGACGCCGCTCGTGCCCGTAGGAGGCGGCCAGGACGATCAGCGCGAGCGGCAGGATCGCCAGATCCAAGCGTCGCGCCACGGCAACCGCACGCTCTGCCGCCTCGCGTCCCGAGACGGTCTCGTCGCGGACGACCAGCGCCGAGGCGAGATGAACATCGGCCGTCGCGGCGGTTTCCGGCGCGCCCGCTTCGACCGCGGCTCGCTGCGCGGCCCGCAGGCGGTCGACACGCATGGTCTCGAGCAGGTCCAGCATTCCCAATTCGTGCAGCGCCCGCGCCCGCCAGCGCATCAGCCCGTACTCGTTCGCCGTGGCGAGCGCGGCCTCGAAGGCACGCTCCGCCCTGTCGACATTGCGCAACCTGGCGCAGCGGCCGAGCACGTCGAAGACCTCGCAGCGCACCTCCGGCAGGTCGTCGGCGGCGGCGGTCAGGGCCTCGTCCGCCAGGCGCGCGGCGTCCTCGGGGTCCCCGGACTCCATGGCCACCTGGGCGGCAAGCGAGAGGGCTCTGGCGCGACGCGCGCCGTCACCCAGATCCGTCGCCCGCGACAAGGCGCGCGCGGCGTGCTCGCGCGCCTCTTCGCACCGCCGCGCCTTCAGCGTGGCCAGGCCGAGACTCAGTTCCAGATCCACCTCCTGCTCGGGGGCGTCATCGCGGCCCGCGCGGGTACGCAGGGCCCAAATGCCGAGGCCCAGAGCGCCGTCCACATCACCGATCAGCGCCCTCACGTGGGCCAGGCGCTGCTCGATCGCGAGTGCGGACTCGGGATCGCGACGCGCGAGCGCATGGGCCCGTTCCAGCCTCGCAATGGCTGTCGCGAGCGCGCCCCTGTCGCGGGCGCGATCGGCGGCCACCATCAGATGCCCGATCGCCCCGGACCGGTCGCCGCCCAGTTCGGCGAGTTCCGCCACCAGATCACGCCACCCGCCAGAGAGGCGAGGATGCGCCTGCTTGATGGCCCGTACGGCGCAGGCGGCGAGACGCCTGCGCTCGGACGGCAGCATCAGCGCCGCGACGTGGTCCCGTGTCAGCGCGTGCCGGAACCCGATCCGGTCAGCCTCGCCGGTCAGCAACTGAGCGTCGGACGCCTCGCGCAGCGACGCCAGCACCACGTCCTCGTCCAGACCGGCGACATGGGGGAGCAGTCGCCAGTCGAAGCGCTGGCCCAGCAACGCCGCCGTGAACAGCACCTCCTGCGTGCGGGGGTGCAGCACCACGAACCGCCGGGCCACCGAGTCGGCCAGCGTGACGGGAACGGCCGATACCAGTCGATCGCCGATGACCCGCCAGCCATCGTCGCCACGAACGAGTCCGCCGGAACGCACAAGGCCGGCGAGCAACTCCTCGACCAGGAACGGGAACCCGCCGGCATGCCCGCGGATGAATGCCAGCAATTCCGCCGAGGTCGCGTCCTGGTCGAGGCAGGACAGGACCAAGTCTTCAACCTCGCCGGTATCCAGCGACGTCAGCTCCAGCAGGACCGCGGCGCGCTGATCCGCGAACTGGCGCACCAGCCGCAGCGCGTCGCCCGGTCGGTGCGAGCGCACCGTCAACAGGATCAGGGCGCCATGCGCCTCAGCGTGGTCGATCAGGTGCCTGACAACAGCGACAGTGTCGGCATCGGCCCACTGGGCGTCCTCGATCGTGAGCAGCGCACCACGGCCGTGCCCGGCGACCTCGAGCAGGCGCAGCAGCGCCTCGGCGATCGCGGTCACGGAGACCTCTGGAGCCGGCTCCTCCGGCCAGGCGGGGACCACGTGGGCAAGCGTGGGACGATGGGGGACCAGGCGCGTGTCCTGTGGCAGGCCCGTGTCCCGGAAGCCTCCGGCAAGCGCTTCGGTAAGCGGGCGGAAGGGCTCCGTCACCTCTTCGACGGCCCACCCGGACAGCACCAGGAATCCCCGCTCCCGCGCCTGACGCTCCGCCTCGTGGCGCAGGCGCGACTTCCCGATACCGGCGGCGCCCGCGAGCGCAAGCGTGCCGCCGCCTCGACCCGACGCCGCAGCGTCGATCACGCGGGCGATGACCCCCAGCTCACGCCGCCGCCCGATCAGCCCACGACTCACCAACCGCTCCACCCGCACAGCCTGACCCAGCCCACGCCTGCAGGCAACGCCAAGATCTCGGCAAAGCCTCGTTCAAGCCAGGGTGCGCCTCCTCCGCGACGGGCACGCTGTGGTGAGTGGAAACCGTGCGAGTGCTGGACGCCCCGCAGTCGCCGAGGCCGGCGCCGGTGGGCACGCCGCCCGCGAAACGCATCCGCGGTGTCGACGCCGCGCGGGCGCTCGCGGTCGTCGGCATGGTCATGGTGCACATCGGGCCCACGGGTGGCCCGGGAGCCGCCGGCACCGTCTACGGGATCACCCACGGACGCGCGTCGGTGCTGTTCGTGCTCCTCGCCGGCGTCGGCGTGTCGATCCTGGCCGGGGGAAGGGTTCTGTCCGGCGGATCCGGGACGCCCGCCTGCGACTGCTGTTCCGCCTGCTCCTGCTGTTCCCGCTGGGCCTCGCGCTGCACGAGCTCGACACCGGTGTAGCGGTGATCCTGCAGTACTACGCGATCTACTTCCTGGTAGCGGTGCTGGCCCTGCGATTACCGGACGGCTGGCTCGCCAGCCTCGCGGCGGGGTTCGCCTTCGCCGGGCCCGTGGCGATCCTGATCGGTCAGCAGGCGGTGCCGTCGTGGTTCGAGGTCGGCGGCGCCGCGACGATCGCAGAACCGGGCGCGCTGGCCGGGGCCCTGCTGCTGACGGGCTATTACCCCGTCGTGGTGTGGGCGTCGCCGCTGCTGGCCGGCATGTGGATCGGCCGCCGGGACCTCCGCGCGGGCGAGGTGCGGCGGGGGCTGCTCGTCGCCGGTGCGGCGGTCGCGGCGATCGCCTACGGCAGCGCCTGGATGCTCGGCGAGATCCTGGGCCCTGCGACCCACGCGACCCGGTTCCGCTACCTGATGAGCGCCGAGCCGCACAGCGACATGCCGCCGTGGGTGATCGGCGCGACCGGGATTGCGATCGCGGTGCTCGGCGGCGCGCTGCTGCTGGGCACCCGGTTCCCGCGCCTGGTCTGGCCGATCGCGGCGATGGGCCAACTGGCGCTGACGATCTACGTCGGGCACCTCATCGTCCTGCACCTCGCACCGGACGTGCTGGTCCGCGAGGACGTGGCCGGAGCCACCTTCACGGTCGCACGCTTCACCATCCTCGTGCTGATCACCGCAACGCTGTGGCGTGCGCTCCTGCCGCGCGGCCCGCTGGAGGCCGTGTTCCACGCGCCCTGGGCGCTCGCGAGGCGCCTGCGGCGCCACGACGGCCGCCAGACCCGCGTCACGACCTCGTGACCGATACCGAGCGCGCCGTCCACGACCTCATCGGAGATCAGGCCCCCGCAGGACGTCGCGGATCTCGAGCCTATCGTCGAGCACGACGAGGTCGGCGGCGCGGCCGGCACCGAGCATCCCGAGATCCGGGCGCTGCGCGATGCGCGCCGGCAGCGTGGATGCGGCCGCGACGCACTCTGGCAGGGGAACGCCCAGCGCGTGGAGGTTGCGCACGGCCTCGATCATCGTGAGCGCGCTGCCGGCCAGCCTGCCGTCGGCTCGTCGCACCGCGCCCTCGCGGACCTCCACCTCCACGTCGCCCAGCCGGTACCGCCCGTCGCCGCACGCGGCGGCGGCCACCGCGTCAGTGACGAGCGCCAGTCGCCCGCGGGCCGCCCGCCAGACGAGCAGGACCGTCTCATCCGCGAGATGATGCCCGTCCGCGATGATCTGCACGGTCACGTCCCCGCGCGCGAGCGCCGCGCCCGCGATGCCCGGGTCGCGCGGCTCGAGCCGCCGCATAGCGTTGAACAGGTGGGTGACCGTGCGGGCACCGAGATCGAAGGCCGCGTCAGCCTCCACGGCCCGGGCATCGGTGTGGCCGCACGCGACCACCACTCCCCTGGAGACCAGACGCCGCACGAGGGCGGTTGCCCCGGGCAGTTCGGGGGCGAGCGTCAGGTGCGACACCGGCCCCGCCGCCAGCAACCGGTCGAGCAAGGCCTCGTCCGGATCGCGCCGCCAGCGCCCCGGGTGACTGCCCATCCACAGCGGCGAAAGGAACGGGCCCTCGACGTGCGCACCGAGCACCCGGGCCCCGCTCGGCGGGTTCGGGGAAAGCCCGCCGATCTCCCCCAGCGCCGCCGTCAGGGCGGGCTCGGAGGCGGTGATCAGCGTCGGTTGATAGGCGGTCACCCCGGTCTGGAGCAGCGCCTCCCGGGCACGGGCGTGCCCGGCGGCGTGGGCGGTGAGAAAGTCCACGCCGGCGAACCCGTTCACCTGCAGGTCGACGAAGCCCGGGACGGCGAGCCATGAGCCCCGGGGCGCCCCAACCCCCACCGCCTGCACGACGCCGGCGGCGACCTCTACGTCCCCCCGGACGATCCGGTCCCCGACCACGGCGCCGCTGACCCCGAGCCTCATGCGTCAGATCATGCACGCCGAACGTGTAACGGACACCGATGATGCCGGCCAGGCGATTCCGGCCCTCCCCCGGTGTCTCAGCATCCTGACCATCTGAGCCTGGCGGCCTCAGCGGTCACGCTCGGCCTTGGGGATCCGCGTGGCCGTAGCCCAGCCCAGGACAATGCCGTACACCCAGTGTCCTGCCAGGGCGCCCAGAGCGGTCAGCGGCGTAAGGGAGAAGAAGTGTGCTTCGGCCGTCGGCGCGACGATCAGGAGAGCGAACAGGCCCAGGCACACGGCGGTGCCGAAGATCACCCCGGACGTCACCCCGCGCCAGGGCAGCATCGCGTAGGCCATCCCCATGCCCGCTCCGTTGCCGTAGAAGCGCCACAGGTAGCCCCACCAGAAATGTGGGTTCTGATCACCGATCAGCAAGGTGCCGATGTGCGGGATGGGATCGTCCCAGAACCCGACCTCCACGAGCCCCAACCGCAACACGTCGTACAGGGCGACCGCCATCAGCCCCGCGGAGTAGCCGACCAGCGCGCGCCAGCCCCATCCGCGATACCGCAGACCCAGCACGACGGTACCGACGATCGACGGCAGCAGGATGACCGTGGCCGCGACGCGCAGGGACAGGACCTCAGCGTAGGCAAAGGCCAGGGCCGTGATCGCGCCGAACCCGAAGACGATGAACAGCGCCCGCGGGTACAGCACCGGCAACGCCGCGGTGAGCAGCGAACGCAGTGTCACGAGCAACCGCTTGTCCGCCGCCGCCGCCTCACCCGCTGGCAGGTTGACACCCGACGACCAGGAGTCGTCCGGCTCATCGGCGTTCGCCTCGCGCATGTCCGGCAACCACGGATCATCCCAGTCACGCGCCTCCAGGTACCTGATGTCCAGTTCCTGGGAGGCTTGCCCAGCGGTCAGACCGTCGTGCGAGGGTGGCGGCGGCGGCGCATGCGCCTGGCGCCGCCGACCGGCGCGCGTGGCAGACCGACGTTGGCTCGGGGAGTATTCGTCCGCGTCGAAGTCAATCGATGAACGCATCGCGCGACCACGCACCTTCCGGCGATAGGCCCGGGTCTGCCCCGCCCCGAGCCTGCCGACCAAAGCGACGTCAGAAGCGCAGCACTGTATCAGACAGCCGATGGTCTCTCGGACGACGGCCAGCTGTCGCCTTCCGGTCCAGACGGCTGCTGACGGTCGTCGGGGGACCCTTCCACCGCGCGGATGACCCCCAAGGCGAGGAGACGCTCGACCCGGGGGCGCGTAGCCCGCCGCGAACACCGCTGAGCGGCGGGCTAGTCCTCGACTTGTTCCTGGCTGGGGAACTCTTCGAGGGGGCCGCGGGGGGTAGCGTCCCAGGCGAAGGTCAGCGGCGTCTGGAGGTAGAGGGCGACCAGTTCGGCGATGCGCTGGATGGCGTCCAGGTGGGTGCGCTCGTAGCCGTGGCTG
>WHTC01000089.1 GCA_009379795.1 Nitriliruptorales bacterium | reverse complement strand
CGAAATTCAGCGCTTCCACGGGGCTTCCGAAGTGGGCGGCCTGGGCGGAGGCCCGGGCCGGGAGCGGCCGCAGACCAGCGCCGGCCGGCAAGGCGGCCAGGGCACTCTTGAGCAGCGTCCGGCGTCTCACGCGTCCTGGTCACCTCGGAACATCGAGATCTCCTCCAGCAACCGGGCCGGGTCGCCGGCCCGCTCGACTGGTCCGACCAGTGCCTCCCCCTCGAGCAGCAGCGCCACCATCGCGGCATGGCGTGACTTGCTGCCGGCGAGGGCGGCGGTGAGCATGGTCAGTTCGGGACTGGCGATTGCGGTGAGCAGGCCGTGATAACCCTCCACCCACAACTCCTCCAGCCGAGACCCCATGGTGAAGAACGCGTCGCGGTCGGCGAACGCCTCCTCGGGCACGTGGAAGTCGGCCTCCTCCAGCGGATCCGCCCCCAGGTCCGTCAACGTCTCGACCATCACCCGGCGATGCTGCACCGCATGGTCCCTGATCGCCTGGGCCACCTCGCGGTCGCGACCGGTCAGCAGTTCCCGGCGCAGTCCCTGCTCCCAATAGGTGACCTCCAGCGTGGACAGGATGAGGGCGAACTCGGTGATGTCGACGTCTCCGGGTGCCTGCGCGCCGGCCAGCGGCCGGTCGTGCCAGGCGTACAGCGCCGCGACCCCTGCACCGGCCAAGCCGACCGCTTCCAGGAATCTACGGCGGTGCAACCCACGCTCGGCGGCTTCCACCTGCCGCCGCGTTGTCCTGGTCATCCGGACGCGATCAGCGGGGTCTGCTGCCTTCACCCCGACCCCCTCCCGGTCGCGTCCAGCGAGGGATCGATCATACGAGGCCGGCGCGTGACCGCGGGGATCTCTCGCGCTGCTGCCGCCCCGCTCCGTCAGGCGCGCAGACGTGCCTGAACGATGATTCGTTGCGCGGCCGACCCCTCCGGGTGGCACGCGAACATGGTGAGCAGATGCTGGTCCGCGGAGGAGGGCTGGGACAGCGCCACATCGACGTACTGCGCCTCCGGCACGATCTGGCTTCCCAGGACCTCGTAGGTCAGGACATCCTGGGCGCCGCTGTGGATCTCGACCACGTCGCCGGGCTCCAGCAGATCAAGGTCCGCGAACGGCGCGGTGTGCGTCGTGCGGTGGCCCGACAGCACCACGTTGCCCGCGTCCCCCGCGCGCGGCGTGCCGGGCCATTGACCGATCCCGCGGGCCAGGATGTCCTCGTGCACGCCGTTGAAGAAGGGAGCCTCGAGACCGACCTTCGGGATGTGCACCGTGCCCAGCGGCACCAGCGCCTGGGTCGGCACCTCGATCGCAGGGAGGCGGGCGATGCCGGCCTTCCCGACAGGGTCGTCGTGCCGCCCCGCCCCGTCACGGGAGGTGAAGCTGGGCGCGAGGGACTCTGCGGGGATGTCCGGCGGGCGCAGCGCGGGTAGCAGTGCGATCAGCATGACGCCGAGCACCACCATCACCCGCCCGGCGCGCTTCCGCCGTCGGATCTGGCGCTGCCGCAGACGCTGGACACGGACCCCAGCCACAACAGCATCTTAGCCTGCATCGTCGCCGGTCAGCAGGGCGGCGATGGCGGGGCGCAGCGCGCGGAAGGCCTGGCCACGGTGGGAGATGGCGTCCTTCTCCTCGGGCGCCATCTCCGCGGTGGTGCGGGACTCGCCCAGCGGTTGAAAGACAGGGTCGTAGCCGAAGCCCTGGTCTCCCCTGGGGTGCTCGGTGAGCCGTCCTTCGAGCACGCCCTCGGCGGTCCACTCCTGCCCGTCCGGTGCCGCGAGTGCGGCCACGCAGACGAATCGCGCGGTGCGTGGGGTGACCCCGCGCATGCGCTCCAGCACCAGATCCAGGTTGGCCTGATCGTTCCCATGGGCGCCCGCGTAGCGCGCCGAGTGCACGCCTGGCGCCCCGCCCAGCGCATCCACCACCAGACCGCTGTCGTCGGCGACGCTGGGTAGTCCCGTCGCGGCGGCCGCAGCGCGCGCCTTCAGCAGCGCGTTCTCGGCGAAGGTGCCGCCGGTCTCCTCCACCTCGGGCAGCGTCACGTCGCCGGCATCCAGCAACGTGACGTCCACTCCGGCGAGGATCCGCCGGAACTCCGCGACCTTGCCGGGGTTGGCGGAGGCGAGGAGCAGTCGTGCAGGCATGCCCAGCCTCAGTCAGCGCGCGCCGAGCCGACCGCCTCGGCCTGCAGGACGAACAGGCGGGTGCAGCCCTGGACGGCCAGATCGAGCATGGCGTCGAGGCGGTCACGGCCGAACGCGGCACCCTCGGCGGTGCCCTGGACCTCGATGAACCGCTCGCCGGAGGTCATGACGACGTTCATGTCGACCTCCGCCCGCGAGTCCTCGGCGTAACACAGGTCCAGCAGCACGTCGTCGTCGACGATGCCCACACTGACCGCTGCCACAGGGTCCAGCCGCGGGAGCCGGGGCAGCAGCTGGCGCTCGACCATGGTGTCCAGCGCCAGCGCCAGCGCGACCCACGCCCCGGTGATCGCGGCGGTCCGCGTGCCGCCGTCGGCCTGCAGCACGTCGCAGTCGATCTGCACCAGGTGCTGGCCCAGGGCGCTCAGGTCGATCGCCGAGCGCAGGCTGCGGCCGACCAGGCGCTGGATCTCGTGGGTGCGCCCGCCGACCCGGCCGCGTGCGGACTCTCGCGGGGTGCGTTCGGCCGTCGCGCGCGGGAGCATCGCGTACTCGGCGGTGACCCAGCCCTTCCCCGAGCCCTGCAGCCACCGGGGCACAGAGGTCTCCCCGCTGGCGGCGCACAGCACCCGGGTCTTGCCAAAGGCCACCAGCGCCGAGCCCTCGGCGTACTCCTGCACGCCGACGTCGATGGTGACCGGTCGCAGCGCCTCGGGGAGGCGCCCGTCGGGACGGCCGGTCACGATCCCAACTCGACGACGTCGAGGTCATGGGCGACCATGATGCTGCCGTGGTAGACGCTCGACGCCTCGGCCAAGGTGTCCTCCGGGTCGTTGCGCGGGTGGATGTGCGTCAGCAGCAGCCGTCCGGCGCCGGCTTCCTGGGCGGTACGACCCGCTTCGGCTCCGGTCATGTGAACCCCCTCGGGGTGTGGGCGGTCCCGCTCCAGCCAACTGGAGTCGCACACGAACAGGTCGGCGTCACGGGCGCAGTCGATGAGCGCCGGAGTGCGGCCACTGTCGCCGGAGTAGGCGAGCACCCGCCCGCCCGCCTCGACGCGCGGGGCAAGGGTCGCGATCGTATGCTCGGCGCCGAACAGCCGGACCTGCAGCGGCCCCAGCGAGATCCGGTCACCGGGTGCGAGCACGGTGGCCGGCAGGTGCCGGGCGAAGGTGGCGGCCGACTCCCCCGACAGCAGCCGGGTGACGAACTCGTGGGCGCCCGCCGGGGCGTAGAGCGGTACCCGCTGCGGGCCATCCGGGTGAAAGCGCAGGGCGTAGTACAGCCCGTACAGGTCGACGAAGTGGTCGGGATGCAGGTGGCTGATGAGCACCGCGTCGAGCGCGGACACGTTCGTGACCCGCTGCAGGTTGGACAGCGAGCCGTTGCCGCAGTCCATCAGCAGTTGGAAGCCCTCGTGGGTGACCAGGTACGAGGAGCAGAGCCGGTCCGGCCCCGGATGCGTGCCCGAGGATCCCAGCACGGTCAACCGCATCGGTGCGGCTCCGCGGTGCGGACCGGCAGGTTCTCCACGTCGAGCGCGGTGATGCGTGGGCCCAGGAAGCGGGTGGCCAGGATGGCGAAGGTCGCAGGGTCACCGCTGGCGGCGAAGCGGTGCCTGGCCCCCCGGTGGGGGGCGGCGATCAGGCCGCGGTCGACGAGGGTGGCGAACACGGCGCGGGCGGTCTCCTCGGCGCTGGACACCAGCAACGCCCGCGGGCCCATGACGTAGGACAGGACCCCGGTGAGCAGGGGGTAGTGGGTGCAGCCCAGGATCAGCGTGTCGACCTCGGCCGCGACCAGCGGGGCGAGGTAGTCAGCGGCGACCTCGAGCACCTCGGCGTCGGTGGTGCGTCCCGCCTCGACGAGCTCCACGAACCGGGGGCACGGCTGCGACAACAGCTTGACGTCGGGACCGGCGGCGGCCACGGCCCGGTCGTAGGCCCCCGAGGCGATGGTCCCGACCGTCCCGATCACCCCGATACGCCCGTTGCGCGTGGCTGTGACCGCGGCGCCGACGGCCGGGGCGATCACGCCGACGACGGGGATCGGGAACCTCAACGGCGGGCCCAGACGGGTGTGCTCGAGGGCGGCGGCCGTGGCGGTGTTGCAGGCCGCGACCGCCATCTTCACCCCCTGACTGGAGAGCTCATCCACGATCTCGGCGGTGTATGCCCGCACGTCGCCGAGGTCGCGGGGGCCGTAGGGACCCCGAGCGGTGTCGCCGATATAGATGATGCGCTCGTCGGGGAGCAGATCCATGAGCGCTCGGGCGACGGTGAGCCCGCCGACCCCGGAGTCGAATACGCCGATGGGCCGCGCGGCGCGCGGGTTGGGGAAGGCGGGGACGGTGCCGGGCACGGGCGCGAGTGTAGTGGCCTGGCCAGGCCCGATGCGCGGCCCGCCGGGTGCCTGTCAGAACACCCCGGTCACGTGATCCGGTCAGCGGCACTCACCGGCCGGCTGGCGGCTGCCGTGCGTGGCCAGGCGGAGCCCGACGTCGATCAGGCGGTACCCCAGCCGGGCCCGGAGATGGAGCGAAACGGGCCTACGCCGGTCAGGTGAGCGGCGTAGGTTCGTTGCCAACCGCTCCGTGCGGGCATCCCGGAGACGATCCTCCCGCACGGACACGGCGATCATATGCGACACCACAGGATGCACGGCGGCTCACCTCTGTAAGGGCTAAACTAGCGTGGAATCTTACGGTACCACCGCCGAAGTAATGGGTCAATGGATTTCAATCATTACAGCGATCAAGTGGCCGGGTTGGCCGCGGAACTGGTCAACTTCTTCCTGCCGGAGAACCAACCGGCGGGCCTGGCAGGACTGCGGGGGCTCCTGCACACCTACGAGACGTCGGATGCGATCACCGGCGAGGACCTGGAGCGGTTGCGGGCGCACGCCCAGCGACTGCGGTCGGTGTTCAGCGCGCCCGACCTGCGGACCGCGACCGTGGAGTTGAACCGCCTGCTCCGCGAGACCCACGCCGCCCCGGTGATCAGCGAGCACGACGGCCGTGACCCGCACCTGCATTTCGCGTCACCTGGCGCTCCCCTGGTGGACCGGGTAACCGCCGGCACGACCATGGCATTGGCCGTGGTGGTCTGCGATTACGGTCTGCAGCGACTGGGGTCATGCGCCTCGTCCACCTGCCAGGACGTGTTCATCGACACGTCGCGCAACGCCCAGCGCCGGTACTGCTGCGGGGGCTGCTCGAACCGCAGCAACGTGCGCGCGTACCGGGCCCGGGCACAGGGGGCGTCCTCAGGCTGAGCCGGCGATGGCGCCGCTCAGGCCCAGAGCGTGTGCTGCAGCGACTCGGCGATCGACTCCACGTCCCCCGGCGAGTACGCACCGGTGGACAGGTACTTCCAGCCCCCGTCCGGGGAGATCACCACGACCTTCGACCCCTCCGGCAGGCGCCGTGGCGTGCACACGCGAAGGGCCACCGCAAGCGCCGCGCCCGTGGACACCCCGGCGAACACCCCTTCCCTGACCACCAGGTCCCGCGTGAGCGTGAGGGCCTTCAGGCTGTCGACCTTGATCCGGCCGTCCAGGACGTCCTGGTCCAGCACGGGTGGGACGAATCCCTCGTCGAGGTTACGCAGGCCGTAGACCAGGTCGCCGTACTCGGGTTCGGCTGCGAAGACCTTGATCGCCGGGTTGTGCTCCTTGAGCCGCCGCCCGGCGCCGGTCAGCGTGCCACCCGTGCCCAGCCCTGACACCAGCGCGCTCACCTCAGGCAGGTCCCGCAGGATCTCCGGCGCGGTGGTCCGGTAATGCGCCTGGGGGTTGGCGGGATTGCCGTACTGGAACGGCATGTAGATGTCCGGGTCGGCCTCGGCGATCTCGCTGGCGACCCGCACCGATCCGTTGGACCCCTCGCCGGCCGGTGAGTACACCAGGTCCACACCGTAGGCCGCCAGCAGGATCCTGCGCTCCGAGGAGGTGTTCTCCGGCATCACGCAGGTCAGCTTGTAGCCCTTGGGCGCGCACAGCGCGGCAAGCGAGATGCCGGTGTTGCCGCTGGTGGGCTCCAGGACGCGGCTGCCCTGCTGCAGGCGCCCATCGCGCTCGGCGGACTCCAGCATCTCCTTGGCGACGCGGTCCTTGGTCGAGCCGGTGGGATTGTGTCCCTCCAGCTTCAGGTAGAGCTCATAGCCGGGAGGCGACATGTTGGGCAGCCCGACCAGCGGGGTGTCGCCGATCGCCCCACCGATGTCAAGCGCGCGCATGCGCTCCCCCTCGCCGCCTCAGCCGCCCGCCACAGCCGGCAGGATCGAGACCTCGTCGCCGTCGTCCAGTGGCGTCTCCATCCCGCCGAGGAAGCGCACGTCCTCGTCGTTGACGTAGGTCTGGATGAACCGGTGCAGCTGGCCGTCCTGACCGATCAGCGCGGAACCGAGACCGGGGTGGCGCGCCTCCAGGTCGTCGACCAGTTCGCGAAGGGTCTCGCCGTCGCCTCGGACGGACCGCTGTCCTCCGGTGTGCTTGCGAAGGACGGTCGGGACACGGACCTCGATGGGCATAGTGCGCGTACTCCTCAGCTGTGAATCGTTTCCCAACCTAACGATGCCCGGCCGGCGCCTCTTCCCCGTCCAGGTACACGACTCGCTCGCTGACGAAGCCGTCGACGATGTCGAAGCCCCGGATCGTCGGCGCCTCGGGCTGCTGCATCGACACGATCAGGTACACGGCTTCGGGGTAGAACGCCAGTTCGACATCGGTGGGTGAGGGAAACGCCTCCGTGTGGGTGTGGCTGTGGTAGATCGCGAGCAGTTCCCAGCCCTGGTCCTCCATGTCGTGCATGGCGCTGAGCAGGGCCCTGGAGTCCATGGCGTAGTAGGTCATGGAGCGCTGGGCGTTGGCGATGCCGTAGTGGCGCCGCAGGGCGCCGCCCTCGCCGGCGAGCAGTCCGCAGACCTCGTAGGGCAGGTCGCTGCGCGCGTGTTCGACCATCGCGTCGAAGGTCGCCCGGTCCAGATCGATGCGCCCCTGCAGTACCGCCCGCGTCACGCGCTGTCTGCCTCTCCGTCGTTTCCACTGTCGCGGCCACCCCCCGGCAGAGGCTACCGGCGCGGGTCCGCGGCGGCAGGGGGCGGTCAGTGCAAACGTGTCCGTCCCGGCCCGGCGCTGGCACGCCCGATGACCGCGGCGCGGTGACCGGTGCGCCGCAGCGCGGCGACCGCCTCGCGGGCGCGTGCCGGCTCCGCACCGAACAGCAGCCCGCCGGAGGTCTGGGCGTCAGCCAGCAGCAGCACGGTGAGGTCGTCGACCGACCCGGCGTCCAGGCGCTCCCTCACCCACTCCAGATTGCGCTGCGAGCCGCCGGGGACCAGGCCGTCGGTCGCCAGGTCGCGGGCCCCCTCCAACAGCGGTACCGCCGCCACATCCAGGTCGGCGTCCACACCGGAGGCCTCGGCCATCGTGCGCAGATGCCCCAGCAGCCCGAAGCCGGTGATGTCGGTGGCGCCGGTCGCGCCGGCATCGCGTGCCACCCGCGCGGCCTCGGCGTTCAGCCGGGTCATCGACGCGACCGCGGCGTCGAGGATGCCGGGTGCGAGGCGCCCGCGCTTGAGGGCCGTCGCCACCACCCCGATCCCCAACGGCTTGGTGAGCACCAGGTCGTCGCCCGGGCGCAGCGCGGCATTGGTCAGGATCCGCTCGGGCGCGACCTCGCCCACCACGGCCAACCCGTACTTGGGCTCGGGGTCGTCGATCGTGTGCCCGCCGACGATTGCGAAACCGCCTTCCTTGGCGATCTCAGCCCCGCCTTCGAGCACCTCGACGAGCAGATCCGGCGGCAACTGGTCGCGGTTCCACCCCACGAGGTTGAGCGCGAGCAACGGACGGCCGCCCATGGCGTACACGTCGCTCACCGCGTTGGCCGCCGCGATACGGCCCCAGGTGCGGGCATCGTCGACCAAGGGCGTGATGAAGTCCGCCGTCACCACCAAGGCGCGGTCGTCATCGAGTCGCCACACCGCCGCGTCGTCACCGGTGCCGGTGCCGACCAGCAGGTTGGGGTCGGAGGCGGGAGTCAGCCGGCGCAGGACCTGCGCCAGTTCGCCGGGGGCGAGCTTGCACGCTCACCCGGCGCCGTGGCTGAACTCCGTCAGTCGTCGGGTCTTGGGATTCATGACACCCGCCAGACTAGAGCCTGGCGGTGACCGGCCGGGGAGCGATCAGCCGGTGCGAGCGCCGACGGGGTCGCGGGGGCAGGCGGCGGGGTCGGGTGGGGCCTCGGCGGCGGGCAGGCTGACCACCAGCGTCACCCAGGGCTCATCGTTACGTGCCTCGACGCGACCGCCGTGCGCCTCGGCCAGGCGCCGCACGATGGCCAGTCCCAGCCCGATGCCCTCGGCCCGGCGGGTGTCGGACGAGTCGGCCTGGACGAAGGGATGGAAGATCCGCTCCAGGTCATCCTCATGGATAGGAGCGCCTTGATTGGCCACCTCCAGCACCGCGAGTTCGCCCGCCCGCCTCGCCGCCAGCCGGATCTCGGTGTTGGGGGCGGCGAACTTCAAGGCATTGTCCAGCAGGTTGGTCAGGATCCTGGCGGCGGCCTCCGAACTCATGCGCGCGCCCAGCCCTGATTCGATGTCCGCCACGACCCGGTGGCCTCCCCGGCCCGGGAACTCCTCCAACTCCTGCAGGACCGCGGCGGCCACCGGGGTCAGTCTGGCGATCTGGTCAGGCGTGGAGGTGACCTCCGCGGAAGCGACCAGCAGGTTGGTGACGATACGCTCCAATCTGCGCGCCTGATGCTCGATGGAGCGCAGGCAGGTCATCATCGTGCGGCGGTCCATCTGGTCGATGCGTTGCTCCAGTGTCTGAGCGAAGCCCATGATCGAGGTGAGCGGCGTCCTGAACTCGTGGGACACGATCGCCACCAATTCACTCTTCAGGCGCTCGGCCTCGCCGAGGTGGGCCATCAGCGCCCGCTCCTCGTCGCCCGGGCCGGTCAGATCCTCCCCGAGATCACCAGGGCCAGCATCTCTGGCCGGGTCGCTGGCCCACCACCACAGCACGTGCGAGGCCGCCGCCGCCAGGACGAACACGCCGGGCACGAGCGCCGACCGCCCGGGCTGGTCGCCCACGTGCCAGCCACTGGCGGCGAGACCGACGCCGATCTGGGTGATCCCCGCGCCCCCGACGGCGCTGAGGTAGAGCGGCCAGTCGCGGTACAGGGCGAGAAAGCCGAGGACGCCGAACACATGCAGCCGCGACTCCACCGCACCGTCGGTCAGCCAGACCACCACGGCCGACGTCGAGACCATCCCCAGCGCGACGGCCAGCATCGCGACCAGGCGGCTGGACAAGAAGTGACCGGTGAGCAGGGCGGCCATCAGGACCGTCATGACCGCTCCCATGGTCCAGGGGGATCGTCCCTGCGCGAACGCGATTGCCAGCAGGGCCGGTACCTGGGCAGCCAGCATGAGCATCAGCAGGCGATGGTGGACGTGCCACCGGCGCTCCTCGAGCCCCCCACCATGCGGCAGGTGGAACCCGATGGTCATCCTGCGACCCCTCCTCGGCGCGCTGCACGCTCGGTCAGCATCGACATCGTGAAGGTTTCCGCACGTGACATCCAGACTTCAGAGGGCCTAAATCCGCGACCCTCCCCAGTGACTAGAACCTTTGGGGGAGCGGGTTGGCGCGTATGGGGGAGGCCGACGTCCCCGGAAGATGGGACCGGGGTAGGCTCGCCAACGAATCGTCATCCTGGATCTCACACACTCGGGGTGCAGTGAGGAGTCGCGATGTCCCGCCCCGCCTCGACCGGTCTCGGCGCGCGCACCGCGACCGGCCTGCTCACCGACCACTATGAACTGACGATGATCGCGGGCGCCCTGCAAGCGGGCATCGCCGACCACCGCGCCATCTTCGAAACCTTCGCCCGTATCCTCCCGGGCGGGCGCCGCTACGGGGTGTTCGCCGGGCTGGGCAGGCTGGCGGACGCTCTCGCGAGGTTCCGGTTCGACCCGGAGGAGCTGGCCTGGCTGTCGGACCGCAACATCATGGATGACGCGACCCTGGACTGGCTCGCGAGCTACCGCTTCCGTGGCACGGTCACCGCGTACCCCGAAGGGGACCTGTACTTTCCCCACTCCCCCGTGGTGCGCGTGGAGGGCGGCTTCGCTGAGAGCGTGGTGCTGGAGACGATCGTCCTGTCCCATCTCAACTTCGACTCGGCGATCGCCTCCGCGGCCGCGCGCATGGTGACGGCCGCCAAGGGGCGGCGCCTGTTGGAGTTCGGGTCCCGCCGCACGCATGAGGAGGCGGCAATCGCGGCGGCGCGTGCGGCCTACCTCGTGGGGTTCGACTCGACCTCGAACCTGGAGGCCGGGCGCCGCTACGGCATCCCCACGTCGGGGACCAGTGCCCACGCGTTCACCCTCGCCTTCCCCGACGAGCCGGCGGCCTTCCGCGCGCAGCTCAAGACGCTCGGCACGTCGACCACCCTGCTGGTGGACACCTTCGACGTGGGCAAGGGCGTCCGCAACGCCGTGGAGGCGGCGGGCGGCGGCCTCGGGGCGGTGCGGATCGACTCGGGCGAGCTGCGCGAGGAGACACTGCGCGCGCGGGCGCAACTGGACGAGCTCAGGGCGCCGGGCGCGAAGATCGTGCTCAGCGGCGACCTGGACGAGTACCGCATCGCCGAGCTGGGCGACGCCCCGGCGGACGCGCTCGGCATCGGCACGCGGTTGGTGACGGGGTCTGGGGCGCCGACCGGTGAGTTCGTCTACAAGCTGGTTGCGGTCGCCGACCGGCCGGGCGCGGACGCGCCGCTGCGCTCGGTCGCCAAGGCGGGCGGGGTGAAGTCGACGGTGGGCGGGCGCAAGCGCGCCTGGCGAGAACGCGATCTCACGGGCACTGCCATCGCCGAGGTGGTCACCACCGAGGATGCCGAGCCGCCGGCGAACGCCCGTGATCTGCAGACCCCCGTCATGATCGACGGCGTGCTGCTCGACCTGCCGAGCCTGGACGAGATGCGGGCGGCGCACGAGGCGGCGAAGGCCGAGCTGCCGGAGGTGGCACACCGGCTCGACGAGGGCCCGCCCGCGATCCCGACCCGTCGCCGGCACGACCAATGACCGCTCCCCGCGGCTCCCACGCCTGCCAGTAAGCCTCGAGCCGGGCGGTGAAGGGCCCCGACTTGTCCGCGTACAAGCGCGTGCCACGCAGCCACGCCAGCTGGCGGAGACGGGCCCGGCGTCCCTCGATCAGCACCAGCAGCGCCTCGGGATCCTTGATCGTCGTCCACAGTCCGGCGTCGTCGAGCAGGGCGCGTCGCAGCACGCCGAGGTCGTGCTCCCACCCGAGTTCGTCCGACAGCGCATCGGCCTCGGCGATCAGGTCACCCACCACCGTTGGCCAGAGGGGCCGGAGGATGCGCAGGTGGTACCAGTGGTCCTTGACCCGCTTGCGCCACTCGTGGAAGTGCTCGTCGTCGGGCTGCGCGTAGGCGGCGGCAAAAGCGCGGCGCCCCCGCCGGTACTGGCGCCGCAGACCGCCCTCGAGCATCTCCCAGCCGTCCCGGGACAGCGGCCAGGCGGCGATGCGGCGGCGCGCCCGCGCGATCAGGTCGGCGACCTCGAACGGGACCCGCTGGTCGATCAGGTGCTGTTGGGCGTCGTGACGCCGGTCCACAAGCGCCTGGCGCAGCCGGTCCGCCGTCCCGTCGCCGAACATGCCGGGGAAGCGCTCAGCCAGCGCGTCCAGGGTCTCGACCAACACCTGGGCGTCGCGCGCCGGTGACAGCACGCGGCCTGCGTCCCGGAAGAAGGCGTTCTCCCGGCGATAGGTCTCATCGCCCAGGTCGTTGCGCACCAGGCGCAGGACGGCGCGGGTCTTCTTGAAGCGCTTGCGGGCGTCGTGCACCGCCTCGTCCCAATCGTCGCCGGTCTCCCCCGACAGTTGGGCGACGGCGCCGGCGACCTGCTCGTCGGCGATGCGCCGGACCTCGGCGGGCAACGGGCCGCGCTTCAACTCGTACGCCATGGGCTGAGCGTGCCGCCGCTCACCCCGCCTGGCAAGCGCTTTCGCGTGTTGCTTGATCGTCTCCCGACAGGCAAGAGCCCCGGGGGACGAACCTCCCGGGGCTCTTTTCAGTCAGACGCTGTACTACACGCCTGCCTGTCGCGAGCGGTTGTACCAGAGCAGACCGCCGCCGAACACAGCCAGCAGCAGCGCGACAACCGCCAGCGTCACGGTCGGCGCACCAGTGGCTGCCAGCTCAGCCTCCGCCATGTCGTCGCCGTTCCCGTCGTCGCCGTTCCCGT
>WHTC01000188.1 GCA_009379795.1 Nitriliruptorales bacterium | reverse complement strand
GGCGCGTCTGACCGCCGCCCGCTCGCCCTGGATCACGGCCCCGCGCACCTGGGCAAGGCCGTGATGCAGCCGGCGCAGTTCCCGCAATACCGCCGGGCGCGACCGCGCCTGGTCACACGCCTCCCCCAACGCAGCGAGCGCCCGCGCCAGTGCATCTCCGCCGGCTTCGACCCCACCGTCACCGGCATCGGAGGCACGGTTGCCGTTACCATCGCCGTTCCCGTTCCCGTTCCCGTCGCCGAGTCCCAGCGCGCCCGCGGGCAATCCCCCCTTCGAGCCTGTCGAGCAGGACGGCTGGCCGTGACGGGTCAGCACCAGCAGGAGCGCACCCACGACATATCGGCCCGCCAGCCACGCGGCCTCCTCGAGGCGGCCCGGCCGAGGCGACACCAGCGTGTACCCGGCCAGAAGCAGCGACTGCGGGTTCGCATCGGGCCCGTCGGCCAGCCGCCACACGATCTGATCGTGCTGCCAGCGATCCCACGCCCCGGACTCCCCAAGCGCGGCGATCTGCGTCCTGGCACGCTCCAACGCCGCAGCCGCCAGCCGCCCTGAACTCGTTTCCACAGCCATCACCCTCTCAGTCGCGTAGGCCGTCGGCGGCCACCGCCGCTTTATCGCTGGCCCACAATCGTCCGCTATCGCTGCCAGTGCACGACCGGCGCGTACACGCTCGCCTGCCAGATCGCCGAGCAGCCCGGGCACCGCACCGTCACCTGCCGCCGGCCCTGCTCCATCTCAGACTCGGTGACCTGGACCAGCCGGTCGTGACAGGGCGTGCGGGTCGCGTACACCGTCCCTTGCAGCAGCGCCGTCATCCGCGCATCGGCGCCAGCCGCCAACTGCGCCCGCACCGAAGCTACGGACGCCGGGTATCTGGGGCGTTGCTCCACGACTCCCCCCTGCTTCCGGGCATCGAGCCCGAGTCGCCGCGATGTACAGGGCGGCGAACTCGACCAGCGATCCCCTGCCTGGCAAGCTTCGGTTATCTTGCGCACAGCTTGCATTAGAATGCAAGTCTTGCGAACATGTACTGACGTTCGTACGGCGGATGAGCGCTGGTATGGTCAACGCCAGCCTTGCGGGTACAACCTGCGCGAAGGAAGGAAAGGCAAGTGGCCCGACGCCAGACTCCACCCACAGTCCGGCGCCGCCGCCTCGCGGGCGAACTGCGCCGTCTGCGCACAGCGGTCGGCCTCACCATGAGGGACGTGGCTGGCCAGACCGGTATCAACGAGGCGACGCTGCACCGGATTGAGACGGCGCGCGCGCGACCGCAGAAACGCACGCTGGTCGCCCTGCTCGACCTCTACCAGGTCACTGGGGAGCTCCGGGAGGACCTGCTGGAGATCTCCCGAGGAGCGGACCATCAAGGGTGGTTGCGGCCGTACCACTCCGAACTGCCCGAGGACTACACCGCGTACATCAGTTTCGAGGCCGAGTCGCGATCCGTGCGCAGCTACCAGTCACTGGTCATCCCCGGTCTCCTCCAGACCGAGGACTACGCGCGCGCCCTCTTCAAGGCCGGGTTCCCGATGGCCGACTCCGAGGAGGTCGACCGCCGGGTGCGGGCGAGGATGGAGCGGCAGTCCCTGCTCCAGCAGGACGATCCGCTGCAACTGTGGGCGATCGTGGACGAGGCCGCCTTCCGGCGCCAGGTCGGGGGTTGCGGCGTGATGCGGGCACAGGCTCGGCACTTGGAGACGATCACCGAGGCGCCGCATGTCACGCTGCAGGTCATCCCCTTCGGCAACGGCGCGTATGCGGGTCTGGCCGCGGGGGCGTTCGCCCACCTCGAGTTCCCGAACCCCGCCGATCCGGAACTGGTCTACATCGAGACCATGGCCGGTGATCTGTTCCTCGAATCCGAGCTGGACATACGGCGGTACAAGCTGCTGTTCGAGCACCTTCGAGCCTCGGCGCTCAGCACGGACGAGACGGCCCAGCTACTCGCTACGGTGTCACAGACGTGAGATTCACCAGCAAAGATGAGAGAATGAGAGGAGGTGCGAGCATGAGAGGAGGTGCTGAGATGTTTGACGTGGATCTCTCCGGTGCGATCTGGCGCAAGAGCTCCCGCAGCAACATCAACGGTGAGTGCGTCGAAGTCGCGACGCTCGACGACGCGGTCGCCCTGCGTGACTCGAAGGACCCGACCGGTCCTGTCCTGGTGTTTACGCCGGGCGAGTGGGACGCCTTCACCGCCGGTGTTCGCGACGGCGAGTTCAACCAGCAGTAACCACAAACCGCAGGACGCCCGCCTTCCATATGCGAGGAGGCGGGCACTCTTGGATACGGACGCCTGTTCTGGCTCATTCCGGCACCTGAGGTCGGAGCGGGCCGAGATCTGGCTGGGACCCTACCCTTGCGACGGACAGCGTGAGGGAGGGTCTCAATGCCAGCTCACTTGCCGTCCGCGGATCCAGGATCGAATCCTCCGGCCATGGATGGCCGGGTCAGTGCCTGGGAACTGCGGACAGCTGTGGATCTCGAGGCGGTCAACGTGTTTTTGCCCGCGCTCGAAGCCGCTGGGCTCCTCGGCATCGTCGATCAGGACGGTCTGGCGACGGTCTATTTCCCGCAGCCGGTTGCCGGGCTGCCGATCGATGGGACATGGAGGCCGGTCGAACAGCAGGACTGGCTGGAGGTGTGGAAGGCCGGTCTGGACCCGGTCACCATCGGCGGCCTCAGGATCACGCCCCCCTGGATCGACGCAGGTCCTGACGCGTTGGTGATCGAGCCGGGGGCGGCCTTCGGGACCGGTCACCATGAATCGACGGCTGGATGTCTCGCCGCTCTGCAGGAGGTCGATCTTCGCGGGCGGGGGGTCCTGGACATCGGGACAGGGTCCGGCATCTTGGCCATCGCCGCCGTCCGGCTCGGCGCGGAGCCTGTGGTTGCCGTGGACCGCGACCCGTTGGCTGTTGCCGCGGCCCGCTCGAACGCTGCGCGCAACGGCGCGCACCTTGAGGTCCGTCAGGGATCGCTCGATGGAGTGACGGAGCGCTTCCCGGTCGTGGTCGCCAATCTCGACGGCACCGATATGGTTCTGGGGCTTGTGCCCATGCTCCCGGAGCGACTCGCCCCCGGCGGGACACTGATCGTCTCCGGGGTCAGCGTTGAGCGTCAGGCGGAGGCGGTGGATGCATTCACACAGGCCGGCCAGCCGATGATCGTTCGGGAGGGCCGGGAATGGGTGGTACTGGTCGGGCGCGCGCCGACGGGGTGACCGGCCAGTGGTCGCTACCATCGCGTGATGTCCCCCTCACCCACTCCCATGGAGCCTGCCCGCATCGAGTTGGCGCTGGACGGCATCACCCACGGCGGTGAAGCCGTGGGGCGCATGCCCAACGGCAAAGCGTGCTTCGTCCCCCACGCCATCCCGGGGGAGCGGGTACTGGTCGAGATCACCGAGGAGCGCAAACGCTGGGCACGCGGACGGCTGGTCGAGGTGCTGGAAGCCTCGCCGGCCCGGATCGAGGCACCCTGCGTCTACGCCCGGCCGGGCCGCTGCGGCGGGTGCCAGCTCCAGCACATCGAGCCGACGGCCCAGCTCGCGCTGAAGCGCCGGATCGTGACCGAGCAGCTCGAGCGCATCGGTCACCTTGAGGACCCACCGGTCAACCCGACGATGCCGGTCGCGGCATTCCACTACCGCAACAGCGCCCGCTTCGCCGTGGACGAGCAGGGACGGTTGGGTTTCCGGCGCGCCGGAAGCCACGAGGTGCAGCCGATCGACGAGTGCCTGCTGCTGGACCCGGCGGTCCAGGCGCTGCGTGACGAGGCCGGTGATGGCTGGCAGGGCGCTGAGGAGATCGTGGTGCGCGCCGGCCTGTCCACCGGAGACCGAGCACTGATCGTACGGCCGGGTGCCGGGGGACTCCCGCCGATGCCTGATGGCTCCACCCCTGTGGCGCTGGAGGGATCCAGCGGCGCCGTGGCGTTGCGCGGAGAGCCCGACCTGGCGGAGATGGTGGAGGGACGCACCTTCCGCGTGTCCCCGACCAGCTTCTTCCAGGCCTCGACCGCGGGTGCGGCTCTCCTGGTGCGGTTGGTTCTGGCCAGCACTGAGATCCAGCCGGGAGATACCGCCCTGGACCTGTACGCGGGGGTCGGGCTGTTCGCCGCGTTCCTCGCCGATGCGGGAGCTGGGGTCACCGCGGTCGAGGCCGACCCTGTGGCGGCGGCGGACGCTCGGCGCAACCTCGCCAAGGACGAGGTCACGGTGCGGGAGCAGGACGCCGCCGCATACGTCGCCGCGCTAGTGGCGGACCAGGAGCAGCGCGATGTGGTGGTGCTGGACCCGCCGCGCCGGGGTGCGGGCGTGAACCTGTGCGCCGGCATCGCGGAGCTGGATCCGCGGGTGGTGGTGTACCTCTCCTGCGACCCGGCGGCACTGGCACGTGATGCTGCGGCACTCGCCAAGGCCGGGTACGAGCTCACCGAAGCCACGCCGGTGGACCAGTTCGCGCAGACGGCGCAGATCGAGACGGTCGCGGTCTTCCGTCCCGCCCACCGGTTGGCCAGGAGCGCGGCGGACGACGACGGCTGAACCGAAAGCGGGCCAGCAGCCGCTCCGCGCGGCTGGCACACTGCCCAATGTCCATGCGAACGCGTCTCGCCTCGCTGTTGCTGGCCGGCATCTTCCTCGGTGCGGGTTTCCTGTGGTCGACCAACCGGGGTCCTTCCCCGGACGGGAACGCGGCCCCCGAGTCGCCGGCGCCGGCAGCGAGCCCGACTTCGGAGCCTTCGCCGAGCCGCACGATCGCCGCCCGCCCTCCCTCACCCTCGTCCACTCCGTCACCGTCACCGACCCCACCGCCGGCGGCTCCCCCACGCGAGGAGGCGCTGGAACACGCCGCGCTGCGGGCCGCGCTCGAGGACCTGCTGGTCGATCCCGGGACGGGGCCCGACTCGGTCCTGGGCGTGGTCGTGCTGGACGCCTCGGGCGCGACGGTGCTTGATGCGGGAGGCGACGAGCCGCTGCTGCCGGCATCCACGCAGAAGCTGGTGACCGCGGCCGGGGCGCTGGCCCAACTCGGCCCCGAGCACCGCTTCACCACGACGGCGGAGGCCGCCGGATCGATCGACGCTGACGGCACGCTGGCCGGGGACTTGATCCTCGTCGGCGGCGGGGATCCAGTGCTGGCCTCACCGGTGTTCGCCGCGCAGGTCGAGCCGAACCGGCCGCACACGCCGCTGGCGGCGCTCGCTGATCGAATCGTCGCAGCCGGGGTCCGGCGGGTGACCGGCCGGGTGGTGGGGGACGCGACCGTCTTCGCCGAGGAGCACATGCCGGCCGGATGGGACCCGGGCTACCTCAGCAGCCTCAACGGCGTGCGGACCGCGGGCCTGACGGTCGACGCAGGGCGCAGCCTCGGGGTGCGAGACGGCCGGGTCACCGCCAGTCCGAGCGACAAACCCGCACTCCAGGCGGCCGTGCAACTCCAGATCCTGCTCGTCGAGCGCGGCGTGGCGATCGACGGTGGCGCGGGCACGGGGGCGGCCTCGGGCACCACCACGGAACTCGGCCGGATCGACAGCCCGCCATTGCGTGACCTGCTCGCCCACCTGGTGAAGACCAGTGACAACCAGTTGGCGGACGGCATCTTCCGCAGCGTGGGCGCGGCGGGGGGCGACCCCACCTGGACCGGGTCGGCGGCAGCCATCCGCGACACGCTGGCGCCGTTGCGGCTGGACTGGTCGGGGACCATGGTCGCGGACGGCTCGGGCCTGTCACGGGAGGACCGGCTGAGTGCCGGCTTCCTCGCCCGGTTGGATCTGGAGATGAGCCGCTCGGAGTTGGCGAACGAATGGGAGCGGCTGATGGCGGTGTCCGGGGAGCCGGGCACGCTGCGGCGGCGTCTCGTCGGCACGGTCGCCGAGGGACGGGTGCGCGGGAAAACCGGCACGCTGCGCGATGTCCGGTCGATCGCGGCAGCGGTGACCGGCCCCGAGGACGCCCGCTACCACTTCGCGGTGGTCGGCAACCGGCTGACCGGCGACGGCCCTACGGCGGTCAGGAGCCTGCAGGACGAGATCGCCCTGCTGCTGGTCGAGGATCTCTACGGCTGCGTGCGCGTGGAGGTGCCCGCGACCGGGTCGGCTGCCGAACCGCCGTCTCCGCCGCCCGTCGAGTTGCAGTGTGCCGCCTGAGCACGTGAAGGGCTCCGCGGACCCGGGATACCCTCAGGCGACAACGATCCAGGCCTTTGTCCGGCAGCCCGGATCACACGGCTCTTCCACGACAAGGGAGGCGCGGCGGCGCGATCAGGTGCAGACTGAAGGCTGCTCAAGCGGGCTGCATGGGCGATCACCGACGCGGCAGG
>WHTC01000198.1 GCA_009379795.1 Nitriliruptorales bacterium | reverse complement strand
GCACGATCACGCGGTCGATCTGCTCAGCCAGGAACAGGCCGTGCTCCACGATGCCCGGGATCGCCGACAGGGCGGCCGCCAGCGCTCGCGGATCGTCGATCAGCCCGAAATGCGCGTCGACGAGCAGGTTGCCGTTGTCGCTGGCCCCGGTCCGGGTGTGCACCTGCGTGGCGCCCAGGGCGCGCAGGCGCCCGGCCACCACGCCCGGGGCGAAGGCCAGCACCTCAAGCGGCGTGCCGAAGGCACCCAACCGGTCCACCAGCTTGGTGCGATCCGCCACCACGATGAAGCGGTCGGCCATCTGCGACACGATCTTCTCACGCGTGAGGGCGCCACCTCCGCCTTTGGTGAGGTTGAGGTCGCGGTCCACCTCGTCCGCCCCGTCGATGGCCACGTCGACGGCGCCCAGTTCGTCGGGCGGCACAACCGTCAGCCCCAGATCCTGGGCGAGCTCGCGGGTCCGGATGGAGGTGGCCGTGCACACGATGTCGGGCCGGCGCTCCCCCAGCGCGGCCACCGTCCAGTACACGGTGCTGCCCGTACCCAGGCCCACCTTCATGCCGTCGGTGACCATGCTCGCGGCATGCCGGCCGACGAGTTCCTTCTCCCGGTGCTGCCTGCTGTTCGCCCGAGGCGAGGTCTGTTCCTGCACGCTGCCGACCTTACTGGCTACGGGTGAACAGCCCGCCCACCGGGAACGTGGTCCGCGGCGGGACGCCTGGAGGGGGAACGATGGATCTGACACCGCTGCTGCGCCGCACCGACTCCACGATCGTGCTGGTCGTCATGGATGGGCTCGGCGGGTATGCGGACGCCGAGCACGACTCGGAGCTCGAGGAGGCGCACACCCCCCATCTGGACGGGCTGGCGGCCGAAGGCAGCACGGGACTGGTGATGCCGGTCGGCCCCGGCGTCACCCCGGGCTCGGGTCCGGGGCATCTCGCGCTGTTCGGCTACGACCCGCTGGCGCACGAGTTGGGCCGGGGAGTGCTGGAGGCGGTCGGGGTGGAGTTCGACCTGCGGCCTGGCGACGTAGCCGCGCGCGGGAATCTGTGCACGCTCGACGACAGCGGGATCGTGGTCGACCGCCGCGCCGGCCGCATCAGCGACCGGCTGGCCCAGCCACTGGTCAAGCGCCTCCAGGACGAGGTGCGCGTCGACGGCGTCGAACTGTTCTTCCGCCATGTCGCGGAGCACCGCGTGCTGCTGGTGCTCCGAGCCGGCGGCCTGGACGGGCGTGTCTCTGACACGGATCCGCAGCACGAGGGGATGCCCCTGCTGAGCCCGGAGGCTGCGGCCTCGAGGCGCAGCGCACCGCGGAGGCCGTCGAGCAGGTGTCCCAGCAGGCGCGCAAGGCGCTGCGGGGCCAGGCCGCCAACGGCCTGCTGCTGCGCGGGTTCGACGGGTTGCACCGACTGCCGGGCTTCGCCGACCGTCATGGGCTGCGGGCGGCGACTGTGGCGATCTACCCGATGTACCGCGGCGTGGCGCAACTGGCGGGCATGACCGCGCTGCCCCAGCCGCACAGCCTCGAGGAGCAGGTTGAGACGATGCGCGCCGCATGGGACGACTTCGACTACTTCTTCATGCACCACAAGGCGACGGACGCTGCGGGTCACGACGGTGACCGCGCCGCCAAGGTCGCCGCGATCCAGGCGGTTGACGCGGTCATGCCGGCGATCCGCGACCTCGGCCCGGAGGTGCTGATCGTATCCGGCGATCACGCCTGCCCCACCCAGCTGGGAGCGCACTCCTGGCATCCGGTTCCCACCCTGATGTGGGGCGCGGGGGTCGGGCGCGATCAGGTGGAGCGCTTCGGCGAGCGCTGGTGCCAACTGGGTGCGCTGGGCACACGGCCGACCAGGGAGCTCATGCCGCTCGCGCTGGCGGCCGCGGGCCGCCTGGAGAAATACGGTGCCTGATCCCCCGGAAGGGCGCTCGCACGACCCGGTGAGGCTCAGCCGGACATACCGGTGGTGAACAGCAGGATACCGACGCTGATGCCGTTGTAGACGGCGTGCGCGACGATCGGGGTGACCAGCGACCCGCGGAGGTGGAACAGCCACGCGAGGACCGCCCCGACCATCGCGGTCAGCGCGATCAGCAACGGCTCGTAGTGCACGGCGCCGAAGGCGATGCTGGATATCACCACCGCCGGCCACAGCCTCATGCGGGCGCGCAGGCTCTGGAACAGCACCCCACGGAACAGCAGTTCCTCGCCAATCGGTGCGAGCAGCACGGCTACCGCCACAGCCAGCCAGCCCAGTGCCGGGTCCTGGAGGAACTCGCGCAGGTTCTGCTGCACCTCGGGAACCTCGAAGCCGAAGCGCTCGGCCACGATCGTCAACAGCGATCCGACCACCACGTTCAGCAGGAAGAAGGCCGCCGCGCCCCCGGCAAGCCCGACCAGAGCGTCGGAGGTCTTGGCGCTGACCGGGCCGAACAGCCGCCGCAGCTCCCTCCGGTAGCGCACCCCGAGCCACCCCAACGTGGCGACGAGGGTCAGCCCGCCCTGAATCGCGATCGACAGCGGCACGATCAGATCTTCCCGTGCCACCAGCATCAGCGGAACGGTCGTCAGGATGGCCGCCATGATGGCCAGGACGTAGATCATGACCGCGTCCCACCAGCGCCATGGCACGGGAAAGGCGTTCACGCCGCCGTGGTGCAGCGGCCACGGCTGGTCCAGCGGCTGGGAGTCCGCCGCGCCTTCGGGGTCGCCGGGGACCGGCCAACGCTCAGGTGGCGGCGCCTGCCAGTCCGCTGGCAGCGTCTGCCGATCCTCGCCGGGGTTCTGGGACATGGATGATCCTGTCAGGCCGAGTGCCACCGCATCGTCCGGCCGGTGTGCCCGGAGGACAGGTGGATGGAGCAGGGATGACAAAGCCGTGGGCGCTGCAGGCCCAGTCGATGGAGCCGACTGCCCGCCAAGGTCGCACGTACCCGTCTGCGCGACAACCGACGCCTACGCGGTCATCGCCGTACCGGACGGCGGGGGAGCGTGCCCTCCAGCCCGCTACCCGGCGGTGGCCATCATGACGCCGGCCACGTCGTCGAGACCTCCCAGGCCATCGAGGATCTCGCCGATTCGCTGCGCGGAGGAGTCGCTGATCCAGCCCTGGACGTTGTTCTTCAGCTTCTCGCGGATCTCGTCGTCGCTGAGGGGGCGCTCGGGCCCGCCCCGGTTCGACAGCACGGCCTCTTCGAGCTGTCGCCCGTCCTTGGTGGTGACCCGCAGGACAGCCGGCAGCTGGTCCGGGAAGATCTCGTCACACCGGGGTTCGCCGACAACGTCGATCCGGGCCATGAGTTCTCGCCGCTCCCGGGACCGCACGAGGTCGTCGTCGAAATCGGCAAGGCCCAGCCCCAGACCCTGGCCACCGAACAGCGCGGCGGCAACGGTATAGGGGCCGCTGAACTGGGCCTGGTACCCGGTCTCGGGCATGCGCTTCACCCCGATGGGCTCGCCAAGCGTGCGCACCGTGGGGCTGGGGATGCCGAGCTCGGCGGACGCGACGTCCTCCGGGCGGAGCCCCTGCTCACGGAGGCGGATGGCCGCGTCGATGCCCGCGTGACTGAAGTGGTTGGCGGGATAGGGCTTGAAGAAGATCCTGGGCACCTCCCACCGCTGCCCCAGGCCGTCGTCCAGTTCTCGGGGGTCGAAACGCCCCCCGAGAAACGCCTGGTAGAAGCCGAACCTGCCTTCCAACGCGGTGGGGGGTCCCGTGAAGCCCCGAGCCGCCAGCTGCGCGGCCATCACGCCGCCGTGAGCCGCCCATCCGCAGTGGGATCGCTTGACGGTCCCGCCGGTCCGGTTGCCCTCGATCACCCCGCTCGCGTAGCTGACCGAGATCGCCATCGCGTGGGCGATCCCCTCCGCATCCAGGTCGAGCAGGACCGCAGCGGTGGCCGCGGACGCGACAGCCCCACAGATCGAGGTCGCGTGCTGCCCATGCTGGAAGAACGTCGAGTTGCGCGCCTTACGGTCATAGCCAGCCATGCCCAGTCGCACGCAGATCTCGAGCCCGGCCGCGATCGCGGCCGTCAGTTCCGCGCCGCGCGAGCCCTGAGCCTCCGCGACGGCGAGTGCCGCGGGGATCACGCTCGCGCTCGGATGCAGCACCGACGGCAGGTGCGTGTCGTCGTAGTCGAGAGAATGCGCGAGGACGCCGTTGGCGAAGGCAGCCTGTGCCGCAGGCACGCGGGTGCCCTGTCCGACCACGTGCGCCTCAGCGACGCCGCCGGTGGCCAGCACGAACGCCACCGCAGCCTCGCTCGTGTCCAGGTACTGGGCCGCCACGCAGATCCCGAGAATGTCCACGATGCGCTGCCGGACACTCAACTCGACCTCGGGCGGGATCCCCTTCTCACGGCAGCCCGCCGCGAACGCGCCGAGGCGCTGGACGTAGGTCAGCGCGTCCTCCTCCCCCGGAACCGTCGTGCGTGTCTTCTCGGTCACTCTCGGCTTCCTCTCGCGATGTCCATCACCTCTCGCACATCAGGCAGGTCGTCGATCCGCTCGAGGCGCTCCGCGAGTCGCTCGGCTCCGGCACGGTCAAGGACGCGCTCGGCGCACCTGAAGAACTTGTCCCTGCGCTGCTCGCGCGTCAGCGGCATGCCCGGCATCCCGACCGAGTCGACTGTCAACAGTCTGCATATCGCCTGGCGATGGCCCCTCAGGCCGCTTCGTGCCCGTCGGCGCGATCCAGAGTCGCCAGGATGCGAGTGGCGAGCTGCCGGGCGGACTCCCGGCTCAGCTCCACGGCGACCCGACCGCCATCCTCGTTGTCTTCGTTGACGAACCCCAGGCTCAGCGCGTGCTCAAAGGGCGCGTGATGCGGGTGGTCATAGCTGATGTAGGCCTGTTTCAGGGTGAACCACCCTTGTGGGCCCTTGCCGCTTCCAGCGACTGAAGCCTTCTCCGCGATCATCGTGCACACGAGTTCTCCCTCCTTGGGGCTCAACCGAGATGACGGCTCAGGAAGTCCCAGACCTTGCCCCATCCGTCGAGCGCCTGCTCCGCCCGGTAGGCCGCTGGACGGTCGTAGTAGAAGAAGCCGTGCCCGGCGTCGGGGTACCTGTGGAACTCGTACTTCTTGCCCCACCGCTCGAGTTCGGCTTCGTGCTGCGCGACCTGATCGGGGCTCGGATTCTGGTCGTCATCACCGAACAGGCCCAGCAGTGGGCATGCAAGATCGCGGGTGTAGTCGATGGGCGCGACCGGCTGCCGGTCGGTCAGCTGGTCGGGGCCCATCACCACCCGACCGCCCCAGCAGTCCACGATCGCGTCCACGTTCTCCGACCGGCACGCGGCCAGGTAGGCATGCCGGCCACCCGAGCAGGTGCCCATGAGCCCCACCTTGCCATTGAGGATCGGCAGCGCCCGCAGATGCGCGATGCAGCTCTGGGCGTCGGCGACGACCTGGTCGTCGGGGACTCCGCCCTCCGCCTGCGCCCGCGCCGCGACGTCGTCGGGTTCCCCGTGGCCCGTTCGGCAGTACAGGTCGGGGCAGATCGTCGCGTAGCCGTGGTGAGCGAACCGGCGGGTGATCTCCTTGTACCACTCGTCCCAGCCAGGCCGGTGGTGGAACAGCACCATCCCGGGAAACGGCCCCGGGCCCGCCGGTCGTGCGAAGTAGGCATGGACGCGATCGCCGTTGTGCCCTTCCACGGCGGTGGTCTCCGCCACCATGCCTTCGTATTCGCCGGTGCTTCGCATAAGACTTCCTTCCCCGCAGCTCCCAATGCCAGCGCACCCATGCAACGCAGGCGCGGGCGACCCCGCAAGGGACCATACCGTCACGAGCGCCCGGCAGGGTCGGACATCAGTCCTCGCCGGGGGACAGGTCGCCGCGGTCGAACGCCTTGCCGAACACCAACGCGATGATGATGAAGATCGTGAGCTGGCGGATCAACTGGAAGGCGGCGACGACCGCGACGTCGCTGTTGAGATCCAGCGCCGCCGCGGTCACGTCCGCCGCCCCGCCCGGCACGGTGGCGAGCAGGCCGGTGACCAGATCCAGGCCCGCGACCTCGACCAGGAGCAGGCCGCTGACGGCGGCCGCTCCCAGTATCACCGCCAGCACCCCGATG
>WHTC01000364.1 GCA_009379795.1 Nitriliruptorales bacterium | reverse complement strand
GGTGCTCGTGGGGCTGGCCTGCCGGGCGCTGGGCGACGATGACGCGGCCACGCTGGAGTTCGAGGCGGCCCGCGCGGCGTTCGCGCAGCTGGGCGCGGTCGTCGACCTCACCCGTCTCGACGGGCGCACCCGCCCTGCACCGTCGCGCCCTGGGCACGGGCTGACACCACGTGAGCTGGAGGTGCTGCGACTGGTCGCTGCCGGCCGGACGAACAAGGTCATCGCCGCGCAGCTGGTGGTCAGCGAGCGGACGGTGGACGGCACGTGTCCAACATCCTCGCCAAGCTCGGCGTGCCGTCGCGCGCCGCCGCCACGGCCTACGCCTACGAGCACGAACTGGTCTGACCGCCCCTGGGTGGAACTACCCACACCACCGGCGGCCGAAGTTGGGTGGTTTCGCCGAAGCAGGCGCACCGCCGTGGCTCCTAGCGTCGCAGACACAAGTGCTCAGCGACGTCAGAGGGGACCAGGCCATGACGGGATCCAGGGGCAGCACCACACCGACGGAGCAGCCTTCGGGTGGGGGAACCCGCGCCCGGCTGCTGGCCGAGCTGGCGGTCACCGAACCGCGGCTGAACCTTGCCGGCGTCTCGACCGCGGTGCTGGAGGGCGGGGACGGCCCGCCGGCGGTCTTGTTGCACGGCCGAGTACGCCGCCAAGTGGCTGCGGGTGATCCCCGACCTGGTGCGCACCCACCATGTCGTCGCCCCGGACCTGCCAGGCCACGGTGCATCCGTCGTGGTCGACGGGTCCTTGAACAGCGACCGGGTGCTCGCCTGGCTCGGTGAACTCATCGAGGCAACATGCCCTTCTCCGCCCGCCCTCGTGGGCCTCATCCTCGGCGGCGCCATCGCGGCCCGCTTCGCTGCCGAGCATCCTGACCGGGTCAGCCGCCTTGTGCTGGTCGACTCGCTCGGGCTGCGCCCATTCGAGCCAGCCCCGGAGTTCGGGCAGGCGCTCCAGCGCTACCTCGCTGAACCCAGCGAGGAGACCCACACCCAGCTGTGGCAGTACTGCGCCTTCGACCTCGACCGGCTGCGCGAGGCGATGGGCCAGCAGTGGGCGCCGTTCGCCGCCTACAACGTGGAACGCGCTCGCACTCCCAGCGTTCAGGCCGCCCTGCACACGCTGCTGGAGCAGTTCGGCATGCCGGCCATCGCCCCCGAGGTGCTGGCGAGCATCACCGCACCCACAAGTCTGATCTGGGGGCGGCACGACCTGGCCACACCCGTGGAGGTCGCCGACACCGCCAGCGCCAGCTTCGGCTGGCCGCTGCACGTCATCGAGGACGCCGCCGACGACCCGCCGATCGAACAGCCCGAGGCGTTCCTGCGTGCGCTGCACGTCGCGCTCGGCCGCACCGTCACCCGGGGGGTGCCCCGGTTCCAGTCCCCGCGATCTCAAGGAGGCAGTCATGAACTACCGCTTCGCCTACGCGATCGGCTTCCACCCCTGGGAGGACGCCGCGGACGACACCCCCTTCGTCGAGAAGGTCGCCGAGCTGCTCGACCGTGAGGAGCAGGGTCGGCAGCCGCCCTACGGGCAGGCGCTTGACCTCGGCTGCGGCAGCGCCATCTGGGGCATCCAACTGGCGCAACGGGGCTGGCAAGTCACCGGCATCGACATCGTCGAGAAGGCCCTGCGGCGCGCCCACGGGCGCGTGCGCGACGCCGGCGTCGACATGCGGCTGATCCACGGCGACGTCACCGACCTGCGTGCCGCCAGCGTCGGGTCCGGCTTCCTGCTGGTGCTGGACACCGGCACCTTCCACGGCCTGACAGACCCCCAGCGTGTGGCGGTGGGACGTGAGATCGACGCGGTCGCCGCACCCGACGCCACCGTGCTGCTGACCGTCTGGCCCCGACGCCGCAGGCCGCTCATCCGCGGGGCGAACCGCGACGAGGTCGAAGCCGCCTTCCCCGGCTGGAGGATCACCGACGTTGAACCGACGTTCTTCCACCTGCCCAAGCCTGTCGAACTCGTGATGCAACCCGACGAGCACTGGTACCGGCTCCGCCGCGAATAAACCCCCGAACACCCGGCATGCCCAACGTCGCAGAGTCGGGTTGCTCCCGCACGGACCGGCGACGGTTCAGGAGCACACCGCCTCACGCCATTGAGCGGGCCGCACGGCCCTCTGCTACTCTCGCCCTGGCGCCTGGAGCGTGCGTGAGCGTGCTGCTCAGATGCCGAAATCGACGGGACGTGGCGCAGCCTGGTAGCGCACCTGCTTTGGGAG
>WHTC01000006.1 GCA_009379795.1 Nitriliruptorales bacterium | reverse complement strand
TACTAGACGTTATGCGGCGTGCTTACTAGACGTTACGCGGCTATCCTACTAGGCATCACGCGCAACGCTTGACATACAGAACGCGACTGCCCCCGACGCTGTGGCCCGGGAGGATCGGGGGCGGAGCGGTTCCATTTGCGCAGGCGACACGGGAGAGGCTGTGATGCAAGAGAGAGCCCGCTGCGCCCGACGATTGGGCCCGGACCCTCCAGGAGGGCTTGATCGCCGTGGTGGCTCAGTAGACTGCTGCCATCACCTGGGCGAGGGGAGAGCCATGTCAGAAGCCGGGCCGCCCTATCGAGGAGATCACGTCGGCAGCCTCTTACGTCCGAAGCCTCTGCTGGAGGCCCGTGCGCAGCACGCCCGCGGTGAACTCGAGCCGGGAAGGCTGCGAGCGATCGAAGACGAGGCGATCCGCGGCGCCGTCCAGATGCAGCAGGACGTCGGCCTGCAGACCGCGACGGACGGCGAGTTCCGCCGCACGTCGTGGCACATGGACTTCATCCATCGACTCCACGGCGTCAACCGTGCCGAGGGCAGCATCCAGGTGCAGTTCCGCAACGACGAGGGGACGCTCGCGTTCACCAGCTCGGCACTCAAGGTCGATAATCCGATCAGGCTGGACGAACCCATCTTCGCGGAGGACTTCCAGTTCCTCCGATCGGTCACCGAAGGGACGGGTTCGACCGCCAAGCTGACGATCCCCTCGCCGGGCATGGTCCATTACCGGGGTGGTCGCGCGGCGATCGATCCACAGGTGTATCCCGAGGAGGAGCAGTTCTGGGCGGACCTCACCGCGGCCTACGCCAAGCAGGTGCGGTCGATGGCCGAACTCGGCTGCAGTTACCTGCAGCTCGACGACGTGAGCCTGGCGTACCTCAACGACCCGCGGCAGCGCGAGCAGGTGGCGGCCCAGGGCGGCGACCCCGAGCACCAACACGAGCACTACATCCGCCAGATCAACGCCGCCCTCGCCGACCGGCCGGAAGGGCTGACCGTCACCACGCACATGTGCCGAGGCAACTACCGCTCCTCGTGGGCCGCCGAGGGCGGATACGACTTCGTTGCCGAGGCGCTGTTCAGCGAGCTGGCGGTGGACGGGTTCTTCCTCGAGTACGACGACGAACGCTCCGGTACCTTCGAGCGTCTCCGTTTCGTCCCGCCCGGAAAAAAGGTTGTGCTGGGGCTGGTCACCACGAAGCGGGGGAGCCTGGAGTCAAGGACCAGCTCAAGCGCCGCGTGGAGGAAGCCAGCGGCTACGTTCCCCTGGAGCAGCTGTGCCTCTCACCGCAGTGTGGCTTCTCCTCCACGGTCGAGGGCAACGTCCTCACCTATGACGAGCAGGTCGCCAAGCTGGCACTCGTCGTCGAAACGGCGGAGGAGATCTGGGGCTGAAGCGCTCGGCACGCCGGTCATAAGGACGGCGCTTCCCCGTGTGGTGGCGTGGCCATACCGATGTAGTGGGGCCCGTTCGTGAACACCTGGATCGCAGGCCGGCTCACCTGGAAGCCGAAGCGCCGGTAGTAGTCGACGTTTGCCGGATCCGACGTGTGCAGATGACAGGGCAGACCAGCTTCGTCGGCGAGAGCGAGCGTCGAGGTGAGGAGTCGTTGACCGACGCCGCGACGCTGGGCGCGCGGATGGACACCCATCGCCTGCAGATACCACGCGGGGTCAACCGGATGGGCCTTCTCCAGGGCGGTGCCGACACGCGCAAATGCCAGGAACGAGCCACGCGCTGCGAGGGCCACTCGCAGCAGTGCAGGAGTCATCCGTGCCTTGCGACCGCTGGACAGTGGGAAGGTCCCCGGCGGCATCCACAGGGCAATGCCGAGCATGCCGTCGTCGTCGTGGGCCACCATTGCCCGTGCGTGGGTGGCGGCGTCGCGGGCCGCGGCCGTCATGAGGGGCCGCAGGACCCGGCGTCGCACTGCCGGATCGGGAAACAGGTGCCGGAACGCGGGGTAGTCGGCATGGCTGGCGGCGAGCACGTCGCCGGCCTCGACCGCGCGGTTGGGGCGCAGTGGCTCAATGCGGACGAGGCCCGGCGCTCGGTCTCCGTGTTGCTGCGTCATCGAGCCGCTCCACCTTCAGATGAGGACCGAGCCGGTTGTGTCCATGGTGAAGCTTCGCGACGGGGCGGACACCGCACGCGCGCAGACGTCCTCCTGACCCAACTGCTCATCCGGCCCTCCGAAGAGCGTCAGTGGCCGCGACGGTGGGGGTCAGCCGATTCGTTCGTCGTCGCGCGCCGCTTCTCCGTAGACCTCCGGGTTGAGGACGTCCATCGGCCGCTGGCCGGCCAGGAACCGTTCGATGTTGTCCACGGTCCGCAGGGCCATCTCCTGCCGGGTCTCCCGCGCCGCACTGCCGATATGGGGCGTCAGCACCACGTTCGGCAGGCTCTTGAGGCCCTCTGACGGGCCGGCGGCGGGCTCGGGCACCTCGGTCTGATACACGTCGAGCCCGGCGCCGCGGATACGCCCGCCGCGCAGTGCCTCCTCGAGAGCGACCTCGTCGAGTACGGCCCCACGAGAGGTGTTGATCAGGATCGCGGACGCCTTCATCAACGCGATCAGATCCGCACCGACCAGTCCCTTCGTGCCCTTCGTCAGCGCGGGCGTGAGCGCGACGATGTCGGACTCGCGGAACAGATCCTCCAGGCTGCGGTACTCGGCCCCGCCCAACACCATCTCCTCGGCAGGGCTGAGCCGGTTGCGCTTGTTGTACAGAATCGACATCCCGCAGCCCACCGCCTTCCGTGCCAGCAGTTGGCCGATGCTGCCCATGCCGACGATCCCGAGTTGCTTGCCGTACAGGCGGGAGCCGTTGATGGCCATCGACTGGTTCTGCTGCCACCGCCCCTCCCGCAGGAGGCGATCCGCCTCCGGAAGGCGCCAGGCGGTCGCGATCAGCAGCGCGAGAGTGAATTCCGCCGTCGTCTTGGCCAAACCGGTGTTCGGGATGCCGGAGACCGGGATACCGCGTCGCGTCGCGGCGGCAATGTCGACGAACTTGGCCGACACGTGCATCGCCGCGACGAGCTTCAACTCCCCCGCAGCCTCGATCACCGCCTTGTCGTAGGGGATCTCGCCCAGGGCGTAGAGCACATGCTTGTCCTGGACCGCCTCCAGCAGTTCCTCATAGGGGATGCGGCGATCGACGTGCGGGAACATCGTCAGCTCACCGAGCGCTCTCAGCCGCTCGGCGGCAGGCTCGGGGATCGGCTGGGGCACAAAGATCTTTGTGGTCATTCGGTCTCCGGGGGCTGCGTGACACTGCTTCTGCTAGATGCTGTCGGCCGTGTCAACGTCAGGGTAGAGGATCCCTCAGCGTGGTCAGCGCGGCGCGGGCTCGACGACCGCGCGAGGCGTCCGTGGCGTACACCGGCAGGAGCGTAAGCACGACGTTGATGGCGCCCCATGCCCACAGCAGCCGGCTGCGCGCGGTGGTGGGCACGAGGCCGAAAGCGGGATGCGGGGGCGACGAGCCGCGTGGGGTGCTGCCTGCCGGTCCTTCCCCGTCGGGGCTGTGGTTGGGCTTGCTCATGTACAACGACCTCGCTTGCGACGACCGTCCGAAACCGATCTGGACCCGCCGAGGACACGCAATGGGTTCCAGGACACCGCCCACCCGCGGGCGGTGGTTCAGCCCATTTGGACCAGCCGTGATGGTAGAGGAACCCGCACAAGGCCGTGCCCGGCAGGCCGGGCACCTCTGAGCCTTGCCTCATGGTCACCAGGAGCCCGAGAGCCCGCTAGAGCCACCACGACCCCCGCTCCGGGAAGCTCAGCGGGGGTCGTGCCTGGCACTCGGGTACCAGGTAGGCGCACCCCTGAGACGCCGCAGGCGGCGGGACTGTTACGGTTAGGCTGCAAACCGCTGCCGGCGATGGCGCCGCTCACCGGGTCAGCGCGATCCGGACGCCCCGAGGCCCGATCCCCAGGCCGGATATTGCAGCCCACGCCGTCGGTGAACCACCGACCAGCAGCACCCCGCGCAGCGCGCCGAGCTCACCCGAGAGCTGGCGTGCTGGGCCAGCGTGATCACCGCCGACGCGCTTCCGGCCGACGTGCTCCATGCGGCCAGGCGCTGCCTGGTCGACTGGCTCGCCGTCACCGTGAGCGGCTCCGACGACCCCGCTGCCCGGCCGCTGACCGCTGTGCTGGACCGCATCCTCGGTCTGGGAGCGGCCGTCATCGCAGGTCGGGGGCGCACCGTCGCGGCGCCGTTCGCCGCGCTGGCCAACGGCTGCTTCGCGTCGTTCAGCGTCAGCGGCCCTTCACTGCGCCTGACACCGGAGCGGCTGCGGGAAGGTATCGCTCCGGCCAAGCGGGCAGCCGCCTCGGTCCCCACGCTGCTGGGAGCGCGACCAGCCCGACAGGACGCGCGCCGAACGGGGGTGGGTAAGGTTCCCGACCGCGGGGGGCAGAAAGGTTGCCCACCTCTGCTCGTAGCGCCTGCTGCCCCCCGTAGAACGCGATTACCTGTCGGGCCCCCAGCTGCCGGGAACCGCCTGCCCTTCCTTGTAGCCCGACAGCGACTGCACCCCGACCACCGCGCGCTGATGCAACGTCTCGGGGTCGTGGGCTCCCGCGTACGCGCAGGCGCTCCGCACGCCCGCGACGATCTCGTCGATGAGGTCCTCGACGCCGGGACGCTCCGGGTCCAGATACATCCGCGCCGAGGAGATGCCCTCCTCGAAGAACCCCTTGCGAGCCCGATCGAATGGTGCGTCGCGGGTGGTACGCCGCTGCACCGCGCGTGCCGAGGCCATGCCGAAACTGAGCTTGTAGGGCCGCCCGCGCGGGTCGTGCTGCACGTCGCCGGGAGACTCGTGCGTGCCAGCGAACCACGAGCCGATCATGACGTTGCTCGCCCCTGCGGCGAGGGCCAGCGCCACGTCCCGGGGGTGGCGCACCCCGCCGTCGGCCCAGGCATGGCGGTCGAGCCGGCGTGCCTCGGTGGCGCATTCGAGCACCGCGGAGAACTGCGGCCGCCCCACACCCGTCATCATCCGGGTCGTACACATCGCGCCCGGCCCGACCCCCACCTTGACGACATCGGCGCCCGCGTCGATCAGATCCCGAACACCGGCCGCGGTCACGACGTTGCCCGCCACGACCGGGACCGGAGGGTCGAGACCCCGGACGGTCCGGACCGCCTCGAGCATGCGTCGCTGATGGCCGTGCGCGGTGTCGACGACGAGCACGTCCACCCCGGCCTCGAGCAGGGCCTTCGCCCGTGCCTCCACGCCGGCGCTGATGCCCGTCGCCGCCGCGACGCGCAACCGCTGGTCGGCGTCCACCGCCGGCTGGTAGAGCGCCGAGCGCACCGCGCCCTTCTGGCTGAGCAGGCCGACGAGACGCCCGTTCCCGTCAACCACGGGTGCAAGGCGATGGCGGGCGTCGTGCAGCGTCTCGTACGCGCCTTTCACGTCGATGGTGTCGGGCAGCGTCAACAGGTCAGCCGACATGACCTCGTGCAGTTGAGTGAACCGATCTACGTCCTCGTAGTCGGCTTCGGTGACGATGCCGACCGGCCGGCCGTCTTCGACCACGATCACCGCGCCGTGGGACCGCTTCGGCAGGAGGTTGAGGGCGTGGCCGATCGTCTCGGTCCGGCGCATCGTGATCGGCGTCTCGAACGCGAGGTGGCGCGACTTCACCCATGCGACCGCGTCGGCGACGACGTCAACCGGGATGTCCTGGGGGATCACGGCGAGCCCGCCGCGGCGTGCAACCGTCTCGGCCATTCGCCGCCCGGCCACCGCCGTCATGTTGGCCACGACGATCGGGATGGTCGTCCCGCTCCCGTCGCCGGACGCGAGGTCGACATCGAGCCGCGACTCCACCGCCGAGCGTGACGGGAGCAGGAAGACGTCGTCGAACGTCAGGTCGTAGGGCGTCTTGCGGTCGTCGATGAATCGCACGGCATCACCTTCTGAGCGGTTCGCCGCAGCGCGGTGTCCCGTCGAATGCGGCGCTGCCGCAACGGTACCGGGTGGCACGTCCGGTTGGCGCCCCGCTCGATCCGCCATGCGCCGACGGGGCATGAACGCACGCGCCGCCAATCTCGGGACCCGACCGCCAACCCCGTCGAGTCCTCCAGTCACCCCTCCGCGCCAGGCTCGCTGATCCACTGCACGAGCTGGATCGTCACTCCGTTCGGGTCGGTGACCTGGAAGAAGCGTTCGCCCCACGGTTCGGTTTGTATGCGCGTCGTGATCGCCACGCCCTCTTCCTGGAGACGCGAATACTCGCCGTCGATGTCCTCCACAACGAAGACGACCAGCAAGCCATCCGCCCGCCGCCCGCGGAGGCGCTCGGGCTTGAACGTCGCGAGGCCGGTCCGCAGGAAGATGAGGTTGAAGCCGGCGTCCTCCCGTGACAGGGAGACAAGCCGTCGCCAGCCATGTCCTCCACGAACCCGAGGTGGCGCTTGGCGAACATCGCCGACGCGCTGACGTCCTCGACGTTGAGCGAGAGGGCTGAAGCGGTGATCTGCACGGTGTTCTCCTGGCAGGCAGCGGGCCGCCATTCTCGCCCTGCGCACGCCCACGGGATCAACGTCCCTACCCCACGCCAGCCTGGAGGTGCCGACCAACAGGGTGATCGACTGGCCGAAGATAGCCACGCCCAGCGGGACGTGCAGGTCCAGCCGACCCGCAAAGCCAGACGAGAGCTGCGCGACATCCGAACATCGAGGTCGGTTCCACCCTCGACGAGACCATCCGCGCGCTCCCAGGAAGAAGGGAAGCAGGGGATGGTCGAGACGGAGCCACCATAGCGACCGAGGGCCGAGCCCAGCCCTCAGCAGGCGCCGCACCGTCTGGTACATGACGGTTGTCTTGCCGACTCTGCGGCCGATTAGCATGCACCGGCTGAGGCTTAATGACCGAACTGCAAAAGGCGAAGGCATCGGCGCGAGGGCTACTGGACGACGGCAGCCTGGCGGTCCGCTGAGCGCCGGGCCCACGTGGCGTGTCACTATCCTGACCCAGCCGCTCGACCGGTGAGCGCTGTCACGTGCACTCCAGGAGGTTGCCTCATGATCCACGCTCGTCTGCGGGAACGGCACGAGGCCGTGATGCCGTCATGGCAGTCGCTGTACTACGAGCAGCCGATCGCGCTGGTGCGTGGTGAGGGGCGGCGCGTCTGGGACGCCGAAGGCCATGCCTACCTCGACTTCTTCGGCGGGATCCTGACGACCATGACGGGTCACGCCGTGCCCGAGGTCGTCGAGGCGATCCAGGAGCAGGCCGCCCGCATGATCCACACGTCGACGCTGTATCTCATCGAGCCCGCAATCGAGTTGGCCGAACGGATCGCCGCGCTGGCGCCCATACCCGACGCCAAGGTGTTCTTCACCACCTCGGGAACCGAGGCGAACGAGGCGGCGCTGCTGCTCGCCTGTAACGCTCGCCGATCGAACCAGATCCTGGCGCTGCGCAACAGCTACCACGGCCGGTCCTTCGCGACGATGGGGGTCACCGGGAATCGTGGATGGTCGGCGTCGAGCCTGTCGCCGTTCAACGTCAGCTACGTCCACGGCGGGTACCGGTACCGCAGCCCGTTCCGCGACCTCGACGACGCCGCCTACATCAGCGCCTGCGTCGACGACCTGCGTGACCTCATCGACACCGCGACGGCGGGTGATGTCGCCTGCCTGATCGCCGAACCGGTCCAGGGAGTCGGCGGCTTCGCCGTCCCGCCCGACGGGTTGCTGGGCGCGATGAAGCAGGTCTGCGAGGAGCACGGGATCCTGTTCGTCACCGACGAGGTGCAGACCGGATGGGGGCGGACCGGCGAGCACTTCTGGGGCGTCCAGGCACACGACACCGTCCCCGACATCCTGACCTTCGCCAAGGGCATCGGGAACGGGCTGTCGCTGGCCGGGGTGGTCGCCCACGCCGACCTGATGGACGGTGTTGAGGCCAACTCGATCTCCACCTTCGGCGGCAACCCGCTTGCCGCGGCCGGCGGACTGGCCAACCTCCGCTACCTTCTGGAGCACGACCTGCAGTCCAACGCCCGCAAGATGGGCGCGCACCTACGGTCCGGGCTCGCCGATCTCGTTGCGGGACACGCGGCCGTCGGCGACCTCCGCGGCAAGGGTCTGATGATCGGCGTCGAACTCGTCCGGCCGGGTGGCACCGAACCTGACCCGACTGCCGCGAGCGCGCTGCTGGAGGCCTGCCGCCGCCGCGGCCTGCTGATCGGTAAAGGCGGGCTCTACGGCAACGTGCTGCGCATCGCGCCGCCGCTGTCCCTGCGGCTCGAGGAGGCGGACGACGGACTGGCCGTCCTCGCCGAGGCCCTGGATGAGATCGACGGACGCCGCGACGCACGCTGACCGCTCGCGGGGATGGCGACCGGGCGGTCTACGGGGGACTCCGCCGGCACTGGTGGGTATGAGAACCTGGGAGGATCGTATCGATGCCTACCGGGCAGGTGCGCGGCGGGGCTGGCGGAGGAGCAGCAGGACCGCCCATGAGGCCATCGCCACGAGGCCCGACGCCGCGATGGCCCACCGGTAGCCGCCCGTGGCGTCGATGAGCAGCCCCGCGAGCGGTGGACCGAAGAGGCTCCCGACGCCCGCTCCGGTGTAGAGCACGCCGATGAGACCGCCGAGGCCGGTCACGCCGAAGACCTCGGCTGCCACGGCCGGCGACAGGGTGATGAACCCGCCGTACGCCGTGCCGAGGACGAGCGCGAACGCGACCAGCGCACCGTAGGAGGATGCAGTCAGCCAGATGCCGAAACTGAGCCCCATCACCAGGAAACAGCTGCGATAGGTGGCCAGCCGCCCCACTCGATCCGCAATGATCCCGAGCGCCAAGCGGCCGACGACGCTGGCCGCGCCGACGATGGATACCAGCGTGGCACCCGCCACCCTGCCGATGCCGATCGTCTGCGCGAAGTCGACGACGTAGACGAAGACCTGGAACAGCCCGAGGGACAGCAGCAGCACCGACGCGTACAGGCAGACGAACGCGCGGGTGCGGATGCTGTCCCGCAGGCGGACCGGGTGCCGTGCAACGGTCGGCTGCGGTGGCCGCTCCGCTCGGGCCGCGGCCAGGACGAGCAGCGCGGCCGCGGCGACGCCGAAGATCGCGTAGGTGGTCCGCCAGCCGTAGCGCTCGATCAGCCGGGCGGCCAACGGAGCGACGATCACCGTGCCGAGCCCGATGCCGGCGACGGCTACTCCCAAGGCGGCGCTGCGGCGACGCTCGAACCAGCCGCCGATCACGGCCAGCATCGGCTGGTAGGCGCACGCCACGCCCACCCCGACGCCGACGCCGTAGGTGGCATAGCCCACCCAGATCGACTGCACGGTGGCGGTCAGCAACAGCCCTGCACCCATCACGGCCGCGCCTGCAAGCAGCACGGGCCGGGGGCCGAACCGGTCCACCGCCGGACCGCTCAGCGCGCCGAGCACGAAGTACAGGAAGGCGGTGATGGAGAACACCAGCGACGTCGCGCCCCGTCCTGTGCCGAACTCAGCGGCCATCGGCTCGAAGAAGGCGCCGAAGCTGTAGGCGACGCCGAAGACGGTGAACATCGACAGGAAGCCGGCAACCACAGCCCGCCATGCCCTGGCCGAGTCCACGGCCGCGGTGGCGGCCTCAGTCATGCCGCACCGCAATAGCGCAGGACGGTCACGATCAGGGTACGGGTGGCCGCGAGCAGGTCGTCGACGGCGACATGCTCGTTGGGCGCGTGGGCATGACGGACGTCGCCCGGACCGTAATGGACGCTGGGGATCCCGCCGAAACCGCTCAGCAACCGCAGATCGCTGCCATACGGCGCCCCGAACACCTGCGGGTCCGTGCGCTGCAGATCGCCATGCGCTCCCAGCAGCAGGTCGGCGATGTGAGGATCCGAGGGCGGGCCGCCGCTGGCGGACTGCCCGCCGAACCAGTCCACCTCGACCGGGTGCTCGCGGAGCCACTCGTCCTGCCGGCAGACCGCCGCCACCGCCCCCTCCAGTTGTGCCCGGGCCTGGGCGACCGGTTCACCGAGGGCGACCCCGAGACGGCCCTCCGCGACGAGTTCGCCGGGAACGCTGCTCGCCCAACTGCCGGCCTGGACGGTGCCGATGATGAGCGCATACGGCAACTCCCACCTGGAGAACAGCGGGTGGACGTCCCGGTTCCGCTGCGCTTCCAGCGCGCGCAACGCCTTCCAGATCGGCCAGAACTTCTCCACCGCATCCACGCCTTCGCGGCGAACGCTGGCGTGCGCGGACAACCCGGTCACGCGCAGGCGGAACGTCAATGCTCCCGCGTTGGCCGTGATGAGGTCGAGCGTGGTGGGCTCGGTGATGATGGCGGCGTCCCCGCGATGCCCGCGGAGCAGCGTGGCGAAGGTGCCGAGGCCACCGTCCTCCTCCCCCACCACGCTCTGCAGTGCCACGCGCCCACGCAGGGCGATCCCGGCGTCGGCGATGGCCTTCACCGCGAACAGGTTGCACAGCAGCCCACCCTTCATGTCGCAGGTCCCGCGCCCGTAGATCACACCCCCGTCCACGCGTCCGCTGAAAGGATCGCCGTGCGTCCACTGCGCCGGATCGCCCTCCGGCACGACGTCGACATGGCCGTTGAGGATCAGCGTGGGTCCCTCACGGCCGCCCCAGTCGCCGACGAGCCCCCAGGCATCGCCGCGCGGGACCTCCCAGCCCGGGAAGTCCGGGTGGCCACTGACCGCCCTCAGTTCGATCGGCCAGAGATCGACCTCGCAGCCCAGCCTGCGGAGGCGCTCCGCGACCCAATGCTGAGCCTCGGACTCGCCGGGCGTGCCAGTCACGCTCGGCAGGCGGACGAACTCACGCACCGTCTCGACAAGCTCGGCGCCGTCCAACGCGGCCAGCGCCGCACGCTCGACGTCGTCCACCCCTCGCCCTCCTGTCGGCAGCCATGGGAGACGTGATCATCCTCCGACACGGAGCACCAGCTTGCCCTGCGTCCGGCCCGTCTCCCCCAACTCGTGGGCCCTGACCACCTGGGTCAGCGGCAGGACGGTGTCGATCGCGGCCCGGAGATGACCGTCGGTCACCAGCCCGGCGATCTGGCCCAGCGCGTGATGGTCCGGCTCGACGAGGATCCCGGTGAGGCGCACCCCCAGACGGGCCGCTTCATCGAAGGCCGCGTCCGAGGCGCCGGAGGGGATGCTGATCGCGATCCTCCCGGGCCGCAGAACCTGCAGCGACCGTTGGACGTAGTCGCCCCCCACGGCATCGAGCACCACATCGACGGCCCGGCCGGCGGTCTCGGGCAACGCCCCCTCGAAGGGCGCGAAACGGTAGTCAATGACCTCGTCGGCACCCAGGCCGCGGACGAAGTCGCGTTTGGGCGCCGACGCGGTGCCGATGACCCGCGCCCCGCGCCACTTCGCAAGCTGCACGGCGAGGTGGCCCACCCCGCCGGCCGCGGCGTGGATCAACACCGTCTGGCCCGGCCGCAGGTCAGCGGTGTCGAACAGGCTCTGCCAGGCGGTCAGGGCCGCCAGAGGGAGGCCCGCGGCCTCCACGGGGTCGATCCGGGGAGGCTTGCGCGCCAGGTGCCGCGACGGGTGCGGTCGCGTATTCGGCGTAGGCCGCTCCCTGGTGGGGGAAGCGGATCATGCCGAAGACCTCATCGCCCTCGGCGAAGCGGGTCACACCACGCCCAAGCCGCTCGATGGTCCCCGAGATGTCCCACCCGAGGATCACCGGGGCGGTCCCCGGGTCGCCCAGCAGCGCGGACATCCCTCGCCCGGCGCGGGACTTCCAGTCCACGGGATTGAGGCCGGCGGCGTGCACGCGCACGAGCACCTCGGTGGGGACCGGCTCGGGTCGCTCGGCCTCCTCGATCGTCAGCACCTCGGGTCCCCCGTAACGGTGGATGCGCGCAGCCTTCATCGTCCCGTGCCCGTCATGACCCTCCCGATCCTTCCTCTTGCACGCCCGGGTGCCGCCTCAGTCGTGACCTGAGCAGGACTCAGCCTAAGGGGTCGGTTCGAGGCCGGCCTCACCCGGGTACCGCTCGCTCGGGTGGTCTATCGTCACCAGCGGTTACGGTGACCGAGCCGCAGTGAGGAGCCGGAGCGAGGGGGGAGGGCCGATGTCGGCGATGCCGGATGGTGGGGCGGAGCTCATCGCCGACGCGGTCGCGCTTGCCCGGCAGCGCCTGGAGGCCGAGCGGGCAGACCAGGTCGAGCGCTTCATCCGGCAGTACTACAGGGTGGGCGGTGTGCCGCCAGAGGATCTGGCCGAGCGCGCGGCCGGCGACCTCTACGGTGCGGCCCTGTCGCACTGGAGCCAGGCGCGGCAACGGCGGCCGGGCGAGTTCAAGGTGAAGGTCTTCAATCCGCGGATCGAAGAGCACGGTTGGCAGTCCACCCACACCGTGGTCGAGATCACCGGCGACGACATGCCCTTCCTGGTCGACTCGGTCCGCATGGAGCTGACCCGCCACGGCCTCGGCATCCACCTGCTCGTCCACCCCGTGATGACGGTGCGTCGCGACGGGGAGGGGAACCTTGTCGAGGTCCTGGAACCCGGGACCCAGGCCAATGACGCGCTGGACGAGGCGATCACCCGTCTTGAAGTCGACCGGCAGACCGACCTCCAGGTCGTCGAGCGACTGACCGCCGATCTCTGCCGGGTCCTCGGCGATGTGCGGGCCGCGGTGGGCGACTGGGGACCGATGCGCGCCCGCGCCCGCGCGGTCATCACCGACCTCACCCAGCACCCCCCGCCGGTCGACGAAAAGGAATGGGCCGAGGCGCTCGACCTGCTCCGCTGGATGCACGAGGACAACTTCACGTTCCTGGGCTACCGGGAGTACGAGTTGGCCTCGGTGGACGGCGATGACGCCCTGCGCGGCGTCCCCGGCTCGGGCCTGGGCATCCTGCGCGACCAGCGTGCCCGGACGCGCTCCGGCAGCTTCGAGCGGCTTCCTCCGCGGGCGCGCCGGCTGGCGCGCGCGCCGTACCTGCTCAACCTCACCAAGGCCAACGCCCGCGCCACCGTTCACCGCCCCACCTACCTGGATTACGTCGGGGTGAAGCGCTTCGACGAGCAGGGACAGGTCGTGGGCGAATGCCGGTTCCTCGGCCTGTACACGTCAAGCGTCTACCACTCCAGTGTCCTGGATATCCCGGTCGTGCGAGGCAAGGCCGTCCGCGTCCTGGAGCGTTCGGGCTTCGCCCCGTCCAGCCACGGCGGCAGGGAACTGGTGGCGATCCTGGAGACCTATCCGCGCGACGAACTGTTCCAGATCAGCGAGGACGAACTTTTCCGCATCGCGATGGGCATCCTCAACCTGCAGGAGCGCCAGCGGGTCCGGCTGTTCATGCGGCGAGACCCCTTCGGGCGGTTCTGGTCGTGCATCCTGTTCGTGCCGCGCGACCGCTACAACACCCAGACCCGGATCCGCATGCAGGAGATCCTGCGGGGAGCGCTTGACGGCATCGGGGTGGATCAATCAGCGCGGCTGTCGGAGTCCGTGCTCGCCCGCCTGTACCTCGTCATCCGCACGGAACCCGGCCGGGAGGCCGACGTCGATGTGACCGACCTCGAGCGGCGGCTGGCCTCGGCGGTGCGGTCGTGGACCGACGCCCTGCACGACTCGCTGATCGAGCACTGCGGCGAGGAACTCGGGATCAAGCTGTATCACCGCTACGGCGAGGCGTTCCCGCCGGGCTATCGCGACGATGTCCCCGCCCCGATCGGCGTCGTCGACATCGAGCGCATCGAACGGTTGGAGGGCGAACGCGACCTCGGCATGAGCCTGTACCACCCGCCGGAGGCCGACATGGGCCGTCTGCGCTTCAAGCTGTACCGCTGCGGCCCACCGATCTCGCTGTCCGACGTGCTGCCGCGCCTGGAGACCATGGGCGTGCGCGTGCTGGACCAGCGCCCCTACGAGATTCATCCCACGGGGCGCCCGCCGGCGTGGATCTACGATTTCGGGCTCGACGCCGGCGAAGCCGGTGAGTTGGACACCGAGGAGGTCAAGGACACCTTCTCCGACGCCTTCGCCCGGCTGTGGCACGGCGAGACCGAGAACGACGGCTTCAACCGGCTGGTCCTGAGGGCGCGTCTGCCCTGGCGCGACATCCTGGTTCTGCGGGCCTATGCCAAGTACCTGCGGCAGGTCGGCAGCCGCTTCAGCCAGACCTATATGGAGCAGGCCCTGACGGCCCATCCACGGATCGCCCGGCAACTGGTCGGGCTGTTCCATGAGCGCTTCGACCCCGACCGCGGCGATGGGGCCGCACGCGGCACCGGCGCGTCAGTCACCGCGATCACCGAGGCGATCGACCAGGTCACCGGCCTCGACGAGGACCGCATCCTGCGCGGGTTCCTGGCGCTGATCCAGGCGACCGTGCGCACGAACCACTACCAGAGAAGCACCGACGGGCGCGCGAAGCCCTACCTGTCGCTGAAGCTCGACCCGGAGGGGGTCCCCGACCTGCCCCTGCCCCGGCCGGCGTACGAGATCTTCGTCTATTCCCCCCAGACCGAGGGGATCCATCTGCGTGGGGGCAAGGTCGCGCGCGGGGGCCTGCGCTGGTCGGACCGGCGGGAGGACTTTCGCACCGAGGTACTCGGCCTGGTCAAAGCCCAGACCGTCAAGAACGCCGTGATCGTGCCGGTGGGCGCGAAGGGCGGGTTCGTCGTCAAGCGACCGCCGGCAGACCGCAGTCGCGAAGCGATGAGTCAGCAGGTGCGTGCCTGCTATGCGACGTTCGTCCGGGGCCTCCTGGACCTGACCGACAACCTTGTCAACGGCGAGGTCCGCCCACCTGAGCGAGTCGTGCGCTACGACGATGACGACCCGTACCTGGTGGTCGCCGCCGATAAGGGGACCGCCACCTTCTCCGATCTGGCCAACAGCATCGCCAAGGAGTACGGCTACTGGCCGGGCGACGCGTTCGCCTCGGGCGGCTCCACCGGCTATGACCACAAGAAGATGGGCATCACCGCGCGCGGGGCATGGGAGTCGGTCAAACGGCACTTCCGCGAACTGGGCATCGACGTCCCCACCACGGAGGTCAGCGTCGTCGGGATCGGGGACATGTCCGGGGACGTGTTCGGCAATGGCATGCTGCTGTCGCCTCAGCTCAAGCTCGTGGGCGCGTTCGACCACCGCCATGTATTCCTGGACCCCGACCCGGATCCGGAGGTGAGCTTCCGCGAGCGCGAGCGGATGTTCGCCCTTCCCCGATCGTCATGGGCGGACTACGACCGCGGCGCGATCTCCGCCGGTGGCGGGGTGTGGCCGCGCAGCGCCAAGTCGGTGACGCTGTCGCCCGAGGCACGGCGGGCGCTGGGCGTCGCGGCCGGGGCGCTGACCCCGAGCGAGGTCATCAGCGCGCTGTTACGCGCCCCCGTCGATCTGCTCTGGAACGGTGGGATCGGCACGTTCGTCAAGGCCAGCGACGAGAGCCACGCCAAAGTGGGCGACAAGGCCAACGACACGGTCCGGGTGAACGCGAACGAACTGCGCTGCCGGGTCGTCGGGGAGGGTGGCAACCTGGGGTTGACCCAGCGGGCCAGGATCGAGTACGCCCTGGGCGGCGGCAGGGTCAACACCGACGCCATCGATAATTCCGCCGGGGTGGACTGCTCTGACCACGAGGTCAATATCAAGATCCTGGTTGACGCGGTCGTCGACGCCGGCGATCTGACCCGCAAGCAGCGCAACATCCTGCTGGAGGAATTGACCGAGGACGTCGCGGGCCTCGTCCTGCGCGACAACCAGGCGCAGACCCAGGCGATCAGCAACGCGGCGGTGAACGCCGGGGCGATGGTCAACGTGCACCGGAGGTACCTGCGGAGCTTGGAGCAGGCCGGCCGCCTGGACCGCGGGTTGGAGTTCCTGCCCGACGATCAGGTCCTTGACGAGCGGGCGTCGGACGGGCGCGGTCTCACCTCGCCGGAGTTCGCGGTGCTGCTGGCGTACAGCAAGATCGCGCTCAAGGACGAGTTGCTGGACTCCGACGCGCCTGATGACCCGTACCTGTCGGTTGAGTTGGAGCGCTACTTCCCTACCGCGCTGCGGGAGCGTTTCGGCAAGCGCATGTACGACCACCGGTTGCGGCGGGAGATCATCGCGACCTGCCTGTCGAACACGATCGTCAACGAGGCGGGCATGACCTTCGTGCACCGCTTGGGCGAGGAGACCGGGGCTCCTTCCGACGAGGTGGCTCGGGCGTTCACCGTCGCCCGCGAGGTCTTCGACGTCGAGGGGATGCAGGCCAGCATCGTGGCGCTGGACAACCAGGTGGCCGCCGAGACGCAGACGGCGATGATCCTGGACGCGCGGCGGTTGGTGGAGCGCGCGACCCGCTGGCTGCTGCGACCGCGCCGGCCGATCGACATCACCGCGATGATCTCGCGCTACGCCCACGGCCCGGCGGCCCTGGGCGCGCTGCTGCCAGAGGTTCTGTCGGGCGCGGAGCGGGAGGCGATCGAGCGGGCAGGCGAGGCGCTGATCGCTCAGGAGGTGCCGCCCGGGCTGGCCGGCCGCGTCGCGGTGCTCGACATCATGCTCGCGGCGCTGCCGCTGGTCGAGGTGGAAGCCAAGACCGGGGAGCCCATCCAGGCGGCGGCGAGCATCTACTTCCTGCTGAGCGAGAAGTTGGAACTGGGGTGGCTGCGGCGCCGCATCACGGCGCTGCCGCGCGACGACCGCTGGCAGACGCTCGCGCGCGACGCCATGCGCGACGACTTCTTCAGCCAGCACCGCGCGCTGACCGCGGCGGTCCTGCACGCGACCGGCCGCGAGGACCCCCCCGAGGCGCGCCTGGCGTCCTGGCTCGCGCAGTGCGACGAACCGGTCCAGCGCTGCCTGAGCGTCCTCGGCGATCTCCAGGCGGGCGACGTTCATGACCTCGCCGGCCTGTCGGTCGCCCTTCGCGAACTCCGTCTACTGGCCTGAGGGCGACCGGGGGGTGCGGTGACCGCCCGAGCGTCAGATCACACAGCGTCAGGGCCATTGGAGTATTTAGTATCATTTTAGCTATCACATGGTCAAAGGTGGCAGACTTTCCCCCGGATGGGGGAGGGCGACCCCGCGCGGCCGAGCCAGCCGACAGGCCAGCCGAACAGTGAGCGTGCGTGCGGGTGCGACGCGGCGCGCCGCAGAAAAGAGGATCCTCCGCGTCGGAGACATGGCATGGGCAACTCCCGCGTGAAACACCAGCGCTGCGGTCCCGCAGCCCCGCGGCCGCGGAGGCGGCGCGGGCCCACCGACGTTGTGTGCCTGCCGCTGTTCCTTCCCTTGGGCGCCTTGGTTGCGCTCCTGGTTATCCCCTCAGGGTCGGTCGGTGTGGCGTGGGGATGGGTCCTGGCCGCCTGGGCGGGTCTGCTGATGGCGCTCGCGCTGTGGCGCCTCGCCCGCCGACGGACCGCTCGGTACCGGTGGGCCACGATCCCCGGCGACCGCTTGTTCCAATCACTGCTCCGGCATGCTCCTGACCTTGCTCTGGTGATCGATGGGCACGGCGGCATCACCTACCTGAGTCCGGCCGCAGGCAGGCTGGTGGGGCTGGAGCCGAACGACTGCGTCGGCATGGATACGGCCGACCTGGTGCACCCTGAAGACCTGCCGCTGCTGACCGGCGCCCTCCGCGATCTCGAAGAGGAGGACGCCGCGGTGCTGCCCTTCGACCTGCGACTCCAGCGGGCCGACGGCAGCATCCTCTGGGTGGAGTCCAAACTCTCCGACCTGCGCGAGGACCCCGCGGTCGCGGGGTTCGTCCTCAACGTCCATGAGATCACCCAGCGCAAGGCAATTGAGGCGAAACTCGTCCATCAGGCGCTGCACGACCCGCTGACCGCTCTGCCCAACCGTCTGCTGTTCCACCGGAGGGTGGAGGAGGCACTGGCCGTCCGCAACGGCCGTCCTCGGCTGCTTGCTGTCCTGTTCCTGGACATCGACGACTTCAAGACCGTCAACGACACGCTGGGCCACGCCGTCGGTGACGAGTTGCTGCTGAAGGTCGCGCTTCGGATCAACGGGTGCCTGCGCCCCGATGACCTGGCGGCCCGTCTTGGCGGCGACGAGTTCGGCGTCCTGCTGGTCGACCTGCCCAGCATGCACACGGCGGTGCAGGTGGCTCGCGGACTCGTCGAAGTGGTGGCCCAGCCGCTGGCGCTGCACGGGCTGACCCTCACCATGCACGCCTGCGTCGGTATCGCCTTGACCAACGAAGGTGCCTCGGCCGCCTCGCTGCTGCGGGACGCGGACATGGCCATGCGCCAGGCGAAGAGCCAGGGCAAAGGCCAGGTGGCGGTGTTTGACGCGGCGCTGCAGAACGGCGCCCTGCAGCGCCTGAGCCTGCGCGCGGATCTCGCCAACGCCCTCGCCCGGCGCGAGCTGTTCCTGCACTACCAGCCGATCGTTGAACTCGGCAGCGGGCGCGCGGTGGCCACCGAAGCGCTGCTGCGGTGGCAGCACCCGCAGCTCGGCACGCTGCTGCCGGACGAGTTCCTGCCGGTGGCCGAGGAGACGCGGCTGATGCGGCCGATCGGCCGCTGGGTGCTGGAGCGGGCATGCCTGCAGGCGCAGGCGTGCCGGGCGCGCTTCCCTGGCCAGCCGCTGTCGATCAGCGTCAACCTGACGAGCACGCAGCTCGACGAGGGCGCCGTCGTGGAGGACGTGGAGCGGGCGCTGGAGAACTCCGGCCTGCCGCCGGCGTGCCTGGTGCTCGAACTCACCGAGAGCACGCTGCTGCGCGACACACAGTCCGCCGCCGCGACGGTCCACAGCCTCAAGGAACTCGGGATCCGGCTTGCTGTGGATGACTTCGGCACCGGGTACTGCTCGCTGTCCTACCTTCAGCGGCTGCCGGTTGACGTGCTGAAGATCGACCGCTCCTTCGTCGCCGGCCTGGGCAGCGATGGGCGACAGGCCAAGCTGACCGAAGGCATCGTGCAGATGGCCCGGACCCTGGACATGCAGATCATCGCCGAGGGCATCGAGAGCAGCGGGCAGCTGGCCCATCTGCGGCGACTCGGCTGCGACCTCGGCCAGGGCTACCTGTTCTCCTATCCCCTCGGTCCGGAGGATCTCGAAGACCTGCTGGCCACGCGCCATGGCGAGTGCCTGCCCGCATCCTTGGCATGACCCGAGCCGCCCTCCGTTGCGGATAGCCTTCACCTCATGGACGAGATGGCAGGTGGCTTCGATCCGCACTTGCTGTTCGCCGGCCGGGACCGGCTGGGCTGGGAGGCCGCCGAACTCGGGCCCGTGCAGCCCGGTTCCCTCGCCGAGGAGGAGCCGGTCTGGCACGAGCCGCCCGCCCCCGACGAACTGGCGTACGCCTACGCCCTGCACCAAGCGCGGGCCAGCGGGCCCCCCGGACCGCTGGTCGCGGGGATCGTGGTTGCGCTGTTCGTCGCCGGGCTGATCCTGCTCGGCCAGAGCTGGTGGGGTCCCCTGCTGTCCGTTGGCACCTTCGGTGCGATCTACCCTCTGCTCCGCGCCGTCGGAGCCCGCGAGCGTCAGCTTCGCCGTGAGTGGGAGGAGTCGGAGCAGACGTACGAGCAGCGGCGCACCCGGCTGTGGGCAGAGCATCTGCGCCGGGTCGACGAGTGGCGCCGACAGGTTGAGCTTCAGGAGGAGTCCGAGTTGCACCGCCTGGCGCAGGCGCCGCTGTGGTATCCGCTGCCAGCGCAGCCGATCGGGGCGCGCATCGACGTGGTGGGGGGCGGAGGAGTCGGCTGGAACTCGCTGCTGGCGACCTTCGGCTGCTCACGGCTGAGCCAGGACGCGGCGCTGCTGGTCCTGGACTTCAGCGAGTACGGCGTCGCCGACGATCTGGCCGCTCTGGCCGGCCAGGTGGGAAAGGCAGTGGCGGGCATCAGGCTGCCGGATGAGCTCGACCGGATCGACCTGCTGGCCGGCCTCGGCGGCGACGATGTGGTGACGCTGTTCACCGACGCCATCCACGCCGGCCGCGCCCGCGGTGATGACGGACCCGACGACCGCGCGGCCGACGCCGACCTGCTGCGCACCGTGGCTGGGTGCCTGCAGGGGCCGGCGTCGGTGACCCGGCTGGCCGCGGGGATCCGCACGCTGCTCGGCGAGTCCGACCAGCAGGGGGTGCTGGCGCCCGCCGAGGTCGACCGGTTGGTCGAAGAGATCGAACGAGCCGCAGGCACCGAACGCGCGCGTGAGCGCCTGCGACTGCTTCGGATCAGCCTCGACCTGCTCGGTGGAGCCGCGCCCGCGAACCCCGCGACCGCAGCCCGTCTCCGACCGGCCGAGGGCGTGCTGGTCGTGGAGACCGGTGGTCACGACAGCGCCCGCAAGGAACTGCTGGATCGGGTAGTGGTCCAGGCCCTGCTGCATGGGCTGCGCAACGCGCCGGCCGCGAACTGGCGGCAGACCGTGGCGGTGGCCGGCGCGGACAGGCTCGGGGACGGCGCGCTGGAACGGCTGGCCCGCCAGGCCGAGCGCTCGCAGGTCCAACTCCTGGTGATGTTCCACCACCTGCGCGACATCGCGGAGCGCTTCCTCGGTGCCGGCGCCGGCGCCACCGTGGTCATGCGCCTGGGTAACGGCAGGGAGGCCGCGACCGCGGCGGAGTTCATCGGCCGGGGTCACCGTTTCGAGTTGAGCGATCTCACGATGCAGCTCGGCCAGACCTTCACCGATGCACGCGGCACGAGCGCGGGCGGCTCCGAGGCGAGCGCCACCAGCGAGGCCAACGAGCGCAGCAGGACGACCGGCTCGGGCTGGGTCCCCGACCGAAGGGCTACCACCTCGGTGGTGGTGACCTCGTCACGCTCGGCCGACTGGTCCCAGTCGGTGAACCAGGCTTGGGCAGAAAGCCGTCAGGGCGGCCAGACCCGGTCACGGGTCTATGAGTTCCACGTCGAGCCGACCGTCCTGCAGACCCTGCCGGAGACCGCATTCGCACTGTTGGGGGTCGGGGGTGGCCGCCGGGTGGTATTCGGCGACTGCAACCCGGCCATCGCCTCGTTCCCCCGCGTGTCGCGGCACGCCGCCGAAGGCTGAGATCGGTTGTGCCGCAGGCTGTGAGCATGCGGACGGTCATGGCGGACCTGACGACCTGTGCACAAGCCGAGGGCACCGTGGTCGTGATCGACGTGCTGCGGGCGTTCACGATGGCCAGCTACGCCTTCGCCGCCGGGGTCCGGGAGATCCGCCCCGTCGCCACCGTCGACGAGGCGCTGCTGGCGCGAGAGCGCGATCCCGCGCTGCTGGTGGCCGGGGAGGTCGCCGGGCTGCCGGTGGACGGCTTCGACCTCAGCAACTCCCCCGCCGAGGTCAGGCGCCGCGACCTGAGCGGGTGCGTGATCGTCCACCGCACGACGGCCGGCACACAGGGCCTGGTGCGCAGCGCCAGGGCCAGCCGGCTGCTCGCGGCCAGCTTCGTCTCGGCGGCGGCCACAGCCCGGATGCTCCGGCGGTTGAAGCCCGACACCGTGACCTTTGTCGTCACCGGCGCCGACGAGCGCCGGGACGGTGAGGAGGACCGCGCCTGCGCCGAGTACATCGCCGCGTTGGTCGCGGGGCTGGCGCCGGCGGTGGAGCCGTTCCTGGCCCGGATCCGGGCCTCCACCGCCGGCCGCCGGTTCGCCGACCCCGCCAAGGTCGCGTTTCCGCTGGAGGACCTGGAGCTGGCGAGCGAGGCGAACCGTTTCGACCACGCGCTCGCCGTGCGCCAGCGGGGAGAGGCGCTGGTCATGACCACGATCGCCGCCTGACGCCCGCACTCAGGTGGTCAGCGCGAGGTTCGCCAGTTCCAGGAACAGCGCCTCCAGGGCGAGGGTCTGCTGGACGTTGAGCTCCAGATCCTCGCGCGCGGCGAGCACCAGGTCGATGGCGCGCAGGGTGGCCGCGGGACTGGACGCAGCGGCGTCGGCCTGCAGCGCCTTCGCGTCGTCGGCGTGCAGCGCCTGCGCGGGATGCCCGCCAGCCGCTACCAGCAGGCAGTCGCGGTACCACCCGACCAGGTCGTCCAGAGCCGCCTGCAGCGTGCTCAGGCGCGCCTCGCGCTCCCGCCGGGACAGGCCATCCTCCACCTGCTTGGCGACCCCGCGCGGGAGCGCATCCCCGTACAACTCCGCCAGCGCCTCCAGTTCTGCACGGCCCTCGGCCTTCAACGCGGCGCTCCGGCGCTTGCCCTCCTCATCCAACTGCCGGGCTGCCAGCACCGCGTAGCCGGAACCCTGCTCGCGCAGCCGGCGGGGGATCTCCCGATGCATGCGCAGATCATCCAGTCCACCGGGGGCGGCCAGCCGTGCCAGAGCCACTGGCGACCCGAGGGAGGCCCGTACCGCCAGCGCCCGATCCTGGTCGTCGTCCAGGCCAAGCCGCCGCGTCTCAGCACGCAGTTCGTCGGGAGTCCAGGCCACGAAGCGCACCGTCCGGCAGCGCGACAGGATCGTGTCGGGCAACTCGTCAGGGTCGGCGATGTCCAGCACCCAGACCGCATTGGGCGGGGGCTCCTCCAGACCCTTGAGGAAGGCGTTGGCCGCCGCCTCGTTCATGCGGTGCGCGTCAATGATCCGCAGCACCTTCCAACGCCCCTCAACAGCACTGCGGAAGGCCGTCGCCAGCCACTGCTCACGCACCTCGTTCACACGATGGAAACTGCCGGAGGGAGCGAACTCCCAGAAGGAGGGGAAGGCGCCGCGGCGGCAGCGCTGGCAGACGTCGCAAGCGCCGCAGGGCGCGCCCTCGGCCGCCTGAGCGCAGTTGAGCGCGGCGGCCAGCGTGCGCGCGGCCTGCTCCTGGCCCACCCCTGCCGGTCCCACAAACGCCCAGGCATGGCTGACCTCGTCCCGGGCGCACGCCCCCTGGAGGACGGCAGCGGCACGGCGCTGGCCGGGGATGTCCCACGAGGCGGGGGGCGGCTCGGCGCTCATCGCCGCGACCGGCCTCCCGCCCGCGCCGTTCCGTCGGCGGCGCTCTCCTTCCCCTCCTCATCCCGCTGCCGGGCCGTGCGTCCGGTCTCCCCGGCGGCTCCGCCACCCGGCAGACGCTTGGCAGGATCCTGGACCGCCGGCAGCGGCAGCCACCGGTGCAGCCCGGTGCGTACCGAGCGGGCCACGGTCATGGCGTCGGCAGACGCGTCGACCACCAGGAAGCGACCGGGGTCCCGCCGCACCAACTGCAGGTAGCCCTCCGCCACACGCCGGTGGAAGGCAAGGTCCGCCTGCTCCAGTCGATCCATCCCCGTGCGCCCACCTGGAGGAGTCGTGTCGCGCTGATCGTTGACGGCGTCGCGGATGCGCTCGGCCACCCGGCGGAGCCCCTCGGCGGGGTCCAACCGCAGCAGCACCACCACGTGGGGAAGCACCCCGTCGACCGCCCAGGTGTTGATGTCGAGCACGTCATCGGTGCCCAGACCCCGCCCGTAGCCCTGGTAGGCCAGCGAGGAGTCCAGGAAACGGTCGCAGATGACGACCTTGCCCTCGTGCAGGGCCGGCAGGACGACCTGCTCCAGGTGCTCGGCACGGGCGGCGGCGTAGAGCAGCGCCTCGGTTCGAGGGTGCATGGGCCCGATATCCGGATCCAGCAGCAGGTCCCGGATGTGCTCAGCCACGGGGGGCCCGCCCGGCTCCCGGGTGATCACAACCTCGTGGCCCTCGCGCTGCAGGATCTCGACGAGCGCATGGACCTGCGTCGACTTTCCCGATCCCTCGACGCCCTCGAAGGCGACGAACACGCCCTCGCCTGTCGTCCCGACCTGCTGGCCGGGCAGGTGGAAGGAGCGCTGCTCGTTGTTCACCGCCCGGTACATCCCCCGCCCGGCCCTGACCGCGGCGAACAGCCCGACCAGGCCGGCGACGAGCATGCTGGCCCGGACGCCTGACATCGACACGCGAAAGTCGCCGATTCGCAGGGAGAAGAAGCCGATGAACGCGGCGACGAACGGGGCCACCGCCAACGAGGAGAACAGCGCCGCGCGCGTGGCGGTGTAGAAGGCGGCGAAGGTCTTGCCGCGCACATCGTCCGGTGTGGTCTCATGCAGCAGCGTGTAGCCCATGACGAAGGCGATACCCGCCGCCACGCCCAGCAGGAAGCCGAAGGCCAGGGTGAGGGGGAAGTCGGGCAGCGTGGCGATGATCGCAGTGATGGCACCGGTGGCGGCCAGCGCCCACGGGAAGACCTTGGCCTTGGACAGGGTGCGGGTCAGCCCGACTACCGCGATGCCCACCGCCAACCCCACGCCGACGGTGGTGATCAGCAGCGACCAGTCGGTGGAGGGACGGCCGAGTTCGGTGCGCACGAATTCCGGGCCCAGGGTGACGACGACACCGGCGCCGAAGAAGACCCCGACCACGCCGAGGATCAGCGAGCGGATCAGCGGGCGACCGCCGATGAAGGTCATGCCGCTGCGCAACTCGGCCAGGAAGTTCGCGGGCTCGTCGTGGTCCGCGGCCCTCCTGCGCGCCGGCAGCCGCAGCCGCGAGATCAGTCCACCGGCCGCGAACAGCGCGAGCGCGTTGAGGACCAGCACCAAGCGGACGGCGTTGACGTCCAGGCCTGCGTTGGCCAGCAGCGCGGTGATGCCGGCGATCAGCGCGGGCAGCGCCGCCCCGAACGGGAGCGGGCCGTAGGTCGCCAGCAGGTTGAGCTGGTTCGCCTCGGTGAGCTGGCGCCGCCCGACGACGCTGGGGACCGAGGAGTCCTTGGCGGCGACGAACATCAGCGCGAGGCACTCCACGATGAAGGTCAGGGCGAGCAGGGCGATGAGGTCGGTGCTGAGGGCGATGCCCAGGAACAGCACACCGCGGACGACATTGCAGAACACCATCAACCGCTTGCGGTCATAGCGGTCGGCGAACACCCCGGCGACGGGCCCGAGCAGGAGGCTGGGCAGCAGGCGGGCCATCATGATCGCGCCGAGGGAGAACAGCGCGAAGCGGGAGCCCTGCGTCGACAGCTGCAGGATGAGAATCTGCAGAGCGAACAGTCCGGCCCAGTCACCCAGGCTGGAACCCAGCGAGGCCAGGAAGAACAGACGGTAGTTGCGGTTGCGCAACAGGGGGCGATAACCGGCGGCGCCCTCGACGAGCCCTCGCACGCCACGTTCCGTCACGCCCGGAATCATCCCCTCGGCGTGAGGTCGGCTCTGTCCCTCCGCCGCCATCCGCTCCGTCGTCCTCTGCTCTCCTGGGACGCCCAGGGTAGGCGCGCACCGCGCCGCAGCGTAGCGTCGGCCGGCCAATGGGACGGCCAGTCCTCCACGCCCGGTCTCGCGGGGTCAGGAGCGGCCCAGGCCCGCGGGCTCGGCCGGGCGGCGGCCGGGCACGAACTCGAAGGTCTCAACCCTGGGCGGGTCGGCTTCGACCGGCACCCGCTGCTCGCAATGGGCACAGGTTGCCACGGGGTTCTTGGCGTTGCGCCGCGGCGGCTTCAGGGGACCGCCACAGTTCGGGCAGGGCTGAGCGAGCGGCTGCGTCCACATCGCGAAGTCGCAGTCCGGGTAGCGGTTGCAGCCGTAGAACGGCTTGCCGTACCGCGACCTGCGCTCGGTCAGGTCACCCTGCCCGCACTTGGGGCAGGGGAGGCCGATGCGCTGCTCGACGTTCACGATGCCCTTGCAGTTCGGGTAGTCCTGGCAGCCGTAGAAGGGGCCATAGCGACCCTCCCGGCGAATCGTTCCCTTCCCGCATACCGGGCACGGGACGTCCTCGTCCGGTTGCAGCGCCGCGACGGTGGTGATGTTGCCGTAGGAGTCCAGCGGCAGCGAGCCCTTGCAGTCGGGGAAGCGCTGGCAGGACGCGAACCACTGCCGCGACTTGCCGCTGAACACCTTCATCATCTGCGCCCCGCAGGTGGGGCATTGGGCATCCTCGATCGGGATACGCGGCCGCTCCGGCTTGCGCTCGGAGATCCAGTCGTCGACCTCACCGAGGAACTCCGAGACCATCGGACCCCAGCGTTCGTCGCCGCGGGCGATCTCGTCCAGTTCCTCCTCCATGCGCGCGGTGAAGGAGACGTCGACCACCTCGGCGAAGTGCTGCTTGAGGTAGGCGGTCACCACCTCCCCGAGCGGGGTCGGCAGGAACCGGCGGTTCTCGAGCCGGACGTAGTCCCGGTTCTTCAGCACCTGGATGATCGAGGCGTAGGTGGACGGCCGGCCGATGCCCTCGGACTCGAGCAGCTTGACCAGGCTGCCCTCGTTGTAGCGGGGTGGCGGCTCGGTGAAGTGCTGCTCACCGCGGACCTCGATGAGGCGGAGCAACTGGTCGTCGGCCAGATCGGGAAGCTCGCCGGGGGGCGCCGCCCGGCCGACCTGGGCCTCGCCGGCCGTCGCTCCCTCGCCGTACACCCGCCGGTAGCCATCGAACTTCACGACCTGGCCGGAGGTCCGGAAGGTGAGCTCAGCACCGCCGGCGTCCGTGCCGACGAGGTCGGCGCGCAGGCTGTCCAGCACAGCTGGAGCCATCTGCGTGGCGACGGTGCGCTTCCAGATCAGGTCATAGAGCGCCAGTTGATCGGCGTCCAGGCGGCGCGCCAGCCGGGCGGGCAGGCGCTTCACGCTGGTGGGCCGGATCGACTCGTGCGCCTCCTGGGCGCCCTTGGATCGCGAGGCGAAGGTCCGCGGCCTGGCGATGGTGTAGCGCTCGCCGTACTCCGAGCGCACCAGGTCGCTGATCTCCGCCAGCGCCGACGCCGCCAGGTTCACGCTGTCGGTGCGCATGTAGGTGATCAGGCCGACCTGACCCTCCTGGCCGACATTGATGCCCTCGTACAACTGCTGGGCGACGCGCATGGTCCTGGCGGTCGAGAAGTTCAGCCGGTTCGCGGCCTCCTGCTGGAGCGTGGAGGTGATGAACGGTGGCGGGGGTGTGCGCCTGGTCTCGCGACGGGTGACACCGGTAACCGTCCAGGTGTCGACCTCGCGAGCGCGGGCCTGCAGCAGGGCGGCCGCCTCGCCGTCACCGAGCACCAGGTAGCGCTCCTGGGTGCCCTTCTCGGCGTACTCCTCCATCTTCTTGGGCGTGACGACGCGCTTGCCCTCGACCGCGTGGAGGTCGGCGTCGAAGCGCGTGCCCTCACGGTCGAACGCCCCATGGACCGTCCAGTACTCCTGGGCGACGAAACGTCGGATCTCGTCCTCGCGGTCGCAGATCAGCCGCAGTGCGACGGACTGCACCCGGCCGGCCGAGATACCGCTGGAGACGTTGCGCCACAGCGTCGGCGACAGGCGGTAGCCGACGATCCGGTCCACGGCCCGGCGCGCCTGCTGCGCGTCGACCAGGTGGTCGTCGATACGCCGCGGCCGCTCGAAGGCGGCCAGGATCGCGTCGCTGGTGATCTCGGAGAACACCACCCGGTTCTCCTGGGAGATGTCCACGCCCGCGACCTCGGCGACATGCCAGGCGATCGCCTCGCCCTCGCGGTCCAGGTCGGTGGCGAGGAACACCCGCTCGGCTGCCTTGGCCTCTCGCTTGATCTGGCTGACGACCCTGGCGGAGGACTTCGGCACCTCGTAGCGCAGCGCGACCTCGCCGTTGGACACGTCGACGGCGAAGTCACTGCGAGGCAGATCACGGACATGACCAACCGAGGCCAGGACCTTGAAGTCCTTGCCGAGATACTTCTCGATCGTCTTGGCCTTGGTGGGCGACTCCACGATCACGAGGTTCTTGGCCATGAGTCGGCGGCGTCCTTCCTGTCGGGACCGCAGGGGATGTCGGTGGGCCGAGCAGCCCGCTCCCACCGAACACGGATCCGTCCCTTGCCATTCCCACCGTAACCGGGACGGCGGCTGGGCGGGAGGACCTGTGGGCCTCCAGCGGCCCTACGGCGACCACCCGCGGGGTGGACACCGTACACTCCCCGGCGGCTGATCGCTGCTGGGCGATCACGCACACCGTGCTCCCGGCCATCGGACCACCGTACGCCGAACAGCCAGCCGCGGTCGGTAGAATCGTCTGTGCCCTTTGTTGCGGTGCGAGTGGCTGCTGCCCGCGTGCCGCCCTTTCTCGTCGGCGTGCCGGTGCGGGCCCACGAGCCGATTCCTCGAACCTGGCGACGGAGCATTGATGGAGATGATGATCCCGATCTTGAGCCTGCTGGCGGCCGTCTCAGGCTTGGCCCTGGCGGGCTACTTCTTCACCGTGGTTCGCAAGGCCGACCCCGGAACCGACCGCATGGTCCAGCTGATGGGCGCCATCCAGCAGGGCGCCCGCGCGTTCCTGCGGCGCGAGTATCAGTGGGTGTCGGTGTTCGTCATCGCCCTGGCCGCGCTGATCTTCATCTTCCTCGACTACGGGCGGCCCTGGGGCGCGATCGCTTACCTCATAGGCGCCGTGCTGTCCGGTCTGGCCGGCTTCATCGGTATGACGGTCGCCACGCTGGCCAACGCCCGCACCACCCAGGCGGCCCGCACCGGACCGCAGCTCGCGCTGCCGCTGGCCTTCCGCGGCGGCGCCGTCATGGGCTTCAGCGTGGCCGGTCTGTCGCTGCTTGGCCTGGCCGGCTGCTACCTGCTGTTCGTCGAGGTGCTGCTGGTCGACCAGCCGTTCCAGGTGGTCGCCGCCTACGCGCTGGGCGCCAGCTCGATCGCGCTGTTCGCGCGCATCGGTGGCGGCATCTACACCAAGGCCGCCGACGTCGGCGCCGACCTGGTCGGCAAGGTCGAGGCCGGCATCCCCGAGGACGACCCCCGCAACCCCGCGACCATCGCCGACAACGTCGGTGACAACGTGGGTGACGTCGCCGGCATGGGCGCCGACCTGTTCGAGTCCTATGCCGGGTCGATCATCGCGCCGATCGCGCTGGCCGCCTTCGCCTTCGCTGGCACCGACTTCCAGCGGCCCGCGCTGCTGTTCCCGCTGGCGATCGCCGCCTTCGGCATGGTCGCGGCCATCGTCGGCGCGTTCACCGTCCGGGCCAGGCCCGAAGCCAGCGGCCGGGACCTGGCGGCCGCCCTGCACCGCGGCACGTACGTGGCCGCCGCGTTGACGGTGGTGTTCGCCTTCGGCTTCGGCTGGATGTTCTTCGCCGACGTGGCGCCCAACTGGTGGGGCTTCCCCCTGGCCGTCGTCGCCGGGCTGTTCGTCGGCCTGGGGATCGGTTTCCTCTGCGAGTACTTCACCTCCGACCACTACAAGCCGGTCAGGGACATCGCCTCCGCCTCCCAGACCGGGACCGCGACCAACATCCTGGGTGGAGTGGCCGCGGGCATGCTCTCGGTCGCCGGTGCGGTCATTCTGGTTGTCATCGCCATCGCCGCCGCCTTCACCGCCGCCGAGTACGCCCTGCCCGATGTCGCCGGCAGCGGGATCTACGGCGTGGCCCTGTCGGCCATCGGCATGCTGGCCACGCTCGGCGTGGTCGTCGCCACGGACGCCTACGGCCCGATCGCGGACAACGCCGGCGGGATCGCCGAGATGGCCCACCTGGATCCGGAGGTGCGCGAGGTCACCGACTCCCTCGACTCGCTTGGCAACACCACCGCAGCGGTGGCCAAGGGCTTCGCGATCGGGTCGGCCGTCATCACCGCCCTGGCGCTGTTCGTGGCCTTCCAGCAGGCGGTCGTCCAGGCCGGCGGAGCCATCTCGCTCGACATCAGCCAGGTTGACGTGTTCCTGGGCCTGTTCATGGGGGCCGGGCTGCCCTTCCTGTTCGCCGCGCTGACGATCAGCGCGGTTGGCCGGGCGGCCAACAAGATGATCGAGGAAGTCCGCCGGCAGTTCCGGGACATCCCGGGGCTGAGGGAGGGCGAGGACGGCGTCGTGCCCGAGTACGCCAAGTGCGTGGACATCTCCACCGCCGCCGCGCTGCGGGAGATGGTCCTCCCAGGATCGCTGGCGGTCGTCATCCCGCTGCTGATCGGGTTCGTCTCGGTCGATGCGCTCGGCGGGTTCCTCGCCGGCGCGCTCGTCACCGGCTTCGCCCTGGCGATCTACATGGCCAACGCCGGTGGCGCCTGGGACAACGCGAAGAAGTACATCGAGGCCGGCAACTTCGGCGGCAAAGGCAGCGAGCCGCACAAAGCCGCGGTCGTCGGCGACACCGTCGGTGATCCCTTCAAAGACACTTCCGGCCCCGCCATGAACATCCTCATCAAGGTGATGACCATCGTCTCGCTGATCTTCGCCAGCGCATTCGTCGGATAGGCGCCCCGCGCAGGCGGGTTGTGCACCACGCCGGCAGGCAACGCCTGCGGCCGGTCAGCGCTCCGTGGTGGCGGCGCGCTCGCCGGGCTCGTGCTGGCCGCGGTCGCGCTCCCGCGCGTAGTCGACCACGCGGGCGACGCTGGCGGCGACCGGGACCGCCAGGAAGGCGCCGAGCACGCCGAGCGTGACGCCGCCGGCAGTCAGCGCCCCCAGCACGATGAGCGGGTGAAGCGAGATCGCCCGCCCCAGCACCAGCGGCTCAAGGACGTTCCCCTCAGCCTGCTGCACCCCGACGATCAGCGCGAGGGTGAGCAGCGCGGTCGTGATGCCACCGTCCGCCAGGGCGACCAGCACGGCGACGAAGCCCGACACGAGCGCCCCGACGATCGGGAACAGCCCGCCGAAGAGGACGAGTACCGCAAGCGGCAGCGCCAGCGGCACCCCGAGGATCAGCAGGCCGATGCCGATGAGGACGGCATCGACGAGCGCGATCAGCAACTGACCGCGAAAGTAGCGGCCGACGGTGTACCAGACCCGTCCGCCGATCGCTTCGACGTCCGGCCGCATCCGCTCGGGGAAAGTCCCAAGGATGCCGCCGCCGATCCGGTCGCCGTCCTTCAGATAGAAGAACAGGACGACGAACAGGAAGACCATGCCCACGAGCACTTCGGCCGCTTGGCCGGCGAACGCGAAGGCTCCCGTCGCGATCTGGCCGGCGGCCTCCTGGAGCTGCCGCCGTCCCTGCTCAATGAGCTCTTCGATACCGCCGATCCCCATCCCGAAGGGGTTTGCCTGGAGGAAGGCCTCAAGCTCGGCGACGCCCTGCTGGAACGACTCCACCAGATCCGGGATCTCGGCGGTGACGACCGGAACCAGCCCGCCGATGGTCGCGCCGAGGAGCAGGAGCAGACCCAGGATGGTCAGCAGGGATGCGAGCCCGGGTGGGACCCTATGGCGCTTCAAGCAAGCGGCGACCGGTGCGAGCAGTGCGGCCGGGAACAGTGCCAGGGTCAGTGGGACGACCACGAGGGTGAGCCGGGAGGAGATGAAGCCCAGCACCACCAGGACTGCCACGATGCCAACCGTCGCCCAGGCGTAGCGACCGATCTGCAGGAAGGGGTGCGAGCGCTGGCGCCGGGACTCGGCGCCGGCCTCCTGGACCGGGGGCGGCCGCTCAGCCGTCTCCGGGGTGCTCGCCTGCTCCATCAGGCACTCCCTGCTTCCTGCCGCGGCCGTGCTTGCTCAGCCGACAGTGCCCGCGGCGGGTGGCACGCTACCCCTCGCCGGACGGGCGCAGTCAACCAGGGAGGCGCCCGAACCCGTACAGCCAGGTCACGTCGGTCCGGCCCAGCAGGTCAGGCCGGGGCTCCACCTCGACGTCGACGTAGCCCGCGTCCACCAGCAGCGCCTTCAACTCATGGGCGCTGACGGTGGTGGCGTGGACCAAACCGACGGCGGGCTCCTCGACCGCCTCCAGGTCGCCCGTGCCCTCCCGCAGGCTCACGAAGACCGGACCACGTGCCTGGACCCGGCGCCACTCGGCCAGGACCGGGCGGACCTGTGACCGGGGGACGTGCTGCAGCGCCGCAGATGCCCAGATGCCGTCGAACACCCGGTCCGGGAACGGGAGGTTGCGGTAGTCCCAGCGCGCCACGCAGCCCTTGGGGAACAGCGTCTTGGCCAGTCGCATCGACTCATGGGACAGATCGCCCGCGAAGACGGTCAGGCCGCCATCGCGCAGCAGGCGGACATCAAGGGCGGGGCCGCAGGCCACGTCCAGGATCCGCCCCCCACGACCGACGCGACTGGCGAACTTCCGGATGGCGTCGAGGGGCCGGTGCTGACGCCAGCGCCGCTGGTAGTCCGCGGCGTTGGCGTCGTAGGCGTCCTGCGTCTGGCGTAGTCGAGCATCCACGCTCGACGATGCTAGAGCGCCAGCGCCGTTCCGACGAAGATCAGCCACGGTCCGGTCGAACGATCCAGCGGCGCCGCCCCTTCGCTAGGCACCACCCAGGTGACGACCGTTGCGCTCCTCGCCCCCGTCGGCACCCAGGTCCATCGCGAAGCTCATGGACACCCGCATCCCCTCGTCGCGGACGAAGCGGACATCATCGGTCAGGCCCCGGATGATGGTGACCCCGAGCCCACCTTCGATGGCCCAGTCCCGCCCGTTCATCGCCTCGGGAGGCAGGGGGTGGAAGCCGGGACCGGTGTCGACCACCGTCACCTCGAAGCCGCCGTTATCGGTCGCCCCAAAGCGCAGCACGACCGGCGACACCTGCCCAACACGGCGGTGCGCCACCACCGCATTCGTGGTCGCCTCGCTGACCGCGATCCGCAGGTCCTCGACGCGCTCGCCGTTCATCCCGGCCTGCCGGGCAGCCGCACAGACCACAAGCCGCGCGAGACCGACGTACTGGACGTCGGGTGGTAGGTGGAGTTCGACGTCGCCCACTATCCGTCCTGCAGCGCCTCGTCGAGGGAGTCGTAGATGGAGAAGACCTTCGTCAGACCAGTGATGCGGAAGATCTTCAGAATTCGCTCCTGGTTGCATACCAGCGCGAGGCTCCCATCGTGAGAACGCACCCGCTTCAGGCCGCCGACCAGGACACCAAGACCGGTTGAGTCGAGGAACTCGACCTTGGTCATGTCCACCACGAGGTCGTAGCGGCCCTCGCCCACCAGTTCGACGAGCTTCTCACGAAGCTTGGGCGCGGTGTAGACGTCGACCTCACCGCCGACCTCGAGGACGGTCTTGTCCCCTTCCTTGCGGTGGTTGAGGGTCAATTCCACGCCTCGCTCCTGTTCAGTCTTACTTGCACGGGTCACCCTCGGCAGCCCAGCCGAGTCACGCTTGGGTGTGCCCTGCCCTCGGCCCTGCGAAACTCCAGATACTAGGCCAGGTCACGTTAGGGTGTCGGGGTGGACAGCCAGGCCTTGCTGCACCGGCTCGATGAGGAGTTCACCGCGGCGCTGCCGGCCGCGGACAGGCGCCCCCGCCTGACCCACGTGCAGCGCCTGCCGGCCCGTCGGGCCGATCTCGTCGATCTGCCAGACGATCTCCCGTCGCTGGTGGCTGACCGGCTCCGGCTAGCAGGTCTGGACCGGCTGTACCGCCACCAGGCCGAGGCGCTGGAGCACGTTCGTGCGGGTCGGCACGTGGTCGTGGCCACCGGCACCGCCAGCGGGAAGAGCCTGTGCTACCAGCTGCCGTTGCTGGAGCGGCTGCTGACCGACGACAAGGCGACCGCGCTGTACCTCGCACCGACCAAGGCGCTGGCCAACGACCAGTTGCGGGCGCTGCGTGCCTTCCGGCTGCCGCACATCCGCGCGGCGACCTACGACGGCGACACACCCGCCGGGGAACGCGAGGCCATCCGGCGGACCGCCAACGTGGTGTTGACCAACCCCGACATGCTCCACGCTGGGCTGCTGCCGGGACACCGGCGGTGGGGGGATTTCCTGCACCGGCTGGCGCTCGTGGTGGTGGACGAGTGCCATGTCGCCCGCGGGGTGTTCGGATCGCACGTCGCGGCGATCCTGCGGCGGCTGCGGCGCCTGTGCGCCTACTACTCCACTCCGTCCACAGCGTTGCTGGGACGGAGTGGGCGCACCGCCTGGGCCGGTGGCCGGGGCAGGGGTGCGGGCGGGTCCCGCGATGGGCTCGCCGAGGATCCGGCTGATGATCTGCGCATAAGGGACGACGGGGAGCCTCGGGGCGCGGGTACCGGGTCGCCCTGCTTCGTGTTCGCCTCCGCCACGATCGGCAACGCGGGCGAGCACGCGCGCAACCTGTCCGGACTCGACGTCGTCGAGGTCGTCCGCGACGGGTCACCCAAACCACCGGTCACCTTCGGGCTGTGGGAACCGCCTCTGGGGGACACCGATCAGGGAGGGCGCCGGTCGACCCTGGCCGAAAGCGCCGACCTGCTGGCTGGGCTCATCCAGGCGCAGGTCGCGACGCTCGCCTTCGTGCGTTCTCGCAAGGGTGCCGAGGTCGTCGCCACGCAGACCCGGCGGCTGCTGGCCCCGGCGGGGCTCGACGACAGGGTGATGGCGTATCGCGCCGGTTACCTCGCGAGCGAGCGGCGGGCGGTCGAGCGGGGCTTGCAGGACGGATCGCTGTACGGCGTGGCGACCACGGACGCGCTGGAGCTGGGGATGGACGTCGGCACGCTCGACGCGGTCATCATCGCCGGATGGCCGGGCACCCTGGCCTCCCTGTGGCAGCAGGCGGGCCGCGCCGGGCGCCGGGGCCAGGAGGCGGTCGTGACGTTCGTCGCCGACGACAACCCCCTCGACCACTACCTGCTCAGCAACCCGGACCAGCTGTGGGGGCGGCCGCTGGAGTCGGCCGTGGTAGACCTCACCAACCCCTACATCCTGCTGCCGCATCTGCGCTGCGCGGCATGGGAACTGCCGCTCGATGCCGAGGAGGAGGTCTTCGGCACTCCCGGTGGCCCCCGCCCCGATGTGGCCGGCCATCTCGACGGTGAGGTGGGCGCGGGCCGGCTGCGGGAGCGTGGTGGTCGCTTCTACTGGTCGGGACGGGGGTCGCCGGCTGCGGGAGTGTCGATCCGCAGCGCCGGAGGCTCACCGTTCCAGATCGTTGACGGCATGACCGGAGCGCTGATCGGCGACGTGGACGAATCACGCGCCTACCGCACGGTCCACGAGGGTGCGGTGTACCTGCACCAGGGCCAGTCCTACCGCATCGAGCGCCTGGATCTGCGCGAGCGGGTGGCGGTGGCGAGGATGTTCACCGGCGACGAGTACACGCAGCCCCGCAGCGACACCGACATCTCGGTGCTGGCGGTCACCGAGTCCGTCGACTGGGGGCGCTGCCGTTTCGTTCGGGGAAGGGTCGAGGTGTCGAACCGGGTCCTGGCCTACGAGCGGCGCCGGCTGTCCAGCGGCGAGTCCCTGGGGATCGTCGAACTCGACCTGCCGCCGCTGCACCTCGTCACGCAGGCGTTGTGGCTCACCATCCCCTCCGATGTGCTGGCTGTCGCGGGCATCGACCAGGTGCGCGTTCCCGGCGCGGCCCACGCGGCCGAACACGCCGCCATCGGCCTGCTCCCGCTGTTCGCCATGTGCGACCGCTGGGACATCGGCGGCGTCTCCACGGCGTGGCATCCCGACACGGGGCTGCCCACGATCTTCATCTACGACGGCTATCCCGGTGGGGCGGGCATCACCGAGCGCGGGTTCCGCAGCGACGACGCCCATCTTCGTGCGACCCTATCGGCGATCCACGCCTGCCAGTGCGCTACGGGATGCCCGTCGTGTGTGCAGTCACCAAAATGCGGCAACGGCAACGAACCGCTGGACAAAGCCGGCGCGGTCGCGCTGTTGCGCGCCGTGCTGACCGAGCGTGCGAGCGGCCTACGGCAGCCGGCGCCTGCCTGAGAAGGGCGACCTCAGAGCAACTGGGGGTCGGCGCAGACCCGCAGGGCGGCGGTCGCCAGGTCCTCGGTGACCGGGGGGAAGGGATCCTCGTCGGTGTGCCGCTGATCACCGTAGGCGCCGCTGCGCTCCCGGGTGTGCACTCCTTCCAGCACGACGGCGAGCTTCCAGTAGCCCAGCGCCAGGTAGAAGGCGGCCTTGCTGACGTCGCGGCCGGTGCGCTTGGCGTAGCGGGCGAGCACGTCCCGGCGGGACGGGAAGCCCAGTGCGGACGTGGGGGCGGAGCCGAGTGGTTGCAACTCGTCGTCGGGTTCGTTCCAATAGGCCAGGGTGAGGCCGAGATCGGCCAGCGGGTCGCCGAGGGTGCACAACTCCCAGTCCAGGACCGCGCGGATCTCGCCCGTCAGTGAGACCAGCACGTTGGCCAAGCGGTAGTCGCCGTGCACCAGGGTGATCTCTCCCGGTGGTGGCGCCGCGTCGACCAGGACGTCGTGCGTCTCCTGCAGGATGGGCAGCGGCCGGATCCGGAACTGCTCCCACTGCCGGTGCCAGCGTCGGAGTTGGCGGCCCACGTAGTCCTCCCCCCTGCCCAGATCGCGGAGCCCAACGGCGTCCAGGTCCACCGCGTGAATGTCGGCCAGGGTGTCTACGACGGCGAGGCCGAGCGCGCGGCGCTGGGACGGGTCGAACAGGCGCGAGGCAGTGAGTTCGTCGCGCACCACCTGGCCCTCGATGAAGTCCATCACCCAGAAGGGCGCACCGGTGACCTTTGGGTCGTCGCAGAAAGCCAGCGCCTCGGGGGCCGGCACCGCCGTGCCTCGCAGGGCGCGGCAGACGCGGTACTCCCGGCCCATGTCGTGCGCCGACGGCAGAACGCCTGACACCGGCGGGCGCCGCAACGCTCGGGTCCGGCCTTCGACGTCAGCGACCTTGAACGTGAGGTTGGAACGGCCGCCGCTGATGCGCTGGAAGCGAAGCGGTGGGCTCAGCCCGACATGATCGGCCAGCCACGGTGTCACCGCGTCGATCCGCAACCCCGGTAACTGGCCGCCCCCCAGCAGATCCCCACCCCCCGCCGCCGCTGCCGCAGCGGCCTCACCCTGCGCGCCGCTCACGGCGTCCAAGCCCGCGCCGGACGCCAGCAGAGCCGCACCCCTGCTCCGGCCTCCCACTCGACACCCACGCTCGCATCTTAGTCCGGCGCTACCGCCGGGCGTTGGAGGGGTGCCGGAGACTGGGCGTCATCCGTGGGGACGGGGAGCGTCGGGCCGGATGTGGGCCGGAGGCCGGCGGCTGCCTTGGCCTGAATGTCGCCTGCCAGCGTCCTGACCAGTTGCCGGTCAGGAGCCACGGCGACTTCGACCAGCACCCCGGAGCCGGTGGCGCCGCTCGCTCCCGGTGCACCTGCGGACTCGCAGCGCACCAATCGCCCGTTGTTGGCCTCCGCCGCGTCGGACGCGGCGGCGCAGGTATCCCCGTCACCGCCGAGCAGCGGGGTCGCCCCGACTGCGGCGAGCGCCGCGGAGTCCGCCGCCGTCCGGGCCCGGGCTGCCGTCACCGCCAGATCGGTAACGGCACCGAGCACCACCAGACCGGCCGCCGACAGTACGAACATGGCCATAAGCACCAACAGCGCGACCGCGCCCTGCTCGTCGGCCAGCGCAGTCCGGCCGCGGGGCCGGGCCCGGGTCATGCCGACTCCGTTCGCATGGTCGCGGTCGCTGGAAGCCAGACCTCCTGACCGAACGCCCGGAAGGCTCGGCTGCGCAGGCGCACCTCCGCCGTGACGAAGGTTCCTGGCCGTCGTGGGCTCTGGGGTCGCAGCGCCAATCCGACCGGTTGCCGCCCAGCGGCCGCCGCCAGCGCGGCGTTGACCGTGTCGTCATCGGCGACCGCGGCCATCCTGGCCGCCTCGCGCGCCAGCCCTTGCGCGGCCACCAGGTCCGCCGCGAGCAGGCCGGCGTGCAGCCCGAGGACGAGCAGCAGCACCGCTAGAGGCAGGACCAGCGCGAACTCGAGGGTTTGGCTCCCGCGTTCGCCAGCCGCCAGGCCAGGGCGACGGCGGACCGGCGGGCACGGGGGCCGGGGGGCGCCGGTGCGCCCGGCGCCCCCTCCCTGGCGTGTCAGAACCACGTGTTGATGGTGTTGGTCAGTGCGGTGATCACCGACGACACCACCTGTTCAAGCACGTCGCTGTTCTTGAACAGCGCGACGAGCCCACCGCACGCGGCGGCGCTGACGCCACCGAGCATGGCGTACTCGGCCGCCTGGGCGCCGGTTTCGCCGTCGTCCCGGAGACGATCGAGACGCTGCGCGGCGCCGTCGAGGACGCGCTGGCGCAGATCCGCGCCGGCGATCCGGGCCCCTACGACGGTGGCGACGGCAGGGTTGGTTCGAGTCATGGCGTGCATGACGGTCCTTTCTGGCAGCGCTTCAGCCACCCGCACCCACGAACGCCGTCCACAGCATCGGTGGCACGACGCCCATGGTGAACGCGGGCAGGGTCAGCAGGGTGGTGGGGAAGACGAGATGGAGTTGGGTGCGTTCGGCGGCCTCCTCGGCCGCCGAACGGCGGGTGGCGCGCAGTTCGGCGGCCAGGCGGCGTAGCGCCGGTTCGGCGGGGGCGCCCCACCGCTCGCTGGCGCCCAGCACCGCGCCGAGCGGCGCGAGGCCGGTCCCGGATAAGACCTCAGCAGGCTCCCATCCGGCGCGGAGACGGCTGCCCGCGGCGGTGAGCAGCGGGCGCGCGGCGCTGGGGGCCAGCAGCGCGACGAGATCGATCGCCCCGGCCGGGGGCAGGCCGGCGGCGAGCGCGACCGCCACCAACTCCACCGTCTCCGCAGCCCCGCCGGGCCGCCGGTCGGGCTCGGACACGGCTCCCTTGCCCGGCGGCGAGGCCGCCGCTGTAGCACCGGGACCGGCCGTCCCCGAGCGCGCGCCAGCGGCCGCCGGACGGCGCAACCCGACGAGCAGGATGGCCGCTGCGACGGCTGCGCCGGCGAGGAATCCCGCGCCCACGGCGACGACCAGGAAGCCGGGGGCCGCCAGCGCAACCGCGCGGGCGACATCGGGCCGGGGCGGTGGCGGGTGCAGGGGATCCGCCTCGGCTGCGGCCTGACTGCCCTGCCGGACGATGCGGGTGGACCAGCAGCGTCCGGCGATGGCCAGCGCCAGCGCCAGCACGCCGGACAGCGCCCCCACCGGCGTGACGTAGAAGCCGAGCATGGCCGGGTCGAGCACGACGAACAGCAGCCAGGCCACCACCGGCAGGACCGTGAGCACGCCAGCGGTGCCATGAGCCTGAGCCGTCTTCACCCGCAGGCGGCGAGCGGTTTCGGCCTCATCGGAGGCGGCTGCCAGCGCCTGATCGACCCCGGCCACTCCCCCGGCACCGCTGCGCTCCGCCACACCGAGCGCCCGCACCAGCAGGTCGAGCCCAGCGTCGCCGGTGTGGATCTCCGCGGCCGCATCCATCAGCGAACGACCGAGTCGGATGGCGTCGGCCGTCTCCCGGAGCGGGGCGGGAGGTGCGGGATGGGCGTCCACGCCGGCGATGAGCGCGGTGCCGGGTGCGGCGCCGGCGGCAAGCGCCGCACGCACCTCGACCAGGAGCGCGGTGTGGGCATGGCTCTGGGCCGACCGGTCATGCCGAGCGCGGCGGCCACGGGAGGACGCGACCCGGCCGGAGCGGCCAAGCGGGACCCGCCGGATCGCCAGGCCATTCATCTCCAGCCCTCCCGGCGCCAGCACTCGACAACCCGCAACGGCCCGCGCCCATCAGCCCGGCGTTGCACCTCGGCGATCTGCACCAGTCCCCGCTGCTGCTCCGGTCCCCGCGAGAGGACGGCGAGCAGGTCGATCCCCACCTCTATCTGGCCCCGAGCCGCCTCCAGGGGCAGCCCGGCCAGCAGGGCCATCCCCTCCAGACGGACCAGTGCCTCGTCGGCGGCGCGAGCGTGCAGGGTCGTCATGCAGCCCTCATGTCCTGTAGCCAGCGCGGCGAGTACGTCGACCAACTCCGGTCCGCGCACCTCGCCGACCACGATCCGGTCAGGGCGCATCCGAAGCGCTTGGCGGACCAGGTCACGGACGGTCACTTCGCCGGCGGCCTCGGCATTGGGGGGACGTGTCTCCAGCCGGACGGCGTGGGCGCAGCGTGGGCGCAGTTCCGGTGCGTCCTCGATCACGACCACCCGCTCCCGGTCGCCGACCTCGCTGAGCAGGAGGTTCAGCAACGTTGTCTTCCCGGTGCCGGTCCGCCCGCAGGTCACCAGTGCCCGACGCTCGCTCACCGCGGTGCGCAACAGCGCGGCGGCCTCCTCGGGCACGGCGTCGAACTCCGCGAGGTCGTCCCAGGCCAGCGCCACGGCGGAGAACTTGCGGATGGTGACCACCGGCCCGTCCGGCGCCAGTGGGGGCAGCAGCGCATGCAGGCGGCTGCCGTCGGCCAGCCTGGCGTCCACGTAGGGCCGCGCCCGGTCGAAGCGCAGCCCCAGCGGGCCGACCACGCGCTGCACGGCGGCGCGGAGCGCCTCGGCGTCGAGGTAGCGCACGCCGGTGCGCTCCAGCCGCCCAGCGCGCTCGACCCAGACCTCGTCGGGGCCGTTGATCATCACATCGGTCACCTGGGGATCCCGCAACAGCGCCTGCGCCGGCCCCAGGCCGGCCAGCGCGTCAGCGAGATCGCGCACCAGCGAGGCCAGGGCCCCCGGCGGCAGCAGTACCCCCTGCTCCCGTACGGTGCGGGCGACTGCGCTGCGGATCGCCGCAAGACGGCCGGGTCCCTCAGGTGCCGCGTCCACCAGCGGGTCCTCGGCCACCCGCCGCCGCAGGAGATCGAGCGCTTCGCCGGCCAGGCCGCGGGCCGCGGGCATGGCGCCCGTGCGGGTGCTCACGGCCGCACCCGCGCGAGCAGCCCGCGCAGTGCCGCGATCCAGCTGCCCGGGAGGCTCGAGGGGACCCGGCCCGCCAGCCCGGCGCGTGCCACCCTGGCCGAGGCGGGCAGCCAACCGGCGGGCACCCTGCCGAGCAGGCGGTGCGCACCCGCTCCGTCGAGCGGTCCGGATCCCATCAGGATCACCGGCACCGGCACGCCGGACGCTCGGCGCAGCGATCCGTCGGGCCGAGCCACCAACAGCCGTGCCGCCTCGCGGGCGTCAAGGACCGC
>WHTC01000477.1 GCA_009379795.1 Nitriliruptorales bacterium | reverse complement strand
TGTTCCGGGGCGACCCGGGCACCCGGGAGTTCGTCGCCTTCTGGATCCAAGACGGCCGGCTGCTCGCCGGCATGAACGCCAACGTGTGGGAGATCACAGGGCCCATCCAGGCGCTGGTCCGCTCCGGCCGACCGGTTGATGTTGACCGGCTGACGGACCCGGATGTTCCGCTGGACGAGCTGGCCGTCGAACTCACCGCAGGAGAGGAGTGATGCCATGAGCGACAGGCTGCTCCAAGCGAAGCGCGCTGGTCCTCAAGCTGCTCGTCCACAGCAACGGCACCGGCCGCGGCGCACCCGCGATCGCCTCCACCGCATCGTCACCCACGATCGCCCGCAGGATCAGATGCTCATCGGAGACGTCGCGCCCGTAGCGCGCCCGCAGCTCCGCAAGCGTCGGATCCGGCCGCTCGAAGCGCTCCAGCTCCCGGGCACGCGGACGATCAAGGATCTTGGCCCGCACGTCGGGGTCCATGTTGTCCAGGGCCTCCCGGCCGCCAGGCCAACCCGTTCTTCTTCGTCCCACAAACCAACACATCCCCAACGCCCCAGAGGGAAACCTCGGAGGCGTCGGGGACGCCGGTCTGCATGGACTCACATCACGTGGTCGTGACTGGGTATGGTGCGTTGACCTGCGACGATGCCCCATCCAGGGGGTTCCCCCGTCTACCCGGCTGACCGGGCCGTATGGCTGCGCCCGCAGGGATGACGACCCGTGTGCTGACTGCGCCGCGGTCCAGTCATTGTTGGCGGCTGTAGGCGCGGATGGCGAGCGGGCAGAACATCACGACCAGGATCGCGCACCAGATCAGTGTGGTGGTGATGGTGTCGCCGACCGGTGTGCCGTTCAGCAGGGCGCGGCAAGCGTCCATGACGTGGGTGACGGGGTTGATATCGGCCCAGGCTCGCAGCCATCCGGGCAGTGTCCTAATCGGGGCGGCGAGGCTGGTGCCGAGTTGCAGAGGCAAGAAGGTGATGAAGCTGAAGGCCAGGACGGCGTTGGCGTCCTTGACCACAACGCCGATGAACACGGTGACCCAGCTCAGGCAGAACCCGAAGAGAATGGCCAGGCCGGCGGCGGCAAGGGCGGCTGCGAGGCTGCCGTGGACGCGGAAGCCGAGGAGTGCGCCGATGGCGAACAGGATGGCCACCGCGAGCAGGTAGCGGACGATGTCGGCCAGCACGGAGCCGAGCAGGGGCGCGAGGCGGCTGATGGGCAGGCTGCGGAACCGGTCGGTGACGCCATTCTTGAGGTCGAGGTTGA
>WHTC01000323.1 GCA_009379795.1 Nitriliruptorales bacterium | reverse complement strand
TCTCGCCGCTGCTCAACGTGGGCGACTGCGTTGAGTACCACCTGACCAATGGGTTACCGGAAGAATACGGGGGCACCGTGTTCGACCGGTTGCAGGAGATCAACGAGGTCAGCATCCACCAGCACATGGTCGAGTTCGACGTCCTCAGCTCGGACGGGGCCGCAAACGGCTGGAACTATGACCAGGGCGCGGATACCGCGGGTGTTCCTGGTCCCGATGACAACATCATCTTCCGCGACTACGTCCAGAACGAGGTTCGCACCAACTCGTTCCACGACCACTTGTTCCCCGCCCAGACGCAGGACTCGGGTCTGTTCGGAGGCGGGTCGGTCCATCCCGAGGGCTGCACGTTCCATGATCCGGTGACCGGCGGGGAGGTCACGGTCGGAACGATCGTGGACATCCGCTGCCCGGGCAACGACGACGACTACCGCAACGTGTCGCTGTTCATCGAGGACCAGGTCCCGATGTTCCAGCCCGAGGACGGCAACAACCCGAACGACGACCGCTTCGTGACCCCCTTCGGCGTGCCGATCGTCCCCGCGAAGTTCCCGTCCAGCCCGGACGACAAGGGGGCCATGGGGGTCAACTACAGCAGCGAGCCGTTCGAGGCACGGCGCACCGGCGGAGGCGCGAACCTGTTCGACTCCAAGTTCTGGGGTGACCCGTTCACGCCATTGCCGCGCGCGTTCGCCGGTGACCGGATCCAGTGGCGGTTGTTCCAGCTCTCACAGGAGGAGTCGCACGGTTTCAACCTCCACCGATGGCGATGGGACTTCGAACCCGACGACCCCGACTCTGAGCTTGTGCAGGCCCAGCACATCGGGATGCTCGAGTACTTCGAAACGAGGATCGTGACCGACAAGGAGAACCCTGACCCCAAGGGCTTCGAGCTCCGCGACTACCTCTATAACTACGGCGGCGCCGACGATTGGTTCCTGGGAGCATGGGGCCTGTTGCGAGTGTCGGGTTGTGACTTCAACAAGAAGTTGAAGGAGCTCGACGACATCTATGCATCCCAGGGCATCAAGTTCGACCCGCTGCAACCGCTGCCCGACAATGTCCCAGCGAGTTGCCAGAATGAGAAGGATCCAGTGCAGCGCGACCCCGGGAACCCCTGCCCGGCCGGGGCGCCCTTACGGGAATTCAGCGTGTTCGCGATCAACCAGGACATCAAATTCAACGACATGCAGGACAACGATCCGGGCACGTTCGAGCATGACCCCAACGGGGTGATGTACGTCCTGGAGGAGGACCTCGGAGCGATACGCGACGGGAGTAAAGAGCCGGAACCGTTGGCCATCCGCGCCAATCAGGGTGACTGCATCGAGGTCACGCTGACCAACGACATCGATCCGGCCTTGATGGAACCGCATTGCTTCGAGGCGATCGAACCGGGCCAGCTCGCGACGGACGCCGCGAACACCTTCCCCGAGTGCATCGACGAGCCGCCCAACGACGAGGTCAACGTGCCGGGCTTCCGCCCGTTCCCGGTGAGCTCGCGGGTGTCGCTGAATCCGCAGGGGGTCAACTACCACATCGGCTCTGACGGGGCGAACGTGGGGTTGAACTTCAACACCACGATCCCGCCGGGCGAGTCGATCCTGTATCGCTGGTATGCCCCCGAAGAGTTCGGGCTCGGCATGCTGCAGGACCGGGCCGATGTGCAGAACCACCTGCACCATGGGCTCTACGGCGGCCTGATCATCGAGCCGACGGGCTCGGAGTTCCTCGACCCGAAGACGGGCGAGCCCATCAACAGCGGCCAGGAGGCCGTCATCGTCGACCCGAACGGGCCCGACTTCCGGGAGAACGTGGCGCTGATGAACAGCGACCTGGCGCTGTTCCGCAACGACGGCACGGGGGTCCCGGACAACGTGGACCTCGAGGTCGAGCCGAGCGCCGAGGCCGACGATGCCGAGGACCAGGGCGAGTTCTCGATCAACTACCGCAACGAGCCCTGGAACCACCGGTTCCAGGACAATAACGACCTCTCGCTGATCTTCAGCTCACTGGTGCACGGTGATCCCGACACGCCGCTGTTCAGGGCCTACCCGGGTGACTTCGTGCGCTGGCGGGTCGGGCAGGCGGTCGGCGATCCCCGCTCGACGGGATTCGCGCTCCACGGGCACAAGTGGAGACGATCGCCGAACGACCCCGAGTCGCAGATCGCGGCGTTCCAGGGTCAGTTCAACCCCGCGGTGAGATACAACATCCATCTCGACCCCGACGTGTTCGGCGGCGCGGGAGGACCCGGCGAGTTCCCGGGCGACTACCTGTATCGCAGCGGCACGCTGCTCAGGCACCTGCCTGGCGGGCAGTGGGGCATCTTCCGGGTGCTGCCGGCGCTCGATCCCACCCTGGTGGAACTGCCCGACAATCCGGCGCCGCCGGGATGAGGATCTGAGTGATGGATAGGGTCGCGATCGTCGCAACGACGGTGTTCCTTGCCGGTTGCCTGTGCCTGGTCGTCATGCTGGCGACGCTGACGTGGCTGAGTTGGGGGGCGGGGCGCGCTCGCACCGCCCCCCACAAGGAGACGCTGCGCAGGTTGGGTGACCGCCTGGTCATCGCGCTGTGGGCGGTCGCGGCCGTCGTTGTAGGGACGATCATGTTCCAGGAGTCGCACAGCGCGTCCGCGGGGCTCCCCAG
>WHTC01000385.1 GCA_009379795.1 Nitriliruptorales bacterium | reverse complement strand
CCTCGTGCACGACGGGTCGCCCTCGACCGGTGTACCGGGCATCCGGGATGGGGCCGGCCAGTGACGCCGGGCGTCTCGGCAAGCGGATGCCGTGGAATCGCAGCACCGGCGTTGGGCCGACCTTCCACCCGGACGTTTTGACAGATATGCGGATCTTCACGCCGGAGGTTGTGGATATCCTTCGTAGGTTCTCGTGCTGTGCTATGCTGTCGAACAGACGTTCGGATTAGCGAGGCGAGAGCGGGACGGTCGGACCGGGGAGGTGGGCGGGGTGGACGCGGCAGAGGCGTTGCAGCGGGCGGTCGGGTCCGTGGATGCGCTGGCCGCTGTGGACGCGGCGCAGGCGCTGGCACGGGCGGTCGCTGGCGTGGACGCGCTGGCCGTCGTGGAGGTCGCCGAGTTGGACCCGGCCGAGCTGGGTGAGTTTGTTGTGGGGTTGCACCGGTTGGGTGACCGGCTGTCTGGGATCACCCATCGGGCGGTGGCGGTGCAGGGCCGCACCGCGGCGTGGCGAGGCCAGGGCGCCCGATCCCACAAGCAGTGGCTGGCTCAGCGCTGCCGGTTGAGTCCGGGGGAGGCCGCGTCGCGCGCGAGGACGGCGCAACGGTTGGAGGCGCTGCCGGAGACCGCCGAGGCGTTGGCGGACGGGCGGATCGGCGCCGGTCATGCAAGGGTCGCGGCGCAGGCGGCGGCCGACCTGCCACCCGAAGCCGCTGCCGGGCTCGACCAGCTGGTGGTGCAGACCGGTTCCGACGTGGATGCGGCCCGGCTGCGGACCGCGGTGGACGCCTACGCCCACCGAACCGCGCCTGAGTCGCTGGCCGAGCGGGAGCGGCGTGCCTGGGAGTCCCGAAGGTTGAGCGTGTCGCGGACCGCCGAGGGCGGCGTGGCGTTGGACGGCCGGCTGGATGTGCTGGGCGGGGAGACCGTGGTGACGGCGCTGGCCGCCCTGTCCGCGCCTCGGGGCGCCGACGATGACCGGTCGGCTGAGCAGCGGCACGCCGACGCGCTGGTCACGCTCTCCCGGCAGGCGCTGGACCAGGGCGAGCTGCCCATCGTCGGCGCCGTCCGCCCGCATGTCACCGTGGTCGTCCCCCTGGAAACCGTCCAAACCGCCCGCACCGGCACAGGCGCCGCAACCGAGACGGGGACGGCGCAAGACCCAGTTGCACAGCCTGGTGTGGGTGGGGGGCCGGCGATGTTGGACCGGCTCGGGGCCATCTCGGGTGAGGCCGCCCGGATGCTGGCCTGCGACGCCGGCATCGTCCGAGTCATCACCGCCGGCGCATCCCAACCCCTCGACGCCGGACGCGAAACCCGGGTCGTGTCCCCCGCGCAAAGGCGGGCGCTGGCGGTCCGCGACCGCGGCTGCATCGGCTGCGCCGCTCCGGTCGGTTGGTGCGAAGCTCACCATGTGACCCATTGGTTTGATTGGGGCGATACGGACCTGGACAACCTGGTGCTGGTGTGCGGGGGCTGCCACCGGGACATCCACGACCGCGGCTGGAAACCCGTCCGCGGCCCCGACGGCCACTGGAGCCTCCACCCACCATCCCAAACGCAAAGCCCGCCACGGCCGAAGTCGCCGGGACCGCCCTGCCCGCCCGGCCCGCGCTCACCACAGCCACCGCCCGGACCGCATCCGGGGAAGACGCAACCTGCCCACCGACAACCTGCGCCGGTGGCCTTCCGAGAACAGGCAGCAGCCTACCGAACTGCGGGGGAGGAGAGTTTGAGTGACATGCCTGCCGTCTCGATCTCACCAACGCGCGATCCGGCCTCGCTCGACGCCGCCCCGCGGCCTGCCGCTGGCCGAGCATGGCCTGGGCTTCCGCCTGCGTAACGCGGTCTTGAGCTGGTTGCCATCCGTGCGCCGACGAGCCTCGGGCATTGTCGGCAAGTCCTCCACGCTTCCACCGGGCGGGCCCTGGAGCACTTTCGGAACGCACATGCTCGGGCTTGCCCT
>WHTC01000474.1 GCA_009379795.1 Nitriliruptorales bacterium | reverse complement strand
CGGCGGTGGGTGCAGCGCCGCCACTTCCTGGACCTGATGGCCGCGACCAACCTGTTGCCCGGTCCCAACTCCACACAGATGACCATGCACATCGGCTACGTCCAGAAGGGCAGCCTGGGTGTGTGGGGCGCCGGGTGGGCGTTCGTGCTGCCGGCCGCGATCATCACCCTTGGGGTGACGTGGGCGTACGTGGAGTTGCGAGCCCTGCCAGCGATGGACGCGATCTTCTACGGCATCCAGCCGGTGGTGCTCGCGATCATCATCACCGCGATGGTCCGGCTGGCGCCCAGCGCCGCCGACGACCTCAAGACCCGTGGCGTGTTCGTGACCGCGCTGGCGATGGGACTGCTCGGCGTCGACGAACTCCTCGTGCTCGCGCTCGGCGCCCTCGCCGGGTTCGTGCTCTACCAGTGGCAACCCTGGCGTGGCCTCGGCGGTGGCACCTGCCTGCTCGCCTCCGCGCTGCCGTGGATGTCGATCACGCCGATGCCGCGCCCCGGCGGCGAGCTCGTGGGCCAGGTCGGCTGGCTGTTCCTCAAGTTCGGCGTGACGCTGTTCGGCAGCGGCTACCTGCTGGTCGCCTACCTGCAGGCCGACCTCGTCGACCGCTACGGCCTGCTGTCGACCCCGCAGCTGATCGAGGCCATCGTCATCGGCGAGATGACCCCCGGCCCGCTGTTCACGGTCTCCACCGCCGTGGGCTACTTCCTGGCTGGACTGCCGGGTGCGGTCGTGGCGACGGTGGCGATTTTCTTCCCTTCGTTCTTCCTCGCCGTGCTGCTCGGGCGCTGGATGCCCGCGATCAAACGCTCGGCCGTCGCCAGCGCCATCCTGCGCGGCCTGACCGCCGCCGTGGTCGGGGTCATGCTCGCCGTCGCGATCGTGATCGGGCGTCGCGTCGTGGTCGACGTGCCCACGGGCGTCCTCGCCGCCGCAGCCCTCGCAGCCCTGCTGCGGACCCGTGTCAGCGCGATCGCGCTCATCCCCGTCGGCGCGCTCCTCGGCTACCTGTGGGTCACCTTCATCACGTAACCGGCCGCGCTCCTCTTCGTCACGCACCCTTTCGTGTGCAGAACGGTGCGCGGGCGGACGCTTCTGCACACGTGTGGCGTCCTGCACACGCAATCCCGTGCCGCTACGCCCCGGCGTCGCCGCTGCGGTACAACTCCTCCTCGGCAAGGACCGGTGCGAGGGGAGCACCATCTCGGCCTGCGCGGCGCCGGGCGGAGAACATCGCCCCCCGCGCCGGCACGACCGGCGCGAACGCCCCCAT
>WHTC01000259.1 GCA_009379795.1 Nitriliruptorales bacterium | reverse complement strand
GTGTTGGAGGCACTGGCACGCTCCGGCGGGGAGCAGGGTATCAGCGAACTGGCGCGAGCCACCGGCCTGCCGTACGCGACCATCCACCGGCTGGCCGCCACCCTCGTTGCCCGGGGCTACCTGCGCCAGGATCCTCGTTCGCGAAAATACGTGCTCGGTGCGCGGCTGGTGAAGCTGGGCGCCTCCGCAGGGCGGCTGCTGGGCACCTGGGTGCGTCCCTATCTGCAGGAACTCGTCGAGTTGACCGGGGAGACGGCCAACGTGGCCGTGCTCGAGGGCGGCTCCGTGATGTACGTCGACCAGGTGCCCGCCCACCGCATGGTGCGGATGTTCACCGAGGTGGGCAATCGCGTCCCGGCTCACAGCACCGCCGTCGGCAAGGTGCTGCTGGCCCACCAGCCGCGGCCGGTGGTTGAGCGCATCCTGGAGCACAACGGCCTACCGGCGGCCACGGCCAACACGATCACCGACTCCGAGCGCTTCCTCGCGGAACTCGATCGCGTGACCGAGCAGGGCTACGCGGTCGACATGGAGGAGCAGGAGGAGGGCGTGTGCTGCCTGGCGGTGCCGATCGTGCCGCTGGTCGGCTGGGTCGCCTCGATGTCGGTGTCGGGGCCGGTCAGCAGGGTGGCGCCGGCCCAGGATCGCATCGTCGAGCAGATCCTGCGGGTCGCCGGCGATCTCGCCACCTCCATGGCGGCGAACAGCGAGGCGTGAGCGTCGCCGGTTCCCCCCATCCCCGCTCGGGGTATCAGTTCGGCTGGGCGAGTTGGCGGGTGGCGGCGGCCACTCCACTTGCCGCGACCGGGACCCCGAACGCGAGGAGACCGGCCTCGACTCCGGCAAGGGTCCCCAGCAGCATGAGATCGTTGAAGTCGCCGAGATGACCGATGCGGAACACCCGGCCTTTGAGCTTGCCCAGACCTGCGCCCAGCGACATGTCGAAGCGCGCGAGGATCAGTGCCCGCAAGGCGTCGGCATCGACTCCCTGCGGCAGGAGCACCCCGGTCAGCGAACTGCTGTGCTCCCCCGGATCGGCGCAGAGAACCTCCAGCCCCCAGGCCTGCACGGCGGTGCGCGTGGCCGCCGCGTGACGGGCGTGGCGGGCGAACACGTTCTTCAGCCCTTCCGACAGCAGCATGTCGATGGACTCGCGCAGACCGTAGAGCAGGTTGGTGGCGGGCGTGTAGGGGAAGACGCCCCTGGCGTTGCTGGCCAGCATCGGCTGCCAGTCCCAGTACAGCCGCGGCAGCCGTGCGGATTCCGCGGCCGCCCGTGCCTTGTCGCTGACGGCGTTGAAACCGAGGCCCGGCGGCAGCATCAGCCCCTTCTGCGACCCGGCGACGGTGACGTCCACCCCCCACTCATCGTGACGGTAGTCCATCGAGGCCAGCGACGAGATCGTGTCGACCAGCAGCAGCGCGGGATGCCCGCTGCGGTCCATCGCCTCCCGCACCCTGGGCACGCGGCTCGTGACGCCCGTGGAGGTCTCGTTGTGGACCACCGCCACGGCCTTGTAGGTGTGCTCGGAGTCCGCGGTGAGGCGCTGCTCCACCACCGCCGGGTCCACGCCGTGACGCCAGTCTCCGGGGACGAAGTCGACCTGCAGTCCGAGGGCGGCGGCCATCTCCTGCCAGAGCGTGCCGAAGTGCCCGGTCTCGAACATCAGGACCCGGTCTCCCGGCGACAGCGTGTTGACCAGGGCGGCTTCCCAGGCGCCGGTGCCTGAGCAGGGGAAGATGACGACCGGAGCCGCGGTCTGGCACACCGTCTTCATCCCCTCGAGCACCTCGCGCCCGAGGTCGGCGAACTCGGGGCCCCGATGGTCGATCGTCGGCCGCTCGATGGCCCGGAGGACGCGGTCGGGAACGTTGGTCGGGCCAGGGATCTGCAGAAAGTGCCGGCCGCTGCGGAATGTCATCGGCAAAACTCCTCCGCCGCCGCAGCGGGCAGCCTTTCCGTAACGTGGAATGCCTGTATCGTCAAACGGAAGGCTAAGAGGGCCCGAGCTGGGGTGTCAACCCGCTGGCCAGCTTGACCTCGGTCAGATGCCGACCATACCTTGGCTTTCCAGATATCAGACATGTCGTTCGAATTGTGGAGAGGTCTGTGCCCCAGTGACGGTCGAGTCGATCACGGTCATCCTCGCGGCTGTGGTCGTAGGCTCGCTGGTCAAAGGCGTCACGGGTACCGGCCTGCCCACGATCGCGATCCCGGTCATGGCCGGCTTCCTGGGCGTCGAGGAGGCGGTGGTCATCATGGCGATCCCCACCGTGGTCACCAATGCCTGGATGCTGTGGGAGCACCGCAGCTACGCGGACCGCGCGCGTGACCTCCCGACGCTGCTGGTCGCCGGAACCCTCGGTGTGCTCGCGGGGGTGTGGACGCTCAGCGCGCTCAACGAGCGTGTGCTGAACCTCACGCTGGCCAGCCTCATCATCGCCTACCTCCTGCTGTTCGTGAGCCGCCCCGCCCTGCAGCTGGCGCCGGCGCTGACCCGGAGGCTGTCGCCACCGGTCGGGCTTGCGGCTGGCGCGCTGCAAGGGGCGACCGGCATCTCGGCGCCGATCCTGGCCACCTATCTGCACGCCTATCGCCTCGAGCAGCGGGCTTACCTGTTCTCGGTCACCGCCCTGGTCCAGGTGTTCGCACTGGTGCAGGTCGCCGGGCTGCTGCTGGCTGGGCTGTACACCCGCCACCGGGTGCTGGCGAGCCTGCTCGCGCTCGTGCCCATCGTGCTCGTGCTGCCGATAGGTATCCGGCTGTCCTACGCGCTGGACCGGCGCAGGTTCGAGTGGGCGGTGCTTGCCCTGCTCGCCGTCATGGCGGTCAAGCTGCTGGTGGAGGGGCTGCCCGCGCGGGCGGCCTGAACGGTCACAGGCTGTGCCCGGGTGTCGTCTGAGCCGCCCGCCCAGGGTCACCTCACCAGTCCGGCGACCGAGGACAGGTCATCCGCCTCCAGTGGCGGGAGAGGACCGTGAGGGTCCAGCTCATGCCCCGGCCGGCGCAATCGCACCACGGCCAGGCCGGCTTCCAGCGCTCCACGGACGTCGCGCGCGGAGGAGGCCACGTGCAGAAGTGGGCTGCCCAGCTGCTGCTCGGCGTGGCGGTACAACGCCGCGTGTGGCTTGTACGCGCGCGCCTGCTCCGACGTGATGGCGATCTCGACCGCGCTGGTGACCGCGGCGCCGGCCAGCAGGTCATCGTCGATGTTGCTCAGCAGCGCGACCCGGTGACGTGCGGACAGCGCCTCCAGGCCGGCCAGCGAGTCGGGCCAGCAGGGCCACGTGGGCATCGAAGCCAGCAGCGCGTCCGCATCGGCTTGCGGGTCGCTGTCGACAGCGCACGCCTGCTGAGCCCGCGCCATCGCTTGGCGCGCGAGGGTCCGGAACGACGCATAGGACGTCGTCGTCAGATGGAGCCGCTTGTTCTCCCCGTCCCAGGCGTCGTAGAGGTCACCGGGGTCGACCGTCCATCCGCGCTCGGCGCCGAGACGCCCGAGCGCCGCCGTACCACCTCTGCGTGAGTCGATCAGTGCGCTGAACACATCGACGGTGACGGCGGCCGGTTGGAGAAGGGACATCACGAGCGTCCCCTCGGCTGCGCCGGGGCGGCTGGCAGCCTCCCTGCCGCGACGTGGGCGATGTGCTCGCGCATGGCGGCGGCCGCGGCGGCATGGTCGCCGCGGCGGATGGCATCGGCCACCCCGCGGTGCTGGGCCAGCGACCGGTAGCGGCGATCCTCCGCGCTGAGGGAAGCCGCTCGGGTCTCCTCGATCGGCTGGGCCAGGTAGGCCATCAACTCCCGCATGACGCTGTTGTGGGCGGCGGCGCTGACGGCACTGTGGAAGAGCGCGTCGCCGTCCGCACCGCTGCCGCC
>WHTC01000333.1 GCA_009379795.1 Nitriliruptorales bacterium | reverse complement strand
GTGTACCCGTCGTCGACCTCGAGCGCATGGGCGGCGGTCCCGTTCGTCAGCGCCGCGTTGGCCGGGCTCAGGCGCAGCGGCGTGCCGATCACGGTCGAGGAGCGATCGTGGTCGGTCTCGGCGACATAGCTCTGCACGATCCGAGCCGTGCCCGACGCGGACCCGGCGATCGTGGCGGCGAGGTAGTCGAGGATGACGCGCTTCGCCTGGTGCACGACCTCGTCGGGCAGGGCCTCGGAGCGCAACCCCGCGGCCCACGCCGCGAGGGTCATGGTCATTGCCGGTCGAGTCTCGTCGCTCATGATGGCCTCTCAGTCCCTCCGCGGCGGACGCTGGCTGAAGCGGCGGTCGAACACGGCCTCGGCGATGCGGTTGCGCATCATCTCCGTGGACCCGCCCGCGATCATCCAGCCGCGCGTCCGGCGCACGAGATACTCCATCGGGTATGCGGTCGAGTAGCCCGAGGCCCCCATCACCTGCAGGGCCTGGTTCGCCACCTCGAACCCGGTCTCGTTCGCGAAGCACTTGGCGATGGACGCTTCGGTCGGGCTGGGCGCGCCTCGGTCGGCGTTCGACACGGCCCGGTAGATGAGCAGCCTCGCGGCGTCGAGCTTCATCCGCATGTCCGCGAACTTCCACTGCAGACCCTGGAACTCACACAGTGGCCTGCCGAACTGCTCGCGCGTCTTCGCGTGCTCGACCGCGCGGTCGAAGGCGGCCTGCCCGAGCGACAGCGCCCGCACGGCGTTGCCCACCCGTTCGACCCCGAAGATCGTGAACATCCGCTGGAGCGCCTCATGGTCGGCGAGCACGTAGTCCCGCGGCACCCGGCAGTCGTTCATGGCCAGTGCGGCGTGCTGCTCGCCGGACATGTAGGTCTCGGCCGGCCCTCGCGAGAAGCCTGGCGCGTCCACGGGGACGACGACGCAGCCGATGTCGCGCGTCCGGGGACCGAAGCGGCACCAGACCACCGTGTGGGTGATCTCCGGGCCGTGGGAGTTCCAGACCTTTTCGCCGTTCAGCACGACCTCGTCGCCGTCGTACTCGGCGGTCGTGCGCAGGTCGGTGAGCGCCGAGCCGGCCTCCGGCTCACTCATGCCGGCGCTGATGAGCCCCTCGCCAGCCAGCAACTGCGGCAGCACGTCCCGTTTCACGCGCCCGCTGCCGAACGCCGAGACCTGGCGGATGGCCCCGAAATTCGTGGCCTGCACCGCATCGCCGCTGTGAGGGCAGACCTGGCTGACGGCCTCCATCACGAGGACGGCGTCCATGAGGGATCCCCCCTGCCCTCCATCCTCCACGGGAATGGTGATGCCGGTGAGCCCGGTCTCGGCGAGCAGCTTGGCGTTCTCCCACGGGAACCCGGCCCAGGTGAACGCCCTGGGAGCGAACCGGCCCTCGGCCAGACGCCGAGCGCTCTCCTGCAGCGCCTGCTGTTCGGGAGTCAGGCTAAAGTCCACGTGATCGGCTCCTCCCAGTCGGGGTGGCTCACCCCGAGCCCATCGCCATCCTCGCCCGCATGACGACCGACACGGCATGGGCCGCGCGGTCCGGCGCGTCGAGCACCGGGATGCCCGCCTCCTCGTAGACCTTCAGCGCGCGAGGTGCGAGTTGGGCACCGCCGAAGCGCGACACGTAGACCGGCACGTCCACGGCGTTGCGAACATTGATGACCGCCTGGGCGGACCGGACGGCGTACGGGTCGGCGTTGGTCGTGAACTGCACGAGCGCCGCGTCGAACTCGCCGGCTGCGAGCAGCGCGGAGACGGCGTGCTCGAAGTTCTCCGGGTCGCTGAGCATCTGGTAGCTGACATCCAGCGGGTTGCGGACCGCGGCGAACGACGGCACGTACTGCCGCACACGCTCCCGGGTCGGTAGGGAGAGATCGGGGAGCTCCACACCGGAACGCTCAGCCTCGTCGGCGATGATCGTGCACGCTCCTCCGGAGAAGGTGACCACGACGAGCCGGTTGCCCCTGGGCAGGTCGCCGGACGACGCCAGCAGGAGCGCGTCCTCGAGGACCCGGAGCGACGGGACGCTCACCATGCGGGCTGCACGCAGAACCTCCTCGCGCAGGTCGTAGGACCCGACCATCGCGCCGGTGTGGCTGAGCGCGGCCTGGCGGCCCTTCTCCGAGCGCACCATGTTGAAGGCGAACATCGGCTTGCCGGCCTCCGCCATGGCACGTCCGGCCTCGACGAAGCGAGGACCGTCCTTGATATCTTCGAGCAGCAACCCCACAGCGCCCGTGCCGGGGTCGGTGACCAGCCACTCAAGGAAGTCGGCGATGATGAGGTCCGCCTCGTTCCCGACGTGGGCCCAGTACGAAAGCCCCACTCCGGCACCCATGAGCCGTGTCGCGAGGCAACTCCCGAGCGCACCGGAGCTCGTGAGCAGCGCGATGGTTCCCGGCACGAGCTCGGACATCTCCAGCCCGCCCGAGATCGACGCGGCGAGGTTGCGAGCCGGGGCCACGATGCCCATGTTGTTGGGACCGGCGAGCGGCACGCCGCCTTCGATGCAGAC
>WHTC01000186.1 GCA_009379795.1 Nitriliruptorales bacterium | reverse complement strand
CTGCAGTCCACCGACAGCGACGGCAGCGTGCTCGACGTGAACGGCGCCGAGCTCACCCGGCAGGTGGCGGTCCTGCCGCAGCCGGTGGTACCCGAGGAGACCTGGACCCCTCCGACGCTCACCACTCCACCTCCATCCTCGCTGCCCCTGGACCCGGTGATCCAGGACTTCCCGACCGGGTCTGAGCCGCTACCGGAGATCGGTCGCCGCCAGCGCATCGAGCCGCGCCGGAACTATGGCCGCGCGCTGCTCGGCGTCGCGCTTGGGGGCGTGCTGATCCTGCTGGCCGGCGGGTTGTACTTCACCCTCACCGAGCGCGAGGCGGCCGGTCCGGTGCCCCCGGACAGCGCAGCCGCACCTGCGGACGGCGGGGCCGCGCCGGAGGCTGGCGCCGCGGCGGCGCCGGCGGCCGCCGGCGGCGAGCAGGTGGCGAACGTCGAGGGCGTCCTCGAACTCACCGACGCCTCGCTGCGCGAGGTGTCGGGCGGGCAGTCCGGTGACCCGGCCACCAGCTTCGCCCCAGGCCAGAAGGTAAGCCTGTGGCTCGCATTCGACTACACCAGCCGCGAGGGTACCGACGATCTCGGCGTCATCTGGTTCATGGAGGATCGGGAGCTCACGCGATCCGCATTCGGCCTGACCAGCGAGGTGCAGATGACGGCGATGGCCGCGCCGGCTCTTGAGGAGCCCGGCAGATACCGCGCCGATATCGCCCTCAACGATCAGGTCATCCACTCCGTCTCCTTCGAGGTCGCTGACTGAACGGCATGGGGGCCACTCGGCCACGCCGGACCGAGTGGGCGCAGCTGGCCAGCCCCGGGTACCGTCGGCCTCATGAAGGTAGCTCCCCACCGCCCCGAGCCCGATGAGCACGTCGGGCCGATCCTCCCCGACTACGGGGGCGCCTGGATCGGCGGTGTCGTGCCGGCGCTGCTGGGCGATGGGGACCCCAGTTGGCTGCCCGGACCTGTCCATGACGCGCGCGCCGTCGTGCTGCTGGTGCTCGATGGGCTCGGCTGGGAGGAGGTGCAACAGCGCGGCGTCCTTCTGCCGACGCTGTCGCGCATGGCCGGCCGGCCGATCACCAGCGTGGTTCCCTCGACCACCGCTGCGGCGCTCACCTCAATCACCTGCGCCGCGGCGCCCGCCAGTCACGGGATCGTCGGCTACCGGATGCGGGTCGGCGGGCGTGGCCTGAACGTCCTGCGCTGGAAGGCCACCCCCGACGATGCGGTGCCGGATCCGCCGAGCGTGCAGTCGCTGCCACCGTTTCTCGGCCACCGGGTGCCGGTGGTCACCCGTGCGGAGTTCCGCGGCACCGGCTTCACCATCGCTCACCTGCGCGGCACCGACTTCACCGGGTGGCGTACGGTCTCGGCACTGCTGGAGGGCGTGCGGCGTCACGTGGACCAAGGTGCGTCGTTTGTGTACGCCTACTACGACGGGGTGGACAAGGTCGCGCACGAGTTCGGGTTGCACGAGCCGGTCTACGAGACCGAACTCGAGTTGACGGACCGGATCGTGGCGGACCTGCTCGACCGGCTGCCTTCCGACACTGCGCTGCTGGTGACCGCTGACCACGGCCAGGTCCAGGTCGGCGAGCGCAATGCGGTGAAGCTCGACGGTGTGCGGCGACTGGTGGCCGCCTACTCCGGGGAGGGCCGCTTCCGCAGCTTGCACGCCCGTCCCGGCGCCTCGCGGGAATTGGAAGCCGCCTGCGGTTCTCTCTATGGTGAAAGGGCCTGGGTGCTGTCGCGCGATCAACTGTTCGATGAGGGCTGGCTGGGGCCTGGGGCCAGCCTGGCGGTCCGGGGTCGCCTGGGCGATGTCGTGCTCGCGGCGCGGGCACCGATCATGTTCACCGACCCGGGACAGTCCAAGGAGGCGAAGATGCACTCGCAGCACGGCAGCCTGACACCGGCAGAGATGCGGGTGCCGCTGCTGGCCGCTCGCGGGCAGCGCTGACCTCCCGGCGCCGGGTTCTCCCTGCTGACACCGCTCACCGACCACCGACTCCTGATCTTCTGGCTCGAGCTTGCCCTGCTCGTGGCGGTCGCCCGCCGGGGCTGGCCGGCGGGGTCGGCCTCGGGTTGGCCTTCCCCACCAGTTTTCTCGGGGAAGACCAGCGCCTCCTGTTCGCGTCGTCCTGTCGGGCGGCCGCGTAGATGCGGACGTCGACGTCATCCATGTGGTGGGATAGGCCCGACAAGAAACCGCTGGTCGCCGTCGCCGGGGGTCCAAGGTCGCCGTCGGCTCCCTGGAACAGGCCGAGAGGCTGGCCGCCCAGTTCGGCCGTGCGGTCAATGTCGAAGCCCGCGCCGGGAGCGCGGTGGGGCCGGAGATCGCCAGGGCGGCCAGCGAGCGTAACCCGGACCTGCTCGTCCTCAGCTCGCAACTGCGCAGCTACTCCGGGCAGCCCTTCCTCGGTCACCATGTGGAGTACCTGCTGGAACGGACATCCCGGACTGTTGCGGTGGTCGTTTTCCCGGCCAATCCCGCCGACTCCTGAGCGAAGGGATCATCGATGGCCATCGTCGCACCCGTCATGGGGACAGGCGCTCGATGACCCAGCCCCCGCCGTCCCGCCGGTAGCGCAGCCGATCATGGAGCCGGTCCGGCCGCCCCTGCCAGAACTCGATCATGTCAGGCTCGACGCGGAACCCGCCCCAGAAGGGAGGCCGGGGGATCGGCCGCCCGGCGAAGCGGGCCGCCACCTCGGCCGCGCGCTCGTCCAGCGCGGCTCGGTCGGACAGGACGCTGGATTGCGCGGAAGCCCAGGCGCTCACCTGGCTGCCTTCCGGCCGGGAGGCGAAGTAGGCGTCGGACTCGGCGTCAGACACCCGGGCGGCGCGGCCGGTGATGCACACCTGACGCTCCACCAGGCCCCAGCGGAATACCAGTGCCGCGTGCGGGTTGACCGCCAACTGGCGGGCCTTCTGGCTTTCGTAGTTGGTGAAGAAGGTGAAGCCATGCTGGGTCACGCCTTTCAGCAGGACGGTGCGGGCTGATGGCCGGCCGTCCGCATCGGCGGTGGCCAGCGTCATCGCGTGGGGCTCGGATGTCCCCGCCTCGACCGCCGCGTCGAACCACTGCTGGAACTGGCGGAACGGGTCCGGATCCAGTTCGGCCTCGCTCAGCCCCATGCGGTGCTCCCGGCCCAACCCCGCCGGTTCCCCGGTTCCCCCGACATCCATGTCGCCACGATGCCATCAGCGGCCTTGCGCCAGCGCCTGGCCGGTCGCCCGGTCTCGTCCTTGGCCGTCTCGCCGTGCCGGGATCGCCCGGCCGCGGTGCCGCTGGATAGGGTTGGTGCGGCCAGTGAGCGAGGGGAGCGGCGATGGACATCCGTGACGAGGCGGCGCGCTGGATCGCCACGGACCCTGATTCTGGGACCCGGGCGGCGTTGCAGGCCCTGCTTGACTCGGGCCCGGAGAGCGAACTCAGCGAGTGCTTCGGCGCGCGACTGGCATTCGGTACCGCCGGGATCCGCGGGCCGCTTGGCCCCGGGCCGGCGCGAATGAACCGGGTGGTCGTCCGGCGAGTCACGGCGGGCTTGGCGGCGCACCTGCTGGCCGCAGTTCCCGATGTCGCCAATCGGGGGGTGGTCGTCGGCCGCGACGCGCGGCACAAGTCCCAGGTGTTCGCCGCGGACACCGCCGGGGTTCTGGCGGCGGCGGGCATCCGCGTCCACCGCTTCGACCGTCCCGTGCCCACCCCGCTGGTGGCCTTCGCTGTCCGCGAACTGGGGGCGGCCGCGGGCGTGCAGATCACCGCCAGCCACAACCCCGCTCCCGACAACGGCTACAAGGTCTATTGGTCCAACGGAGCCCAGATTCGCCCGCCTCAGGATGCCGAGATCAGCGCCGCCATCGACGCGATCAGCGAGGTGCCTGCGGTCGCCGAACCAGACGACGAACGCCTCACCACCCTCGGGCCGGACATCGGCGGCGCCTACCTGACGGCTGTGCTCGACCTGGTCCGTTCCGCTTTCCCGATCCCGGGCCCCCGGGAGCTTCGGATCGTCCACACCGCCCTCCACGGGGTGACGCGCGGGTTCATCGTGCCGCTGCTTGACGCGGCGGGCTTCGACGACCTGCGGTTGGTCGGCGAGCAGGCGGATCCTGACCCGAACTTCCCGACCGTCGCCTTTCCCAACCCGGAGGAGCCGGGCGCGCTCGACCTCGCGCTCGCGCTGGCCGACCGGGAGGGGGCGGATCTCGTGCTGGCCAACGACCCGGACGGCGACCGGATCGCGGTCGCCGTACCCGACGAGAGTGGCTGGCGGGTGCTGTCCGGCGACGAAACCGGCTGCCTGCTCGGGGAGGCCCTGCTGACGGCTGCTGGAGGGGGCAGCGATCTTGTCGTCGGCACGACGGTCGTGTCCTCTCAACTGTTGGCCCGGATCGCCGAGCACCACGGATCTGGGTTCTACGAGACGCTGACCGGCTTCAAATGGCTCTCCACGGTCGCCGCCGACGTCGAGGCTGCCGGCCGGCGCGTCCTGCTGGCCTATGAGCAGGCCCTCGGGGTCATGGTCGGCACGCTGGTCCGGGACAAGGACGGCCTGTCCGCCGCGCTGGCGGTCGCCGAGCTGGCCGCCCGCCGCAAGGCCGCCGGGAGCAGCCTGGTTGAGGCGCTCGACGAGCTCTCGCGGCGCCATGGGCTGCACCTGACCCGAAGCCACTCGGTGCGCCTGGAAGGCGCCGACGGTCCGGCGCTGGTGACCGGGGTGCTCGACCGCTTGCGGCACGGCCTGGCGGACGTTGACGGCGTGGCGGTGGCTGTGGCCGATGACTACGCGGCGGGGACACGCACCGGTGCGGACGGCACGGTCACGGCGCTGGCCACACCGCGGTCCGACCTGCTCAGCTTCACGCTGGCGGATGGTTCCCGTCTGCAGGTGCGGCCGAGTGGGACGGAACCGTTGCTGAAGTTCTATTTCGAGGTGGTGGAGCCAGTCGGCGAGCGGCCGGTGGCCAAGGCGCGCGAGCGTGCGGAGGCCAGGGTCGAGCGCATGGCCGACGCCTTCCTGACGATCTCCGGTCTCAGCGGGTAGGGGAAGTGCAGTGATGCAGCGGCGACTGGTCAAGTCGGGATCACCATATGAGGCGGTGGTCGGCTTCAGCCGGGCAGTGCGCGTGGGCGACCGGGTCCTGGTGGCTGGCACGGCTCCGATCCGCCACGACGGCAGCGTCGACGAGGATCCGGAACGGCAGGCGCGGTGCTGCCTGGAGATCATCCTGAATGCGCTGCGGGAGGTGGGCGCCACCGAGAAACACGTGGTGCGCACCCGCACGTTCCTGACCGATCCGGCTGACGCGGACGCGGTGAGCCGGGCGCATGCCGCCGTATTCGCCGACGTCCGGCCAGCCGCGACGATGGTGGTCGTGGCGGCGCTCCTCGACCCTCGATGGAAGGTTGAGGTTGAGGCTGAGGCCGTCGTGGCTTGAGGCTGCTTCGCGGTCTCCGCCTGCGTTGGCGTCCGAATAATGCAGTGCGCGTTCCATGCCACGCTGGTCGGCATGGCAGGATGAGGTTATGAGCGAACCAGCGACGATACGGCGGGCGATGGACGTTGGCTCCTCCTGATCTTTTCCCGCTTGCCCGCAGGCGCAGCGCTCGGGGCAGCCATGACCGATGATCTTGTCCGGCAGATGGTCGGCGTGGCGCGCGCCCTGCTCGACGTGTTGGACGGCGAGGGCCGGAGGCGACTGCACCGGCCGTTCGCTGATGAGGATCTGCGGCGTGGCTGGAACTACGTCCCGGGTGAGCGCGAGGGTCTGTCCTTCGACGACCTGGAGCGGCCGCAGCGAAAGGCGGTGCACCGTTTGCTCGCCAGCGGCCTGGCCCCACATGCCTACGCGCAGGCCGCGGTGATCATGGCCCTGGAGGACGTGCTCGACCAGCAGGAGGGGGAGCGCCGCAACCGGCACCGCAGCGACTACTCCACGCTGGTGTTCGGCGAACCGGACGAGGAGGGGCCGTGGGGTTGGCGCTTTGAGGGCCATCACGTCTCGCTGAACGTGACGATCGTGGACGGCCGGTTGTCGGCGACGCCGAGCTTTCTGGGGGCGAACCCGGCCGCCGTGCGATACGCCGGTGCGGCCGTGGTTCGCCCCCTGGCGCAGGAGGAGGACCTCGCCCGCGCCCTGGTGACCTCGCTGGAACCCGCGGCCCTGGCCAGCGCGGTGGTCGCGAACCAGGCACCCGAAGACATCCGTACCACCACCCGGCCGCGGGTCGACGGCGCGCTCGAGCCGCGAGGGGTCGCTGCGGCCGAACTGCGGGGCACGCCGGCGGATCTGCTGGAGCAACTGGTGATGCTGTACGTGGAGCGCCTGCCCCGCCCGCTGGCCGT
>WHTC01000073.1 GCA_009379795.1 Nitriliruptorales bacterium | reverse complement strand
GCTAAGGGGTGACCCCTCGCACTGCTGAGCTCCCCCGACCCTACGAACAGCGGCTTCTGGTATCGGGTGAACTCCGAGGGGCTGCGCCCGGCGGGACTCGGCTGCTCAAGGTGCGACAGCCGTAAGGGGGGCGACGCAATGCCAGCACCAGCAACCACGCCGGATCAGGCCACGCACGCCGCGAGCTTGCCGATCCGATCTCGTAGCTCGGCGAGGTTCGAATAAGAACAAGTCTTCTCCACGTCGTGTGATCGGATGCGAACACCCGTCCTGCCTGCACGACCCTGAGCCAACCGCTACGCGCTGCTCGCCGCCCGGGATCTCCGTGGACTGCGTAGCTGCGCGGTCGGGCGGGCCGCGTCAGCACTGGCAGGTGTGGGGGTCCGCGTCCTCCGGGAGGACGTGAGGAGCTGCTCCTCGGCCACGGCACGGGCAGTGGCTCGCATCGCGGGCGCCAGGTTGGCGTCCCAGAGTGCATCTTCCGAGGCAGGGGCGGGACGGGCGGCCCCGGCGACGGCGGCGCGGTAGTCGGCCGCGGCGGAGCGCCACAGCCTGGCGCCGTAGCGGCGGTGAAGTACGGGGCCGATTCGCACTCCGCCACAGTCGAAGTCGGCGTGTAAGGCGAGGTCGCAGCCAGCCTCCGCAAGACGGCAGAGCAACAGGCCGGCAGCCGCGTCGGGCATGCCTTCGGTGCATCGTAGCACGACGTGCTACGCTTGCCGCATGAGCCGAGAGATCAGCCAGCGAGAGCTGCGCAACCAGAGCGGCGAGATCATGCGCGACCTCGACGATGGCCAAACCTTCGTCGTCACTCGAAACGGCGTGCCCGTCGGCGAACTGCTCCCGCTGCGTCGACATCGCTTCGTCGCGGCAGAGACGGCGGTCGCCACCTTCCGGGCCGCACCACCTGTCGACTACGAACGCTTCCGAGCGGACCTCGACGCCGCGGCGAGCCAGGATCCGATGCCTCGTGGCTGAACGCCGCCGTCCGGAGCGTGGCGTACTCGACACATCGGTGATCATCGACCTCGACGAGCTGGACCCGCTGCAGCTTCCGGTCTCTGTCGCCGTCAGCGCCCTCACCATGGCCGAACTCGCCGCCGGCCCGCACGCGACGGCTGATCCGGACGAACGCGGCCGGCGGCAAGACCATCTCCAGCGAGCGGAGGCGGCCTTTGATCCCCTGCCCTTCGATGCCAACGCGGCACGCGCCTACGGCCGGGTGTTCGCGTTGGTGATCGCCGCGGGTCGCAAGGCACGAGGAGCACGCGCAGTTGATCTGCTCATCGCGGCGACTGCACTGGCTGCCGACCTGCCGCTCTACACACGAAACGCCGACGACTTCCGAGCCCTCGACGACCTCATCGAAGTCGTCGTCGTGTAGCTCGCTCCCGGGCGTTCAGGGACACCGTGACAGACCCAGCGGGTCCCAGCGGCGGTTCCTCAGCGCGATCCGCGGAGACGACCGATGAGAATGGCGCCCTCATCCGGTCTTCCCGTTGACGAGAACAAAGGAGGCGTCGCGCATGCTTCAAGACAAGGTGGCGGTGATCTACGGGGCGGGCTCGATCGGCTCAACGGTGGCCAAGGCCTTCGCCTGTGCACCTCGCCGGGCGCACCCAGGCAACCCTCGACGGGTTGGCGGCGGACATCCGCGCGGCCGGCGACGACGTGCACAGCGGCATCGTCGACGCCCTCGACCCTGCGGCGGTGCGCGAGCATGCCGACCGGGTGGCAGCTGAGGCCGGACACATCGACATCTGCTTCAACCTCATCGGCCACGGCGACGTGCACGGCACCCCGCTGATCGACATGGACGTGGAGGACTTCGCCCGCCCGATCGAGTCGATCGTGCGGTCGACGTTCCTCACCGCACAGGCCACCGCCCGCCACATGGTGCGCCAAGGCTCGGGCGTGATCTTGATCTTCGGCGGCGAGGGCGAACCGATGCGGGACTACTGCCTCGGCGGCACCCTCGTGGCCTTCCACGCCCAGGAAACCCTCCGACGCCAGTTGGCGTGCGAACTCGGCCCGCAGGGCGTCCGCGTGATCACCATCATCACCGGAGGCATCCCGGAGACTATCGGCGACGGCGCCGATCCTGCCGTTGTCCAAGGCATCGTCGACGCCACGATGATCGGCAGGGCCGCAACTTACGAGGACGTTGGCAAGGTGGCCGTCTTCGCCGCATCCGACCAGGCTCGCATGATGACGGCGGCGACCCTCAACATCAGCGGTGGGTCCGTCATCGACTAACGCCGAACGTCGGAGGCGTCGTGCAGTCGTCGTGTCAAGGGTGTCCCCGAATTACCGTTGGAGGATGCCCGATGGCGACGCCCTGGCGCAGCCCTGCCCGATCACACAGCGTGATGAGATGGCCGTCTGCGCCCGACACGAGCCGGCGGCCAACGAGTAGCTTCCGCTGTCCGCCCACATCCACCGGCCAGCCGCTGACCGGCCACGCCGCCCCACGGTGCTCGGACCTCTGCGTCCTACTCGGCGTCCCGAGACGCCGGCGGGCGCTGCTCCGGGGTCCGGGCAGCCGGCCAACGGATCGTCGACAGCGCCGATCTGTTGGCGCGCTGTTGGCGCGGCGTTCAGGAACCGCTGGTTCGCCCTGCGGTCATGCGGCTTCACCGATCCGGAAGGTCCTGCCTCGCCCATGCCTCCCCGTTGGACGTCACGACGATGCGTTCCGGCTGCATGGTCTGTAGACAGCACTCTCCTTGTATCCCGCCCCGTGGTTCGCCACCTCGGTGAACACCCGTCCCGACCGTGAGACTTCCTCACCGGTCTGTTCGACGAGCCGATCAACCGCGGACAGCACCTCGTGCGGCAGGTCCGCGTCGGCGCGGCTTACGCCGGCCGAGATTCAGAACCGGCCCAGCCACCGTCACGCCGGTGTTCGTATGTGGAGGCATCACCTCCACAAACGCGTCAGCATACGAACCGTTCCTGAAGGCGCGGGCCGCGGTCTCGACGTCGTCGAAGCCGACCGTGGGCGGATTCCGGTGATCCGGACGGATCCGGATCACCGGTCTTCGCGCGCTCGCCCGGGCGCTGCCCACATGGAACCGTCGCGGATTCGCAACCGATGAAGGTGGCGCGCAAGACCTGCGTGCGCGACGCTGACGTCGTGACGAGCGGGATCCGGGCCGGTCAAGATGCGTTCCAGCGGCGGGCGTGGCGAGAGGCGTACACGCAACTGTCTGCGGCAGACCGCACCGAGCGCCTGGACATCGACGACCTACAGCGCTTGGCGACGGCGGCCCACCTCACCGGGCGCGACGACTTCGCCGATCTGTGGACTCGTGCGCATCAGGAATGTCTGCGCCGTGGTGATCCTGCCCGTGCGGCCCGGTGCGCGTTCTGGTTGGCGCGCGGTTTGATCGACGCCGGCGAGACGGGGCGTGCCGGCGGGTGGTTGGCGCGAGCTCGGCGGCTGATCGACGAGGAAGCTCTCGATTGTGCTGAGCGGGGGTATCTGCTCATTCCGCAGGCCGTCGCCCGCTTTGCCGAGGATCCGGCCGGCGCGCTGGAGGGGTTCGTCGCCGCAGGTCAGATCGCCGAGCAATTCCGGGACCGAGATCTCGCAGTGCTGGCGCAGATGGGCCAGGGACGGGCGCTGGTCGTCCTGGGAGCGCCCGCTCGAGCCTTTGCGCTGCTCGACGAGGTGATGGTGGCCGTCACGTCCGACGAAGTGTCTTCGCTCACTGCCGGTGACGTCCTCTGCGGAGCTATCGAGGCGTGTCAGAACGCATTGGACATGCGACGTGCGACCGAGTGGACCGCGGCGCTGAGCGGATGGTGCGACACACAACCCGACCTGGTGCCCTTCCGCGGCAACTGCCTGGTGCACCGCGCAGAGATCATGCAGCTGCACGGCGACTGGGACGACGCCGTCGACGCGGCCACGCGGGCCTGCGAGTGGCTCTCGGGACGGCCCGCCGTGGGGGAGGCCCTGTACCGCTGCGCGGAGCTCTACCGGGTGCGCGGCCAGTTCGAGGAGGCCGAGGTGACGTACCGGGCCGCCATGGACGCTGGACGCCAGCCGCAACCAGGTTTGGCGCTGCTGCGACTCGCCCAGGGACGGGTCGAGGATGCCGAGGCCGCCATCCGGCGGGTCGTCGATGAAGCTGAGGACGATCGCGTGCGTCGATCGCAGGCATTGGCCGCGTACGTAGAGATCGTGCTGACTGCCGGTGACGTGGACTCCGGGCGGGTAGCAGTGGATGACATCCGAGGTTCCCTTCTACCTCGGTGGTGGACGCCTCAGCCTCGTCGACGACGGCCTCAAGATCTGTGGCGCGACCCGCCCCCTCATCGAGGCCGTGGTGCGTGACCGCGTGCGTGCGCTGCCCGGTGTCCGGTTCGTCGAGCGCTGCGATGTCGACGGTGTGGTCACCACCCCGGACAAGACACGTGTGACCGGCGTACGCCTACGGTCGCGAACCGACCCCAAGGCCGACGAGACCGTCGCGGCAGATCTGGTCGTGGACACCATGGGCCGTGGCTCCCGATCCCCACGATGGCTGGCCGATCTCGGCTATCCGGTACCGGACGAGAAGCGGATGCGGGTCGACGTGCACTACAGCACGCGACTGTTTCACCGCGAGCCAGCAGACCTGGACGGATGCCGGCACGTCATCGTGGGCCTCCCTCCCAGCGGCCGGCGCGGCGGCCTCACTCTGGCCGTCGAGGGTGACCGCTGGCTGGTCACGCTCGTCGGAATGCTCGGCGAGCGCCCGCCAAGCGACCTCGACGGGTTCGTCGAATACGCCCGGACACTGTGGTCCGGCGAAGTCCACGAGGTGGTAGATCGCGCCACGCCGATCGGTGAGGGCGTCACCGGCGCCTTCCATGAGTACGTCCGCCACTGCTACGACAGGCTGACAGCGTTCCCCGACCGGTACGTAGTCAGCGGGGACGCCGTCTGCTCACTGAACCCGGTCTACGCCCAGGGGATGAGCGTCGCGATCAGCGAGGCGCAAACCCTCGGTCTGATCGTGGACCGGCACGGCCTGGACCGCGTCGGGAAGCGGTTCTTCCGGCAGACACGGCAGCTCGTCAACACCGCCTGGACGCTGGCCACCGGCGCCGACCTGGCCCACCCCGAGGTGCAGGGACCCAGGCCGATGCCATGGCGGGTGATCAACGCCTACATGAACCGTCTGCTCCCGGCGGCTCACCGCGATCCCCTGGTGGCCGACATGTTCCTGAAGGTCAACACGTTCGTAGCACCACCCCCGCACCTGTTCCACCCGCGGATCTTGGCGCACGTGCTGCGCAACGGGCGCACCCCAACCGGACGCGAGCATGCTGAACCCGTGCGGACCGGTCAGGACGCACAGTCGTCGCCATGACTCACAATGTCACAGTGTTCCGCCCAGGAAGGCTGGAGCGCGCGTCGGTCCTGGGGCTGACCAGCACCTGTTCCTCAGCCGTGCTGTTGTGCGGTCCGAGCTCCGCCCCCACCCGCAGCCACCGAGGAGCCTGGTCGCATGTGTAGAACGGGAGCGTCGAATCCCCGCGGGGACGACTGTGGCCTCAGGCCCTTCGACCAGCGCCAGGCGGTTCGTATGCTGACACGTTAGGCCCACCTGACGTACGCCTGGCAGCAGACGAGCGGCCGATCGGGTCACAAGAAACAGGTTCACACCTACACAGGGCGTGTCGAGGCGTGTACGCTTCCTGGTATGGGTTCCGACACGCAACGGCTCAACATCACCCTTGACGGTGAACGCGCATCGAAGCTGGCGCAGCTCGCAGCTCGCGTCCACGTCAACGAGGGAACGCTGGCGAGATCGCTGCTGTCCACCGCCATCGATGAAGCCGACCCCGATCCCGGCAACGTCGTAGCTCTGCTGGACGGCATAGACGGCGCCTACGAACGAGCACAGCTCGGTCTCCGACAGGCAGACCAGGGGCACACGGTTCCGCTGAACGAGCTGTAGCTCGTGGCGCGGGTCGAACTGGCGGCCGCGGCCGTCGAGGATCTCGACCGCCTGGCCATCGCACTGAGCCTTCCCGCGGACACGCGGCGGCGCCTCCAACGATCGCTGGCGCCGCTGGAGCGATTCCCGCGACTGGGGCCTGACCTGAACGGTCGATGGGAAGGCATGCGGTTCATCCTCGGTCCATGGCGGTGGATGCTCGTGGTCTACCGATTCGACGAGTCCGAGGATCGCGTCGTCGTGCTCACCATCCAGGACTCCCGCTCCTCGCGAGCCGCCACATTCTCGCCCTGAACGAAGTCGCCTCCCCGAGATCCAGCGCCATGTCGACTCTTCTCCAACCTTTCGGTAGCGGCTGGTCCATGCTGCTGGCCGGCAGGTGGACGCCCTACCTGGCTTCACGGGGGCTCGCAGACCCTGGCGTATGCGGGTCAACGTCTCCGCTGCACCTGCGTCAGGCTCGATGGGCGGTCCCGCACCCCGAGGATCAGCCGCATCATGGCTCGCCGAGCGGGACCGAGTGCCTTCGGAAACTCCCACGTCTCTCGAGTCGAGTGTGATGCTCGTCGATCGCGCCGAGCCGGTAGGTCCAGCGTGTCGCTGGCATCGGGAGTACGGGTTTCCTCCTGGCGTCGCGTGCCCGGACGGCTCCACGCCGCTCGCCGGCCATGTCCCGGCTCTGGACGCCGGGACATGGCCAGCAGAACCACACCTTGCTGCTGCGCTCAGAACCCGCTGACCGCGAACCAGGAGGTCCCGGCGGCGTTGGTCACGAACACGATCGGGGCGAGGCACGGGTCGGGCAGGTCCAGCACGTCCCTGATGCGGGCGTCGCCCTCCGGGGTGGCGGGCGCCGGCGCGCTCGTGCGGTTCTCGACCGCGTGCGTGTCGTGCGTCAGACAGGACACGATCGCCCGAAACTCCGGTTGAGGGTTCGTGCCCGCGTTGTCGCCGGCCGCGAGGACGAGTCCCTCGACCCTCACGTCGATCTGACTGCCGTCCGAGATCCGGGCCTCACCACGATCCAGGACCCACGGCAACCCCCCGGCAGGCACGCCACGGATGGCGCCTGCCTCGCCGGTGAGGGTGTTGCCGACGAGGGCCTCGAACCTGGCCCCGTCCCTGCTGGCCTTGGCTTGGACCCCGACCGCCATCATCGCGAGGGCGAGGACGGTGGCAACGATCAGTGCGATAGCGGTTCGCGGGCTTACGACGCGGGCGGTTGTCATGTCGCTGACCTTCCGGTTGTGCCATCCATGCACCTGGGAGTACGGCTGAAACACCGCGAGCGGTTCAGGCGTTGTTCGCGGCGGGGGCGGCACGGAGGCCTTCGAGGCCCCGATGCAGCGCCTCACAGGCGCGTCCTGTGACGCGGTGGCGCCGCAGAGAAGGAGGCAACCGCCCGGGTGACAAGCACAAGGAAGCGGCCGGCAGCATGAGCGACCGCGAGAATCTGCGCCAGGAGGAGGGCGAGAACGAGCAGACCGACGAGCGTGGTGTTGACAAGGTGAGGACGCGCTCAAGGGCGAGAAGTAGCGGCTGCGAGCGCGCCCTGTCGGGTCGCGGACACCTCGCTAGCAGCTGCTGATAAGCATGCGCAGCCATCGGATAGCGGCTGCTCCCGTACGGCTCGCTATGCGACGTCGGGGTTGCGCAAGCCAGTGCGTATCGTCATGGTGATGGCGTCCCCTGATCTGGTCTCGGTCGAAGGCCGTCGCCGCGTCGGCCCGACCAAGCCGACGTGAGGGGGGTCACGCCACGCCCCGAGGGCTCACACCCGGGGAGATTCAGTGATCATGACTGGGGAATGAACTGCCGCAGGTCGCCGACGAGCAGGTCGGGCACCTCCATGGCGGGGAAGTGCCCACCGCGGTCGAACTCCGACCAGTAGACGATGTTGTGGATGTGCTCGGCGAGTCGCCGGACGGCCACGCTGACCTCCCGGGGGAACACCGCCACGCCGGTTGGCACCGAGGACGGCTCGTTCGCCCCGCCGAGGTCGTGGGCGGTCTCCTTGTAGAGGCGGGCTGACGAGCCGGCCGTGCCTGTCAGCCAGTACAGCATCACGTTGGTGAGAATCTGATCGCGATCGACTGCTTCCTCGGGCAGTTGCGAAGAGTCGGTCCACTCCTTGAACTTCTCCACGATCCAGGCGAGCTGACCAACCGGCGAGTCGGTGAGCCCGTAGGACAGCGTCTGGGGCCGGGTGGCCTGGATCAGCGCGTAACCTCTCTGGTCACGGCGGAAGCGCTTGAGCGCCTCGAGGCGCGACCTTTCCGTGTCGGTGAGGTCTGCCAGCTGTGCCGGGTCCCTCGACGGCAAGGTCAGGAATCCGTTCACGTGCACGCCGACGACGCGGTCTGGATAAAGCCGGCCCAGCTCCGGTGATAGCAGCGAGCCGAAGTCGCCACCGTGGGCGCCGTAGCGCTCATATCCCAGGCGGCCCATCAGCACGGCAAAAGCCGTGGTGATGCGGTGCAGGTTCCATCCCGGTTCGCGGGTCGGTCCGGAGAAGCCGAAGCCCGGGATCGACGGCGCCACGACGTGGAAGGCGTCGGCCGGGTCGCCGCCGTGCGCACGTGGGTCGGTGAGCGGGCCGATGATCTCGGTGAACTCGACGATCGAGCCCGGCCACCCGTGGGTGATCACCAGCGGGAGGGCGTCGGGCTCGGGCGAGCGCACGTGCAGGAAGTGCACCTTGGTGCCGTCGATCACGGTGGTGAACTGCGGGAACTCATTCAGCCGTGCCTCGTGGGCGCGCCAGTCATAAGAGCTGCGCCAGTACTCGGCGACCTCCCTCAGATACCCCAGCGGCACGCCGTAACCCCAGCCAACGCCGGGTAGCTCGTCGGGCCATCGGGTGCGGGCGAGGCGATTGCGCAGGTCGTCGAGGTCGGCCTGAGGGACCTGGATGCGGAAGGGCCGGATCTCGGTCATGCGCCACGCTCCTCGAGCGCCGCACCGAGCCATTCGTGGTTGAACATGCGCCCGTACGCGAAGCCCTCGGCGATGGAGGCGGCGTAGGTGCCCTCGTTGCGCTCCGTCCAAATGCGCGCCGCCTCCTCGGAGGCGAAGAAATGGACGAAGCAGCAGAAGGTCCCGACCACGTCTTCGAGATCGAGCCCGTCGACGCCGTGCAGGGACATGACGGCGCCCCGTGGCGCGACGTCGTGTACGCCCTCCGCGTCGACGGTGAGCGAGACCGTCTCGCCGGTCTGCGGGCAGGTGGAGCGGATCCGCGCCGGCCGACCGAGGCGCTCCGGCAGGAAGAGCGTGTCGAGCGCGCACCACGCATAGAGCGTGCGCCCGTCCACCTCGAGGGCGTGCGAGGTCGTGTCGAGCGTGAGGCCGTCGAAGGCGAGCACCTTCCCCTGCCGATCGCGCTGGAGCGTCGGCGCTTCGTCAAGGTAGGCGGCGACCTCCTCGACCGGGAGACCGACGCGCTCCGCGAGCTTCTCGGGGCCGAACGGCTCTCCCTCGCCGAGCAGGCGGAAGGCCGCGACCGCGAGTCGCTGCTGCGAGGGGTCCAGGTCGGGATGGGCGGCGGTGAACTCGGCCGCCAGTGTCGGGACGTCCAGGGTCTCGGTTGGCATCTGCGCTCCTTTGGGAGTAGCTGATATCAGCACCTGGGTGTGGGGTGGTCACGTCGATCAGAGCCTTCGTCTCCGTGAGGGTCAGCCGCGTCGTCGGGTGAGCGCCGAGCCGAACAGCGCTCGGTTCATGAGGCGGGCGAGCTCGAGTCCCTGCTCGATCGTGAGCAGGAACGTCCCCTCGACTCGCTCGGTGAACGCGCGACCCGCCTCTTCGGTGGCGAAGAAGTTGATCGGCCCGCAGGCGTCCGGGACCACGCCGTCTCCGATCCCGATCGCACCGTCCGCGTCCGGTCGCAACATGGACTGCATGGCGGTCGAGGGCTCAACGTCGCTGACGGCGCCGTTCTTCACCGTCAGCGACACGGTCCTTCCGGTGATCGGGTCGGTGGAGCGCACCCGCGCCGCACGACTAAGGAGGTCTCCGATCATCAGCGTGTCCCCGGCGCACCAGGTGTAGAGCGTCTGGCAGTTCACCTCAAAGAGGTGTTTGGTGGGCCGCAGGCTGAGACCTTGGAACGCGACCACCTGGCCGCGCTCGTAGAGTTCTGCTCGCTCAGTTCCGCGCAGCCAGTCCGCGATCTCGCTCACCGTCCGGCCCGTCGCCGCGGCGAGGCGTTCTTCGCTCACCGGCTCTCCCTCGGCGAGTAGTAGTCGGTAGAGCGCGAGCGTGACGTGTCCGTCGCGCCGGTCGAACAGCCCGTCCACGCTCAGTATGTCCTCGGCCAGGGCGGGGATGTCGAGCGCTCGCAGTCCCATAGGGTCCCCCCCAGAACAGTGTTTGCTGATATGTAGATCAGACGATATCATCTGCTTCTGATGTTGCAACCCGGGAGAGAGAAGGCGATGAGACCCGTCGAGCCGATCGACAGCCACCACGACTATGACCTGGTCGTGATCGGCTCGGGGGGCGCGGCCTTCGCGCCGGCGATCCGGGCGCGTGACCTCGGCCGTAGCGTGGTGTTGATCGATCGGGGGACGGTCGGCGGGACCTGCGTCAACGTCGGCTGCATCCCCTCGAAGACGCTGCTCGCCGACTCCGAGCGCATCAACGGCCCGGCGCCAGACCTCGGTGCCGCGGTGGAGCGCAAGGACGTGCTGGTCGCCCGCTTGCGCCAGGAGAAGTACCTCGACCTGCTCGACGAGTACGGCATCGACTTGCGCGCGGGGGAGGCCGAGCTCGTGGACGGTCACAGCGTGGCGGTCGACGGGGCGAGCGTCGGCGCCGGCGCGATCCTGGTCGCCGCCGGCGCCCGCCCGGCGATCCCGCCGATCCCCGGGCTGGAGGAGGCGGGATACCTGACCTCGGCCACGGCCTTGGAGGTGAGCGAGCCGCCAGTCCGGCTGGCGGTGATCGGCGCCAACGCGGTCGGCCTTGAGCTGGGGCAGATGTTCGGCAACTTCGGCGCCCGGGTGACGTTCATCGACCTGGTTCGCGTGGTCCCCTTCGAGGAGGCCGAGGTCGCCGAGGCGATGCGCGAGGTCCTCGAGGACCAGGGCCACGCCGTGATCGAGGGGGCCAGGACGGAGCGGGTTTCGGTCGAGGACGGCGAGAGGGTCCTGCGCGGGACGGTCGGCGGCGAGCCCTTCGAGGTCCGCGCCGACGAGATCCTGGTCGCCACGGGCCGCAGGCCGAACACCGAGGGCCTGGGCCTCGAGCGGGTGGGCGTAGAGCTCGATCCCCGCGGCGCGATCGTCGTCGACTCCGAGCAGCGCACGAGCGTCCCGAGCGTGTTCGCCGCGGGCGACGTGACCTCGCAGCCGCAGTTCGTCTACGTGGCCGCGGCGGGCGGCGCCGCGGCGGCGGAGAACGCCTTCGGGGTGGGAGGCGAGCGGCTCGGGCTCGACTCGCTGCCGCGGATCGTCTTCACCGCGCCGCAGATCGCCTCGGCCGGCCTCACCGAGGCGCAGGCGCGGCAGCGGGGCTTCGAGGTGGAGTCGAGGATCCTCCCCCTGGACGCCGTGCCGAGGGCGCTCGTCAACGGCGATACCCGCGGCCTCTACAAGCTGGTCGCCGAGGCGAGCAGCGGGCGGCTGCTCGGCGCGAGCGTCGTCGCCGACGGCGCCGCCGAGGTGATCCAGGCCGCGGTCTACGCGATCGAGCGGGGGATGACCGTGGGCGAGGTCGCCTCGACCTGGGCGCCTTACCTGACCATGGCCGAGGGCTTCAAGCTAGCCGCCCAGACCTTCACCCGTGACGTGGCGAAGCTCTCCTGCTGCGCCGCATGACCGCTCACGACAAGACAAGCAGGGATCGATCCATGAGACACATGACCATGGAAGAGGCGGCTCCCGCAATCGCGAGCAGCACGCCGCATCTCGACCGCGAGCAGCGCCGCCTTGCGCTGGCCGCCTGCCGGCTGCTCGCCCGAGGCGAGCCGGTCGAGGATGGGGTGCTTGCCGATGTCACCCAGCTCGATACCGGCTGGGTGAAGGAGACGCTGGAGAGCTGGCCCGCCGTGAACCGGGACGATGGCGGACGCATCGTCGGCTTCGACGGTCTGGCGCTCGCCGAGACGCCGCACCGCCTCGAGACCGCCGGCAGGCAGCTCTACGGTTGGTGCGCCCTGGACGCGGACTTTTGCGACCACGTCAACTTCTTCGCCTCCCAGCAGGCGGGCGCGGAGGGAATCGCTGACCGCGACGACGCCTTCCTGCTCCCGGTCCACGAGGCCTTCCGGCTCGGCAAGCTCAGCAGTCCGCTTGGCGAGCTCAGCAACCCGGTCGAGGAGGTCCCCCAATGGCGGTGACGAGCGAGGCTCCCTTCCGCCTCCCCGAGCAGCCGGTAGAGACGGACATCCTCGCCAAGTACTTCCGTGGCCTCGGCGACCCGACGCGGGTGCGCATCCTCGAGCTTCTCGCCGGGGGCGAGCGCTCCGTGAGCGAGATCGTCGACGCGGTCGCTGCCCCGCAGCCCAAGGTCTCCAACCATCTGGCCTGCCTGCGCTGGTGCGGCTTCGTCGAGGGTCGCCGCGAGCACCGGACCGTCTACTACCGCGTCGCCGACCAGCGGGTGCTGGAGATGCTCGCGCTGGCCCGCGGCCTGCTCACCGACAACGCCGACCACATCGCCGCCTGCCGGCGGATCGACTGAAAAGGTGGCTGATGAGCCGATCGTCTCCCTCCGACTCTCTCGATCGGCGAGACGGGACGGCGTGGTCGGGGACTAGGATCGGCACGGCACGCAGGCCGCCACCCGCCCTCAGCGGGCGCCAACGACGAGGACGCTCCGCACGATGAAGGATTCGAGCATCGACCTCCCGGCGCCCGAGGACGACGGCGCCGCCGATCACCTGCCGGGCAGACGCCTTCCCGCGATCGTTCTCCCGGCGAGCGATGGTCGCCGCGTTCGCCTGGACGAGCTGCCGGCCCGCTCGCTGGTGTTCGTTTACCCGGGCATCGACGGACCCGGCCGCGACGATCTGCTCGAGGAGTGGACGGCGATCCCGGGAGCGCGGGGCTGCACGTCCGAGGCGTGCAGCTTTCGGGACGAACTGGCGGGGTTCCAAGCCGCAGGCGTCGAGGTGTTGGGCCTCTCCAGCCAGAGCAGCTCAAGTCAGCGCGACCATGTCCGGCGGCTTGGGCTCCCCTACCCGCTGCTCTCCGACGAGCCGCTGCGACTGAGCGAGGAGCTTGGGCTTCCGACCTTCGACTTTCATGGCCGCCGCTGCTTCAAGCGGCTCACCCTCATCGTCGGCGAAGCGATCATCGAGGCTGCCCTGTATCCGGTCTTCCCACCCGACCAGGGAGCCGCCCAGGCGCTGCGCTGGCTCGACCAGCATGGCTGGACGTTGGTGCGGAAGTTGTAGAGCAGATCCAGCGTTGCCTGCTCACGCCCGGGCAGATCCAGGAAGCGCTGGTTCAGGGTCCAGCTGTGGGGCGAGAGCCGCACAACGTCCCGCACGCCCTCCGTGTATTGGAACCTCGTGAGATCGATACGGAGCAGGTCCCGCATGGGCTCGCCGTTCGCCTCCCGGTCGCGCCAGTAGGCCTGTAGGGGCTCGGTCGCCTCCGACAGCCCTTCCTGGTAGGCACTGCCGTTCTGGACGATCAGCGCCCGGATCCGCTCCGGATGCGCGGTCGCTAGGCGGAAACTCACCGCGCCGCGTAGTCGAACAGGACATCGCGAAGCGCCCGAGACCGACCCGCTCGGTGAGCGCAGCCGTGATCTCGGCGCGGCGGTCGAACGTGTAGCGAACTGGTCTGCGGGCGGACTCTCCGTGTAGCCGAAGCCGGGGAGATCGGGTGCGACGCAATGGAACTCATGCCCGAGCCGACCGAAACGACACGGTCGGCTCCTCTCCGTATGTGCTGTTAG
>WHTC01000111.1 GCA_009379795.1 Nitriliruptorales bacterium | reverse complement strand
GCGGCGCGCGGCACCCCTGGTGAGCGCTACCTGCTCAGCGGGGCGACGCTGTCCACCGGTGAGGCGCTCGCCCTGCTGGCACGGATCACGGGCCGCGCCGCCAGGCCGGTCCGGCTGCCGGTGCCAGCGGTCCTGGCCCTCTCCGGTGCGGTCCTCGGGCTGAGCCGCCTGCGAGCCGCGCGGGCGCCGCTGTGCCCGGAACTGGTCCGCACGCTCGCTCACGGGCACGCGTACGACGGCTCCCGAGCCACCCGTGACCTGGGTCTGCGCTACACGCCGGTGGAGGACACGCTGCGCCGCACCATCGACTGGTTCCGCAGGGAGGGGCTGCTCGCCTCCTGACCGTCTCACTGCCCGGGGCCCGTGTGCACCTGGAACGCGGCATCCGGCCGTTCGGGTGCACAGGTGAGGGGAGGCGGCCCGCTCCGGCGCTCAGGACGAGACCGGGCGCGCCAGCAGGTCGATCAGCAGGGCGGCGACCAGCGCCGCGCGCTCGGGCAGGGCGTCGACGAGCACGTGCTCGCCCTCGGCGTGGGCGCCGTCGCCGACCGCGCCGAGCCCGTCCAGCGTGGGCACGCCGATTCCGGCGGTGAAGTTGCCGTCCGATCCCCCGCCGACGCTCTCCGCGCGCAGTGCGGGCAGGCCGAGCCGGGACGCCGCCGCCGAGGCGCGCTCGAACAGCTCGGCCGCCGCGGTCTCGGGCAGTGGCGGGCGGTTGGCACCGCCGTCCAGGCGCAGTCGCACCTCCGGCAGCACCGGCTGCAGGCGGGCCAGTTCCTCGTCCACGCGCTGCTGCTCCTCCACAGTCGCGGTGCGCACATCCACCGCGACCTCGGCGGTGGCGGGCACCACGTTGGTCGCGGTGCCGCCCGCGGCGACCGAAGGGGTGACCGTGGTTCCCAGGGTCGGGCGGGCCGTCCCCTGGATCGCCAGGATCTGATGGGCCAGTTCGACCAGCGCGTTGACGCCGCGCTCGGGGTCCAGGCCCGCGTGCGCAGCGCGTCCCTCGACCGCCAGCCGGTACAGCGACACGCCTTTGCGTCCCGTCTTCAGGGCACCGCGCACGCTGGGCTCCAGCACCAGCGCGGCCTCCAGGCCCAGGGCGGTGCGCTCGATCAGTTCGCGGGAGGAGGGCGAGCCGAGCTCTTCGTCGGTGGTCAGCAGCAGGGCGACGCCCTCCAGGCTCCCCAGCGTGGAGAGGGCGAACATCCCCTGGACGACCCCGGCCTTCATGTCGAAGACCCCGGGACCAGTCGCGACCCCGTCGCGCACGGCGAACGGCCAGCGCGCCAGCGTCCCGAGCGGCCACACGGTGTCGAGGTGGCCGAGCAGCAGCACCCGCGGGCGGCCGAAGCGCCAACACAGGTGGAGCCGGCCGTCGACGAGGATCCGCCCAGGCTCGGCGCCGAGCAACCGCTCCCCCAGCGAAGCCGCGCGCTGCGCGCAGCCGGCCGTGGCCGCCACCTCCGACGAAGGCGACTCGATGTTCACCAGTGCCTCGACCGCTTCCAGCATCAGCGACGTCCGGGCGCGCAGCCCGCGCAGCGGTTCGGCGTCCAGGACCTCGGTCATTGGTGCACCCTCCCGCCCACCTGTTCGACCGAGGTGGTCAGTTCGCTGAGCACCTCGGGGATCGGCGTGACGCCCAGTCCCGGCGCGGCCGGGACCGGCATCATCCCGTCGTGCAGGGTGAGCGGCTCGGTGATGTCCTGGGCGTAGAAACGCTGCGACGCGGAGTTGTCGCCCGGCAGGAGGAACTCGGGACGGGCCGCAAGCGCCAGGTTGGCGGCACGCCCGAGGCCCGCTTCGACCATCCCCCCGCACCAGACGGGGACGCCGTGTGCGCCGCACACCTCAGCGACGCGCCGGGCCTCCAGATAACCGCCCACCCTTCCCGCCTTGATGTTCACCACCGAGCAGGCGCCCATGACGATCGCGTCTGCCGCGCTGACCGCCGACGTGATGGACTCGTCCAGGCAGATCGGGGTCCGCAGCCGCTTGGCGAGTTCGGCGTGGGCACGCACCTGCTCCTCGGGCAGTGGTTGCTCGATCAGCAGCAGGCCGAAGGCGTCGAGTTTGGCCAGGTGCGGGGCGTCGGCCAGCGTGTAGGCGGTGTTGGCATCCACCTGCAGCAGCAGGTCGTCGCCGAAGCGCTCACGAACCGCGGCGACCGGCTCGAGGTCCCAGCCGGGCTGGATCTTCAGCTTGATGCGCGCGTAGCCCTCGTCGAGGAACCCTCCGACGATGTCGAGCAACTGCCCCACGCTGTCGGCGATCCCAACGGAGACCCCGGCCTCGACATGGTTCCGGACGGCACCGAGGTAGGAGGCGAGCGGCTCACCCCGGGCGCGCAACTCCGCGTCCAGAACGGCCATCTCCAGAGCGGCCTTGGCCATCCGGTGCCCCCGCACCGGCTGCAGCACGCGGGCGACATCCTGCGCGGCCACGTGCCCGAGGGCGAGCAGCGGCGGGATCAGGAACCGGCGCAGCACGTCCTGCGCTCCGTCGATGTACTCCGAGGAGTAGGACGGCTCAGGCAGGGCCACGCACTCACCCCACCCCTCGCCCGCCGGTGTCAGCGCGCGGACGATGAGGATGTCCCGGGACGTCTGCGTACCGAAGGAGGTGCGAAACGGCGCCACCAGCGGCATGTGCACGCGCCGCAGTTCGACGGCGACGATCTTCATTTCCTTCCCTTTCGGCGGTGGTGCTCATTGTCGCCGTAACGGCGCAAGTCTCCATCCATCCTCCACGGACGGAACTCTGCCCACGCATCCGGCGTCCAAGCCGGAGACGCCGTGGACGCCCGCGTGGGGCGTGGCAGCAAGGAGACGCTGATGCGTACCCGCACCGTCATCGTCGGACTGGTCGGGCTGGTCGTGCTGGTCTCGGTCCTGGTTCCCGCGCTGCTGGTGAGTGACAGCGCCGTGAACGACGACCTGGTCCTCACAAGCACCTTGCAGCCGTTCGACGGCTGCGAGGAGTTGCTGGAGTACTACCAGGACGCCGCGCTCGACCTTGTCGGGCCATACGGGCTCGGTTTCCCCCTTGGCGTGGTGGCGGATGGCGCGGAGCGGGCCATGGCCGTCGACGACGCCGGGGCTGGCGAGGACTCCGCGGTGGCCGCGCCCGCGCCGGAGGCGCCTGCAGGGACCGCCGAACAGGCAGTCGGTCCCGGCGAGACGGGCACCAACGTCCAGGAGTCCGGCGTCGACGAGCCCGATATCGTCAAGACCGACGGGTCCCTCGCGCTGGCCGTGGCCCGCGGAGACCTGCAGGTGGTGGACCTGACCGGGGCGCAGCCGGAACTCGTGGGCAGCCTGCCCCTGCCCGGCGGGTGGGACCAGGAACTGCTGATCGACGGGGACCGGGCGCTGGTGCTGACCCGCACCGACGCCTTCCGCCCACTGCCCATGCGGGGCGGACTCCGTGACCTGCCCGCGCCCCCGTCGGGCGGCGGCGGCCCGACCAGCACCGTGTCCCTGGTCGATCTCAGCGACCCGGCCGAGCCCCGCATCGAGTCCACGCTGACGCTGGACGGCGACTATCGCTCGGCGCGCATGGTCGAGGGTGTGGCACGGATCGTCATCCACTCCCCGCCAGCCGGGCTGGCGTTCACCGCTCCGGAGACGGGCGGGCTGCGGGCCGAGCGGGAGGCCACCGAGCGCAACCGCGAGGTGATCCGCTCCTCGGCGGTCGAGGACTGGCTGCCCTGGTCTGTGGTGGAGGACGGCGACGGGCGGGCCGTGTCCGAGGGACCGCTGCTGGACTGCGAGCGGGTCCGCCACCCCCAGGAGTTCGCCGGGCTCGCGACCCTGTCGGTGCTGACCGTGGACCCCGACGGTCCGCTGGAGCCTGGTGAGGCGGCCGGCGTGGTCGCCGATGGCGAGACGGTCTACGCCTCGACGGACCGGCTGTACGTGGCCACGAGCAGTTGGGGATCATGGCGTCCCCTCCCCGCCGAGGGGTCCCGCCCCGAACAGGTGACGACCGAGATCCATGCCTTCGACCTCAGCGACCCGGCGACGGCGCCGTACCTGGCCTCGGGCGCGGTCAGGGGCCACCTGCTGAACCAGTACTCGATGTCCGCCCATGAGGGTCACCTGCGGGTTGCGGTCACCGAGCAGCCGGACTGGTGGCCGAGTGCGGAGGGCGCCGCGTCGGAGAGCTCGGTGGTGGTGCTCGCCGAGCAGGACGACGAACTGGTCGAGGTGGGCCGGGTCGGCGGGCTCGGGCGGACCGAGCGGATCTATGCCGTGCGCTACCTCGGAGACCTGGCAGCGGTGGTCACCTTCCGCCAGACCGATCCGCTGTACGTGCTGGATCTGTCGGATCCGACCGCGCCACGGCTGGAGGGTGAGTTGAAGATTCCCGGCTACTCCTCCTACCTCCACCCGGTCGGGGACGATCTGCTCCTCGGGGTGGGACAGGACGCCGACGACGCCGGCCGGGTGCTGGGCGTGCAGGCGTCGCTGTTCGACCTGTCCGATCGCAGCGCGCCCGAGCGCATCGCCCAGGTCACGTTCGGCGAAGGCTCCAGCGAGGTGGAGCACAACCCGCGCGCGTTCCTGTACTGGCCACCGGAGGGGCTGGCCGTGCTGCCGCTGCAGACCTACGACTTCGATGAGCGGACCGGCGTCGACAGCGGGTTCTCCGGGGCGGTCGCGCTCGCCGTGGAGAGCCGGGACCTGCGCGAGAAGGGCCGGCTCAGCCACGAGCCTGCGGCCGAGTCTGCTGATGATCCCGGCGTCGGGGTGGCCCCCGGGGAGCCGATGCCCTTCAGCCCGACGCAGGAGCCGATCCGCCGGGCGCTGGTGGTGGACGGTGTCCTCTACACGCTCTCCGAGCGCGGCCTGGCCGCCCACGACCTCGACACGCTCGCTGAGACCGGGTTCGCCCGCTTCACCTGAGGCCCCGGAAACGAGGATGCTGTTGGCGACTCACGAGATGTCGTTCGCCTGCCAGGTCGCCGACCGTGTCTGCTTCCTGCATGAGGGCCAGATCCTGGAGGAGGGCCCTCCGGAGCAGATCTTCACCGCCCCCCGCAGCCCCGCACGGCCGCGTTCCTGCAGCGCGTGATCGCCGCCGGCCGGCTGTGACCGGACCGGGCCGGCGGGTCGGGATGGCAGACTTCCCAGCATGGATGCCGGAGCGCGCTGGGCGCAGGAACTCGAAGGCTGGGCGATACCGCCCGAGGTGCTGGCCACCGCACCGGCCTGCCCGTACGGGTACAACGTCGCGACCTTCGAACAGCGCGTGCATGAGGCGCGGGAGGCCTGGACGCCGTCACGGCGGGAGGCGCTGGCCGCGCTGCCCGCAGGCGGGTCGGTTCTCGACGTGGGGTGCGGCGCCGGCGCCGCAGTCCTGGCGCTCGTCCCGCAGGTCGGCACCGCCGTCGGGTTCGACGAGGGCGAGGCGATGCTCGCGGCCTTCCGGCGACGGGCCGAGGCAGCGGGCGTGAACCACCTGGCGGTGCAGGGGCGCTGGCCCGACGACGCGGACAAGGCGCCGGTCGCCGAGGTCGTGCTCTGCCACCACGTCTTCTACAACGCCCCCGACCTGCCCGATTTCGCCCTTGCCCTGACCGCGCATGCCCGCCGTCGGGTGGTCGTCGAGTTGACCGTCGAACATCCCCTGGCCTGGACCCGGCCCCTGTGGGAGCGGCTGCACGGGCTGTCCCGCCCGAGCGGGCCCACCGATGAGGATGCGCTTGCGGTGCTGCGTCATCTGGGACTCGACGTCCAGGCCGAGCACTGGGAGGGACTGCCGATCTGGCGTGGCACCGAGGACGACATGGTCGCCTTCGTCCGCCGCCGGCTCGCCCTGCCACCCGAGCGCGACCCCGAGATCCGCACGGCACTCCGCGACCACGCGCCGCAACCCCGCGAGGTCGCCACCGTGTGGTGGCCGGGCGCCGCGGACACCTGACCTCGGCGCCGGCCGGTCACCTCCACGTGAACCTGACCGGACCGCTGGTGTCGGTTGAGCTTCACGTGGAGGTGGCCGGCGCGCGCTCGGGCCCGTGACCCGATGTGGCACGAGGAGGAAGCAGGCGCAGATGGTTGACAGCGGAGTCCTCGACCGCCTCGCGGGACCAGCGCATCGGATGAAGCTCCCCGGACCGCCAGTGCTCGATCATGTCCTGATAGTGCTCGTGGTAAGCGTGCCCGGATTGGCCGGTGGTGTGGATGGTTCGCGAGCGGTCAAGGTCAGCCAGATCGGCGACCATGCGCATCGAAGGCACAGCGGTCACCTCGTAACCCAAGGAGGCGTTCCAGCCCGTCGCATTGACGATCGAACTCCCGCCGCTCACCGGGTAGGGGCCACGGTTGAAGCGCCGCTCGATGACGCCAAGGCCCGACTCGCCCAGCGTGCCGTTGCGGAATGTCGCGCGGTGCAGGTCACCCCAGCGCCACTCCCCCGGATCCTGCCCGAGGCGGTCGGTCAACTCGGCGATCGCTGTACGCATCGCGGCGCTCAGCGCGTCATCCCGGCCCTCGGCGCCCGACGTGCCAGCCTCGTCCCACCAGGCGCTGTCGGGCTCTTCGAGCAGGCGCCGGACCACCTCGAACCAGCGGGAGCCGCCGCCGGGTTGGACGCTGTCCGGCATCTGGTCGCCGAAGGTCCCCGCCAGCACGTGCCGCCACGTGACGCCGTAGACGGCCGCCGCCGCGGAATCGGCGCTGGCCTGGCCGTTCCAGTCGCGCAGCAGGTCCTGCGCAAGGCGAACATCGGGGTCAGGACTGTCCACCGCCAGCAGAGCCGGCACCAGCCAGTCGGCGCTGCCGTCGCGGGCATCCATCTGGATGGCGCCCATCCCGTCCACGGTAAGCCCGCCCCCGGCCTCAGCGAGCAGTTGCCCGATGCGCTGCGCCCGGTAGCCGTAGTCCCAGTCCGTGGTCAGCAGGTGGGGGTAGTCGGGCCCGGCGATCGGGTTGTTGGCGGTCACGATCCAACCGCGCTCGGGGTTGAGCTCCGACGGCAGTTCCTCGAAGGGAACGAAGCCGGTCCAGTCGTATTCGCCGCTCCACCCCGGAACCGGAAGGCGACCATCACCGCTGGCGCGCACCGGGATCCTCCCGGGCGCCTGGTAGCCGATATTGCCGTCGGCGTCGGCGTACACGAGGTTCTGCGCCGGGACCTCGAACCTGCTCGCGGCCTCGCGGAACTGGTCCCAGTCGCGAGCCCGGTTGAGGGCGGGCACGGCATCGATGGTCCGTCCGGGATCCAGCGCCGTCCAGCGCAGCGCGATCACGAAAGGCTCACGCGCCCCGACATCCTGCGGCGGCTGGTACGCGCCCAGGGGATCGAAGACGTCGGAGATGATCGGGCCGTGCCGCGTGGCGCGCACCCGCATCGTCTGGATCGTGCCATCGGCCGCCTTCAGCGTCTGCTCCTCGACCTCCATGTCGGCCCAATCACCGTCGACCTCGTATTGGTCCGGGTTCTCAGGGTTCACCCGCTCGACGTAGAGGTCCATGACGTCCGGGGCGAGGTTGGTGAAGCCCCAGGCGATGCGGTCGTTGTGGCCGATGATCACCCCCGGCACGCCGGCGAAGGAGAACCCGGCGACCTCGTCCCGACACTCGGGAGTGCGCTCCACGCAGTGCAGCCCGACCTGATACCAGGTGGACGGCATCTCGATCGACAGGTGAGGGTCGTTGGCCAGAAGGGGCAGCCCTGTCTCGGTGTGGGCGCCCGAGACCACCCAACTGTTGGAGCCGATGCCGTCGGGGCGGGGGCCGGTAAAGTCCTCGACCGCCGCCAACTGGTCGACGACCCGACCCAGGGCGGCCTGAGCCGGGTTGGGATCCGCCTCGCCAGCCTCGAAGTCAGCCGGGACCTCGGCGCCCAGGATGCGCGGCGCGTCCTGGGGATAGGGCGGGTACAGGTCGGCCAGCTGCGACGCGCTGAGGGTCGAGGACAGGATCCCGCGCTGCAACTCCTCCTCCAGGTTGCTGCGCAGGTCCCACGCCATGAGCTTGAGAAACGTGAGCGTGTGGACCGGCTCCCACGGGGGAGGGGTGTAACTCGGCAGCTGCAGGCGGAGCACCGAGTACTCCAGGCTCAGCTCGGCCGCGGATCGCTCGGCGATATAGGCGTTCACCCCGGCGGCATACGCCCTGAGGATGTCCCTGGTCTCATCGTCCATCAGCGCGAGTTCCTCGCGAGCGATGCGCTCCCAGCCGAGCGTGCGCAGGAACCGGTCGCTCTCCAGGCCTCCCGGGCCAAGCAGCTCGGCGGTCCGGCCGGCGCCGATATGTCGCCAGACATCCATCTGCCAGAAGCGGTCCTGGGCGTGGATATAGCCCTGTGCCCGGAACAGATCCCTGGACGTGCTGGCGAACAGGGAGGGAATGCCCAGCTCGTCCCGGTACACCTCGACCGGGGCGTCGAGGCCCGGCAGGGTCACCTCCCCCTCGAGCTGCGGGAACGGCCGGCGGACCGACCACACCGCGAGCGCGGCAGCGACAAGCGTCAGGGTCAAGAGGACGGCGAGCAGTCCGAGCGCAAGCCCCCGCGACCAGTACCATCGGGCCCGCTGGCGGGCGGGCGTGGCGCTGGGCGCGAGCGTTGAGGACACGGGGGCGGGTGCTGCTCCTGTCCGACTCCGGTGTGGCCGGGAGCCGGTGCCCCGCGGCACGATAGGAGCGAAGCATAGCCCGCGATGGGGTACTCATCGGGGTGACCCTTGGCGAGCGGCCTCCAGCGCAGATCCCCAGTGAGATATCTTTGAAGAGATATCACTGGAGGTGAACAATGGCCAGAGGGCAGGGATCAGGCGAGCAGGAGCCGCCGGCGACGCCGGAGCCCCCGCCGGAGATCCCCGAGCCGCCGGAGCCGGAGCGGCCAGACTGGCCGCACCCGCCCGAGGTGCCGGAGCTGCCTCCCGAGCGCCGCGGCATCGACTGGTGGTGGTGAGGCGAGAGGATGCGCCGCCGCGGGTACACACACCGACGATGTTCAGCACTCGGGGACGGCAGGGCCGCGCCCCAGGAGGTGACGAGATGGAGAGCCGGCTGCTGCCGGACGAGCCGCTGATCACCCTGGACGCCTATCTGGCGGCAGGCGGCGGTCGAGGTCTGGAGCGTGCCCGACGGCTGCCACCCGAGGAGGTGATCGACGAGGTGGAGCGCTCCGGTCTCCGCGGCCGGGGCGGCGCCGGTTTCCCCACCGCGGTGAAGTGGCGCTCGACCCTGGAGTTGGCCGCCCAGTACGACCGCAGCCAGCTCTACCTGGTGGCCAACGGCGCAGAGGGTGAGCCGGGCACCTTCAAGGATCGTCCGCTGCTCGCGCTCAACCCGTTCGCCTTCGTGGAGGGCCTGCTGATCGCCCGGCATGCGGTGGGCGCCACCGGCGCCTTCGTCGGCATCAAGGCGAAGTTCACCCGGCCGCTCGAGCGGCTGCGGGACGCCCTGCGCCAGGCCACCGGGGCGGGCTGGCCCGGCGCGGGCGAGGTCGAGGTCGTCACTGGACCCGACGAGTACCTGTTCGGTGAGGAGACTGGGCTGCTCGAGGTGATCGAGGGCAACCCGGCGCTGCCCCGGCTGTTGGGCCCCTACCAGCGCGGCCTGTTCGCCAGCGACGACGCCCCGAACCCGACGGTGGTCAATAACATTGAGACGCTGGCCAACCTGCCGGGCATCGTGGTCAACGGAGCGGATTGGTTCCGCAAGGCCGGCACGGAAGGCTCACCGGGGACGATGCTGTTCACCGTGGTCGGTGACGTCGAGTCGCCCGGCGTTTACGAACTGCCGCTGGGCACGCCACTGCGCAGCCTGCTGGTCGACATCGCCGGCGCCAGCGACATCAAGGCGGTGTACAGCGGCTCCTCTAACGCGGTGATCACGCCGGCGCGGCTCGACGACCCGCTGGACTTCGACCAGGCCCGTGCCGACGGAGCCGGGATCGGCAGCGGCGGGTTCATCGTCTACGACACTTCCCGGCCGATCCTGCGGATCCTGGCCACGCTGTCGGCGTTTCTGGCGCGAGAGTCATGCGGCCAGTGCAACGCCTGCAAGCTGGGTACGGCCACGATCACCGATCTGCTGGAGCGGCTGTGCCGCGGCGAAGGCGACCAGCGCACCGTGCGGGCCATCTGGCAGCGCAACAAGACGGTGACCGACCAGAACCGCTGCTACCTGCCGGTTGGGGAGCAGTTGATGGTCGGCAGCACGCTCAGCGAGTACGCCGGGGAGATCGCCTCAGGGCTGGGCAAGCCCGTGCCGGAGATCAATCTGCCCGTCCCCTTGATCGACGACATCGACGACGCCACCGGAAAGGTGATCTATGCCTGAGCGCCGGCGAGCGCGGCCGGCGTAACCGCTCGCTTCGAGGGCTTGCCGACGGCGCGCGGAGAAGACATCCTGGCCTGCTGCCGTCCTTCCGTCCCGTATGGGGCGAGGACGGCGTTTCCCTGCCGGCGATCGCACAGGGAATGCGTCGGATGCGAAACGAGAGGTGGTCT
>WHTC01000505.1 GCA_009379795.1 Nitriliruptorales bacterium | reverse complement strand
TCGCGAGACCTCTGGGTGGCGCGGCACGGGCGGCCGCGGGAATGGTGGAATCCATGCCATGTAGGGTTGAAAATGACCGAGGGTCCGTCCATAACTTATCGAAGGCAGAAAAGCCAAAATGCCTACGAAGAGCGAGCTTCAGCCGCATCTCAGCCGTCGATTCGTCGATCAGCAGCTGGACGAGGTGAATGTCCGACTCCTCCGAGCGTTGATCCGCGCACCTCGCACGGCAGTCTCGGAACTCGCTCGCACCGTGAGGATGTCCGCACCGGCCGTCCGGGAACGGATTCAGCGGTTGGAGCGCGCGGGCGTGATTGCCGGCTACCGGGTCGACCTGGATCCCCAAGCACTCGGGCTGCCGATCGCCGCCTTCGTACGAATCCGCCCCGGGCCCGGCCAGCTGGCGAAGGTTGCGCGCCTCGCCCAGGAGACGCGGGAGGTCGTGGAGTGCCACCGGATCACCGGTGAGGACTGCTTCCTCCTCAAGGTCTACGTGGCCGCCGTCGATCAGTTGGACCAGGTGATCGACCGCTTCCTGCTCTACGGCCAGACCACCACGTCGCTGGTGCAGTCCACGCCGGTGCCCCCGCGACCGATCCCACTGCCTCCGGACACGAGCGAGGCCGCCAACTCGCGGGCCGGTCGATGACCACCCGGCCCCCTATTTGCACCCTGATCCCGAGAACGCCCGCTCATCTCGGGGACCGCTCCAGGGTCGCGGTCAGCGCGACGCGGGACCACGTCCCGCCGAAACACCACAGCCCGCCGAGGCACCAACCTCCGGCGTGCTGCCACGTCGCGCAGGCTGATCATCGGACCCGGCGTACCGTGACGTCTCCCGCTCGGACCAGGCCTTCCAGCGGCGGAACGAGAAGAACAGCAGGCCGAGCACGGCGATGGCGAACAGCGGCGACCAGCGCCCCCACGCGCTGTCAATCTGCTGATAGGAAGCACCGGCGACGAAGCCCGCAACCGCCACGGCGGTCACCCAGGTGACGGCACCGATCATGTTGGCGGCCAGGA
>WHTC01000023.1 GCA_009379795.1 Nitriliruptorales bacterium | reverse complement strand
GGAACTCGCTGGGCCGTTCGATGACGACCCGGCCAGATTCGACGAGCCGACTCATGCGGAAGTCCCTGACGTTGTCCGTGATCACCATGTGCGCACAGCCGACCACGGCGGCAGCGAGGACGTGTCGGTCCTTGGCGTCGTTGTCCATCTCGGCCACGAGCCGTTCGGGCACGCTCACCCACGCATCCGGGAAGACCTGGCGCATGGCGCCGATCGCGGTTGCCTCGAACCTGTCGGGATCGATGCTCGGATGGTCGCGGAGCACGTTGCGGCGCATCTCGTCGACGATGGGCTCGGACCATTTCGGCTCGTAGTAGCCCATAGCGGCAAGGGTGAGCATGATGTCTCGTAGCCACTGGGGTACAGGACGTTGGCGTCGAGGACGGCAGTGAGTTCTTGCGGATGGCTCACCGCACGCCCAATTCCTCCTCAGCTGCTGCCATGGCGGCGAGACCCTCGAGTTGCTGGCTCCGCCGAGCCTTGAACTCCTGGAGGGCAGCGGCGGGGACCAGGTGGCGGTTGCCCTTCTTGACGTACGGCAGCTTCCCGGACTTGAGCAGCCGCGTCACATAGGGCCTCGACACGTCCAGGAAGTCTGCAGCCTCGGTCGTGGTCAGGATGGGTTCGCTGCCTGCAGCCAGCGCGTGGACGACCTTGTGCAGCGTCTTCAGCGACTCGATCGGGAGGTCAACCGGGTCCGCGTTCCCGACCTTGACCGTCGTGGCGCGTCGGGTACCCGTGGTCCGGGCGTCACGGACCGCGTCCTCGAGCTGTTCGTCGAGTGCTGTGAATCGCTCTGCGCGCTGGCTGGTCATAGCTGGCCTCTAATATATATGAAACAAGTGTAACCACGTTAGGATTCGGCCACAAGCGCGGAATCGCCACACTGGAGTCCGCGTTTCCCGAGCGAGGCAACGCGCGAATCGACCTGGAGCAGGCGGACGAGCTGGGCGCGGACCGTTGCAGTCGAAGCGGCTGCCCTACTCGACGCTGGCGCCGGCGGCGCCTGACGGGGCGCTGACCCAGACCGTTTTGGCGTTGGTGAATTCCCTGAGCCCCTGGCCGGCGAGCTCGCGGCCGTAGCCGGAGTCTTTCACCCCGCCGAAGGGCAGCCGAGGGTCGGACTTGACGATCTCGTTGATGAACACCATCCCGGACTCGACGCGGCCGGCGATGCGCTCGCCGCGGTCGAGGTCGGTGGTCCAGATCGCCGCGCCCAGCCCGAACCGGGAGCTGTTGGCGATGGCGACGGCGGCCTCGTCGTGCTCGGCGTCGATGAGCGCGGCGACCGGCCCGAACACTTCCTCGGTCGCGGCCGGGGCTTGGGCGTCCACGTCGCGGATGACCGTCGGTGCGTAGAAGAACCCCGGGCCGTCCAGCGGCTCGCCACCGAGCAGCAGCGTGCCGCCGTCGGGGTGGTCGAGGGTGCGCCGCACCTGGTCGTCGACGGTGTCGCGCAGGTCGCCGCGGGCCAGCGGGCCGACGTCGGTGGCCTCGTCGGTGGGGTCACCGACCGCCAGCGCCTCGACCTGGGCGCGGAAACGCTCGATGAAGTCCTCGTAGACGTCGCGAGCCACGATGATGCGCTTGGCGTTGATGCAGCTCTGGCCCGAGTTCAGGTAGCGGCTGGCTACGGCGGCCTTCGCCGCCTCGTCGAGGTCGGCGTCGTCGAGCACGATGCAGGGGTCCGAGCCGCCGAGCTCGAGCACGGTCTTCTTCAGGTGCTTGCCGGCACTGCTCGCCACCGCCCGGCCCGCGCGGTCGCTGCCGGTCAGGGTGACGCCACGCACGCGGGGGTCGCCCGTGATCTCGGCGGCGGTGGCGTGGCCGATGAGCAGGGTGGTGAACCCGCCCTCGGGCAGGCCGGCCTCGGCGAGTACATCCTCGACGGCGAGTCCGCAGCCGGTTGTGCTCGACGCGTGCTTCAGCAGCCCGACGTTGCCCGCCGCCAGGTTCGGGACCGCGAAGCGGAACACCTGCCACAGCGGGAAGTTCCACGGCATGATTGCGAAGATCGGCCCGAGCGGGTCGAAGCGCACGTAGCTGCGCTCGGCCTCGGTCTCGTAGCGCTCGGGTTCGAGGTAGGCGGCGCTGTGCTCGGCGTAGTGACGGCACAGCAAGGCGCACTTGTCCACCTCGGCGCGTGCCGCGGCGATCGGCTTGCCCATCTCGATCGTGATGAGCGCGGCAAGCTCGTCGCGGCGTTTCTCCAGGATCGTGGCGGTGTTCGACAGCACCTCCAGCCGCTCGCCCAGCGGCCGGTGCTGCCAGTCGTCCTGCCACCGCGCCCACGCCCGCGCGAGTCTCTCGGTCAGGGCCGCCTCGTCGTGCTCCCTGTAACGCTCGACGACCTCACCGGTCGTCGGGTTGACGGTCTCGATCACGGCCGTACCTCCTCGCGCCTGGCTGCGTCCCACGGCTGCCGCCTGCCTGGCAGCCTCACCGCAGGCGGGCGCTCCTACACCCGCCAGGGCCTGCGCCGTGCATGATGGGCGGCGTGCCGGAGGACTTCGTCATCGTGCGCAACCCCGATCCGCGCTCGCGGTTGCCGTTCCTCCTGCGCGTCCCGCTGGGCGATGGGGTGGTGCTGAAGGCCGGGGAGACCTGGCCAAGGACGAGCAAGGTCTACTGCCACCGGGCGGAAGGCTGGCCCAAGCAGCCGGAGGTGGTGGAGCGGGTGCCCGTGCGCTCGTGCGTGCGGCGCGGGGCGGCCGTCGACCTGGTGTTGGACCGGAGCCGGGAGAACCGCTCGCAGATCGTGTTCACCGTGTTGCGCAACGGCCGGGAGGCGATCTTCTGGCAGACTGCGCGCACTGCCAGGCAGGCACGACCGCGCGTCCGCACGCCGACCGCGCGCGCCAGCGGTCTGCCCACGCTGACCATCCTGGTCGACACCAGCGAGCGGTACCCCTACCGCTTCGCCCGGCAGCAGACCGACACGGTGCGACGTCGGCTGCCGGTCGGGGACTACGCGGTCGAGCTGGATGGGCAGGTGGTCGCGGCCGTGGAGCGCAAGAGCCTGGCCGACCTGGTGTCGACGCTGACCAGCGGACGGCTGGGGTACGCCCTGGCCGAGCTGGCCACTCTGCCGCGTGCCGCGGTGGTGGTCGAGGATCGCTACTCGCGGCTGTTCGGCCTGGAGCATGTGCGGCCGGGCGTGGCCGCCGACGCGCTGGCCGAGGTTCAGGTTCGTTGGCCGTCGGTGCCGATCGTGTTCTGCGAGACCCGTCCGCTCGCGGAGGAATGGACCTACCGCTACCTGGCGGCGGCCCTGACCGAGCTTGCGGGCTGGCTGGACGCGGCGTCACTGGAACACACGCTGCTGGCCGCCGCCCCGCTTCCCGAGCGTGAGCCCGCGGTCGCCGAGATCCGGGCGTGGGCCCGGCAGCAGGGGATGGAGGTCTCCGACCGCGGCCGCCTCCCGGACGAGGTGCAGCAGGCGTACCGGGCGGCACATCACCTGGCGCCCGACCCCTCGCGCCTGCCCCATCAACGACGGAGTTCATGATCGAGAGGTGCCGGGCGAAGCAACTACGCGCGATGCCCACGCCACGACGTTAGACGACTTCGATCCTCACGGGCAGCCGGCGAGGCCAGCGAGTGTCCGTGGTGACAACACGGTCGGCCCCGAGCGTTTCTCCGGTAGCGATCACGAGCGCGTCCGGCAGCCTCAGCTTGGGGCCGTGGGCCGCGCGCAGCCGCGCTGCGGAACGGGCCACATCCCGGGTGCCAGGTGCGATGTCGGCACCGATGTCATGGAGAAACGACCCGACCTCGGCGTCCTCGCCGCGCCGGAAGGGCCCGACCAGCACCTCGGCATAGACGGAGGCGGGAACGACCAGCAGGTCGCCGGCGTCGAGCAGCCGGCGGAGCACGTCAACCGCTGGCTGGTGGTGGGGATCGTCGCTGTCGAGTACGCCGATCAGCACCCCGGCGTCGAGGACTGTCAGTGCCACTCGTCGCGAAGTTCGTCGAGCTCGTCCGGACGGTACACGCCCGTGAGCTTGCCGGCGTGCGCCTCAATGGGGTCGCGTTCGCGGGTGAGGACGATCCGCCCCGGGCCCTCCGCGGACACCAGCACCACGTCGCCGGGCCGCAGCCCGGCCTGACCGAGCGCGTCAACCGGCAGGGTGACCTGGTGCTTGGCGCTGACGCGGCTATAGCCACGCCGGCGCCTTCTCTTTACCTTGTCCATAGAAAGTAAAGGTACGGGAACCGTGCGACTGTGGCAAGCCCGCTGCGGGCGGGAGAAGCAACTGCGGTCGCGGGACGCGTGCGCGAAGATCCCGCCTACCGGCAGCTAGGACCGGTTCTGCCCGCGCGGGGCCGCGCGGGGCGGGCTCAAGGCGCGTGGCCGCTCACCTACACCCCCGGAGGTAGGTGCGGGCCGAGCGGCTACCGCGGATGTCGCAGAGCGGTCGCACCCTCTGTCGGACGACGGAAGCCCGCGCCGTTCCTACGATGAACCACGTCCTGGCCCTTGGGCCGAACCCCTCAAGCCGTGAGGAAAGCATCACATGCCCGCTCCCCAGCCCGAGTCCGGTGTCTGGCTGGTGCTGTCAGGCATCGTCGGCCACCGGCGGACAAAAGCAGTGCGGCGCGGGCCGGTGATGCGCGCGACGCGCTGGCTGCTGACCGCGGCGGTCATCCTGGCCGTACCGATGGCTGGCCTGGTGGCCTGGCTGTATGTCGACTCGGTCCAAACCAACGTCGGCGATCTGGAGTTCCGCAACGACCTGGCGATCCCGCCCCTGCTGGAGCCCACCGTCGACCAGGAGGGCCGGAAGGTTTTCGACCTGCGGCTGCGGGCCGGGCAGAGCGAGCTGCTCGACGGTATCACCAGCCAGACCTGGGGCGTGAACGGCGATTACCTGGGACCGACGCTGCGCGCGGAGCGCGGCGACGACGTGGCCGTGAACGTCGTGAACGCGCTCGATGAGCCCACGAGCATGCACTGGCACGGCATGCACTTGCCAGCGGAGGCCGACGGCGGACCGCATCAGCCGATCGCGCCGGGAGCCACCTGGTCGCCGACCTGGAGCGTGGACCAACCGGCAGCCAGCCTCTGGTATCACCCGCACCTCCACGAGTCCACGGCAGACCACGTCTACCGCGGGCTCGCCGGGATGTTCATCATCGATGATCCGCAAGCCGGCGACGTCTCACTGCCCGAGACCTACGGCGTCGATGACATCCCGCTGATCATCCAGGACAAGCAGTTCCACGCCGACGGGTCGCTGGACTTCACCCGGTCGCAGACGTCCAGCGTTGGGATCCTCGGGGATGAGATCCTGGTCAATGGCACCCATGACCCTCTCCTGACGGTCCACTCGGACCTGGTGCGCCTGCGGGTGCTGAACGCGTCCAACGCCCGCATCTACGACCTCGGCTTCACCGACGACCGCCTGTTCTGGCAAGTCGCGAGCGACAGCGGCCTGCTGCCGGCACCCCACGAGACGCGCCGCATCCTGCTCTCGCCCGGCGAGCGGGCCGAGTTGGTGGTTGCGTTCGACCCAGGCGACGATGTGGTGCTGCGCAGCTACCCGCCGGACCTCGGCTCGTCATTCGACCGCCTCGTGGGCGGCGAGGACACGTTCGACCTGCTGCGCATCGTCGCTGCGGACGAGCTCGAGCACATGGGCGGGGTGCCGGAGCGGCTGGCCGAGATCGAACCGCTCACCGCACCGGACGCCGAGCCGGATCGCACGTTCGCGCTCGGCGACTTCCAGATCAACGGCCAGAAGATGGACATGGCTCGCATCGACGAGGTCGTGGCGGTCGGCGCGACCGAGGTCTGGGAGGTGAGCAACGCAAGCGGCGACCCGCACAACTTCCACGTGCACGACGTCCACTTCCAGATCCTCAGCGTGGACGGCGCCGAGCCTCCACCGCATCTGGTCGGCTGGAAGGACACGGTGTTCGTCCCGCCCGGGACGAGCGCCCGCATCGTCACCCGGTTCCGCGACTACACGGATTCGCACCATCCCTACATGTTCCACTGCCACATCCTCGCCCACGAGGACGGCGGGATGATGGGACAGTTCACCGTCGTCGATCCCGCCGACCTCGGCACGGCGCCGAGGCAACTGCGCGGCACGCACGAACACCAATGATGTCATGCTGCAGCGGGGCAGGCCCGCCGGCCCTGCCAGTGCGGTGAGGAGGAACGGGGCGCGAATGGTGCGCCAACGCGAGGACAGCACGCAGGGCGACATCTCCGCTCATGACGGCGTCCGCATCGCATGGTGGCGACGCCTGCCGAGCATCACTCCGCTGCTGGTCGACACGATGATCGCGGTGCTCACCGCCGCCGCCGCGGCAGCGGCACTGGTGCTCTCTGACGAGCCCGGCGCCCGCGACCCGGACGCCCTCGCCCACGCCCTGCTGATCGTCGCGGCGCTTCCGCTCATCGTGCGACGGCGATGGCCCGCGGGTGTCGTCGGAGCCACGAGCCTCGTGTTGCTGGCCTATCTGAACCTCGGCTATCCGGGGGGACCATCGACGGTGCCGCTGATGGTCGCGCTCTACAGCGTGGCGGCCGCCGGCCGGCGCGGGTGGTCGCTGGGGGCCACCGCCCTGTGGGTCGGGGCCGGAGTCGTCGCTCGCGTGTTCGCGCAGCAGGATCCGCCCGTCGCGGTCGCGCTCGACTCCGCGCTGCTGGTCGCGGCCTCGCTGCTCGGCGACGCCGTGCACAGCCGCCGTGCGCTTCGGGCCGAGGTGCTTGAGCGGCAGCGCCGAGCCGAGATCGAGCGCGAACGCGAGGCGCAACGCCGGGTGGTCGACGAGCGCATGCGGATCGCCCGCGAGTTGCACGACGTCATGGCGCACACGGTCACGAGCCTCACCGTGCAGGCCGGTGCGGCCGCCGACGTGCTCGACGACAGCCCGGACGAGGCGCGGGCAGCGCTGCGCACCGTACGGGCGTCTGCCCGGGAGGCCATGGCGGAGCTGCGCGCCACCGTCAGCGTCCTGCGCAGCGAGCATCGCCAGGACCCGCACCCTCCCGCGCCCGGACTCGACCAGCTCGACGACCTGCTGGAGGCGGCCAGGCGGGCAGGGCTGCACGTCGAACTGGTGATTGCCGGCGAGCCCCATCCACTGCCTGCGGCCACGGACCTGACCGCCTACCGCATCGTCCAGGAGGCCCTGACCAACGTGGTCCATCACGCGGGCGCGACCGAGGCGACGGTCTCGGTCCGCCACCAGCCGGCCGCCGTGACCATCCAGATCGACGACGACGGGCGCGGTCCCGACGGCGAACAACCGCAAGGTTTCGGTCTGCTCGGGATGCGCGAGCGGACAGATGCGGTGGGCGGGTGGCTGCAGACCGGTGCGGGGCCTGAAGGCGGCTTCCGTGTCCGCGCCCGCCTGCCGAGGACTGAGAGGGCGACGTGAGCGCGAGCGGGCAGGGCTCCATCCGTGTACTTCTCGCAGACGACCAGAATCTGGTCCGCGCCGGGTTCCGGTTGGTACTCGAACGTGACGACGGCATCGAGGTCGTGGGAGAGGCCGCCGACGGCGCCGAGGCCGTCGAGCTCACCCGCCGGCTCGCTCCCGACGTGGTGCTCATGGACATCCGGATGCCGGTTATGGACGGGCTGGAGGCGACCCGGCAGATCCTGGCCGACGATCGGATGGCAGACTCGCGGATCGTCATGCTGACCACCTACGAGTTGGACGATTACGTGTTCGACGCGCTCCGGGCCGGTGCCAGTGGGTTTCTCCTGAAGGAGATCGACCCAGATGACCTTCGCGAGGCCGTGCACGTCGTTGCCGCGGGGCAGGCACTCCTGTCGCCCAGCGTGACACGACGGGTGATCGCCGAGTTCGCCACCAGGCCGGACCGTCGGCCGAAGGACCCTGAGCGGCTCGGGCTCCTCACCGAGCGGGAGCGCGAGGTGATGGCGCTTGTCGCCGCAGGCTTGACCAACAACGACATCGGGCGCCGCCTGTTCATGAGTCCGGCGACCGCGAAGACCCACGTGAGCCGCGCGATGATCAAACTCGGCGCCAGAGATCGCGCTCAACTCGTCGTGATCGCCTACGAGACCGGCCTCGCCAACCAGCACTGATTCCGAGCGAGTCCTGGTTGCCAGGCGCGTGCGGGGCGAACGCCCTGCACCGCCAGGCTCCGCGCCGTGCATGATGGGCGGCGTGCCGGAGGGCTTCGTCATCGTGCGCAACCCTGATCCGCGCTCGCGGTTGCCGTTCTTGCTGCGCGTCCCGCTGGGCGAGGGGGTGGTCCATGCCGAGCTACGGCTGATGTGCGCCCGCGACCGTCGATTTGGTGTCGGATTGGTATCGGATTGGTATCGGTGTCCGCAGTCGCAGCGTCCAACGGCTGGAACATCGGAGGAGGGGACGCAGCCATGCCCACACACCTGACCCCGCCCAGCGCTGGGCCGGACCCGCCTGGCGCCGAAGGGCAACTGCTCACCGCGACCGTCGACCGCGCCGATCCCGAAGGCGCCGACGTCGACGCGCTGGTCGACGGGATGACACGCTTCGGCCTCGAGCTGTTCGGTCAGGTTGCCGAGCCCGGAGCCAATGTCGTGGTATCCCCGCCCAGCATCGCCGTGGCGTTCGGGATGGCCCGCGCTGGCGCTGCGGGCACGACGGCGGAGGAGATCGACGCTGTGCTGCGCTTCCCGCCAGACGCCGCGACGACGCACTCGTCGTTCAACGCGCTCGACCGCCTGCTCGCCGAGGCCGCGCCCGCCGATCTTGGGGCCCATGATCCGGAGGCGACCCGCTCCCCGGAGGAAAGCGCACCGCCGGCGCTGGCGATCGCGAACGGCGTGTTCCCGCAGATCGGCTTCCCGGTCCGCGAGCAATACCTGTCCACACTCGCCGCCCAGTATGGCGCCGGCGTCGTCCCCGTCGACTTCACCGCGCCGGACCGCGCGACACGGATCATCGACGCATGGGTCCGCGAGCAGACCCGCGAGCGGATCGACCGGCTGTTCGACGACCTCGACCCCACCACCGTGCTCGTGCTGGCCAACGCCGTCTACCTCAAAGCCGACTGGCTGCGCCCCTTCGCCGAGCGGCCCACCGAAGAGCTGCCCTTCACCCTCGCCGACGGGTCCCACGTGGGCGTCCCAACCATGAGTCAACGGCAGATGAAGCGGTACGCGCAGGGCGACGGATGGCAGGCCGTGGAACTGCCCTACACCGGTGGGCGGCTGGCGATGTGGGTACTGGTCCCCTCGGCTGACCGCACCCCGTCGGAGGTGTTGACCCCGGGCGTGTTGGCTGCGGTGGATGGTGGGCTCGCCGAGGGAATTGTCGACCTGCACATGCCCCGCTGGGCCTTCGACACCGACGTCGAACTCATCCCCGTCCTGCGGGCGCTGGGCATGCAGGCGCCGTTCACCGGTTTCGCGGACTTCTCCGGCATCACCCACGCCCGCATCTGGATTGGCGATGCCATCCACCGCGCCACCATCACCGTGGACGAGTGGGGAACCGAGGCCGCCGCGGTCACCGGCCTTGCCTTCGTCACTTCGTTCTCGGTACCGCCGCCCGACGCGGTGATCCACGCCGACCGGCCCTTCGCCATCGTCATCCTCGACACCCAAGTCCGCCTACCGCTGTTCCTCGGCCAGGTCGCCGACCCCTCGTGACCGTGACTCGAGCAAGAGGATGGGGCCATCCGATGCCTGCATGGAGACGACACTGGAGGTTCCCGTCCGGCGGGAAAGGGCTCGGAGTGGATGAGCGCGAGAAGCCGCGATCCTGCGCTTCTTCCTGGGCCTGAGCGCCGAGCAGGTGGCCATCTGACGGGTTCCTTGCCGGGGCCGTGGGCGAGCTGACGCACCGGGCCATGGCCGTGCTGCGCACGAGTCTTGACGTGGCCGATGGTGAGGACGTCACCGATGCCTCGTGACCTGAAGCAACTGCTCCGCAGCCCGAGGCGCCCTCGCCGCCGGCCCCGGAGCCGGACGCGCCGGAACCGCCTGAGCCGGAGGAGCGGACCATGCCAGCGCCCGACCCCGCGCCCGATGTCATCACCGAAGCCGACGACGGGTCCACCTTCGCCCTGCGACGCGGCGACGCCAGGGCCTTGCGGCTGTCCAACGACTCGCTCTGGGACCTGCCAGAGGTCAGCGGCGGGGCAGTCGAGCTGGTGCCGGTCGACTACCTCGTCGACCCCGGCTACACCGAGTGGCAGGTGGACGCGGTGGCCGCCGGGACGGCTGAGGTGGCGGTCGCCGGGTCGGCGAGCTGCGGCGACGCGGCCGCCTGCCCGCCGCGAACCGTGACCCTCCGGTTCCAGGTCGAGGGCTGAACGCCACGGCTCAGCCGTTGAGCAAACCCATCATCGGCGACGGGTAGCGGTCACCCGCGGCTGCCCCGAGGGGAGCGAGTTCGTCGATGGTGTGCAGGTCCTCCGCGGTCAGGGTCACGTCGAGCGCCGCGACGTTCTCGTCGATGCGTTCGGGCCGGGTGGTCCCGGGTATCGGCACAATGTCGGGCCCTCGCGCAAGGGCCCACGCGAGCGCCAACTGCCCCGCGGTGACACCTTTGCGGTCGGCCAGCGCTCGCACCCGGTCGACCAGCTCCAGGTTCCGCGTGAAATTCTCGCCCTGGAAGCGCGGATTGTTCCGGCGCCAGTCGTTCTCGGCCAGGTCCTCGGGCGAGCGGATCGTTCCGGTCAGGAACCCGCGTCCCAGCGGACTGTAGGCGACCAGGCCGATGCCCAGCTCGCGGAGCGTGGGCAGGATCTCGACTTCCAGGTCGCGGGTCCACAGCGAGTACTCGGTCTGGACGGCGGCGATCGGGTGCACGGCGTGGCCGCGGCGGATGGTCGCCGCGCCCGCCTCCGAAAGCCCCAGCCAGCGGACCTTGCCGGCCTCGACCAGCTCCGCCATCGCGCCGACGGTCTCCTCGATGGGCACCTGCGGGTCGACGCGATGCTGGTAGTACAGGTCGATGACGTCCACGCCGAGGCGCCGCAACGAGGCGTCGCACGCACGCGGCACGTACTCGGGCCGGCCGTCCGGGGCGCGGCGGGGGTCCTCCAGCGACCGCCCGCCGAACTTCGTGGCGAGTACCACCTGCTCGCGGCGGCCTCGCAATGCGCGGCCCACCAGCCGCTCGTTGGTTTCCGGCCCGTAGATGTCGGCGGTGTCCAGGAACGTCACACCGCACTCCAGCGCGCGGTCGATCGTGGCGAGGCTTGCCCGCTCCTCAGCACCGGGGTAGGCGAAGGTCATGCCCATGCACCCCAGCCCAAGGGCGGAGGTCGACAGGCCCTGTCCAAGTGTCGTGGTCTTCATGGCCACCATCCTGCGTCCGCGCGACCGGTTTTTCCGCCTGTTCCTGGACGCGGTCGCCGGCACGCCAACGCGGCCACCCACCGCCTCCCTACGAACCGAACGGCTGGGAGGTGGGCGGCGGCCCGAGCGGCTGCCCTCCTGGGCCCTCGGCGAAGGTCATCCACGGAGTGGACGGGGCCTGCCCCACGCCCGGCCTGCCGAAGTCGCATACCCCGTCCGGAAACGCCGTCCGGAGCCGTCCCCACTGCGCGTCCGTGAAGGTCACGCGGTAGGCGGCGCGGTCCAGCGGCTTCAGGTGGCACTTGAGGACGTCGTTGGTCTGCGGTCCGCCGGCGGCGATGCGCGGCGCCGCAAAGTAGGGGAGAGCGGCCCGGCACGCGGTCGCATCGGTGACCTTCCGTGTTCCCAGGTAGCATGCGTCGACCGCCCCCTGCGGCCGATGCCGCAGCACTTTGACCTCGAGCGGGTCGTCGCCGGTGTCCGCCTCGATGTCAGCCAGCCAACGGTCGAGCGTGGCGAACGACTCGTCGGCGACGCTGGGAGGCACCACCAGCGGGGTGTGGGCGCTCCAGACGGCGTGGTTATCAGCGTGGCCGTTGGCCTTCTTCAGCCGCTCCTTCATCGACCAGCTGTGGTAGTCGGTGTGGATCTCGAAGTTGCTGCTCCCGCGCAGGTCGATGATCGGCACGCGGTCGAGTTGACGCCCGTCGTTCACCTGCCCGCTGCGGTGGAGCGTCTCGATCGCGGAGAGGTCGCCGGTCGTGCGCTCCTCGGCGGAGTTGAAGTCGATGTCGACCCCGCCGACCTTCTCGTTGAGGTCGACGAACTGTTCGGCGGTGATCAGGCCCGACTGCAGCGCGCTCAGACCGTACTGCCAGCCGACGTTGTCGAACGGGGACCTGGCAAAACCGTCCTCGGATCTCTTCCCAAGGACGGCCGCGTAATAGTCCGGCAGTGTGCAGCGGACCCCGCCGGGGTTGGCGTCGGGGTGGTAGCGCTGTTCCTCGGGAACGCCGCAGCCGCGGCCGGGATCGGATCGGTCGGCGAACAGGATCTCCCACGCCACGCAGGCCGAGGTGCTGGCGTGCCCGGTGACCGCGGACCGCTGCTGCTCGACCGCCCACAGGTGCGGCGAGGTGTTGGCGAAGTAGTCGAGCAGCAGGTGGCAGTCGACGACTTCGGCTCCCGTGGTCCAGTTGTCCTCGAAGCTGCAGTTGGGCTGGATGCCGTCGACCAGACCCGGGTAGGCGTTCGCGACCATGAGCTGGCCGATCGCACCTCCCGAACAGCCGCTGCCGATCGTGTAGCGGATCTCGCCGTACTGCTCAACGATGCGCTCCCTGAGCATCATGGCGGCCTCTGCGGAGATCACTGTGTTGCACTGGTCCCCCAGCACGTTCAGCGATGAGTTCGCGACCGCGAATCCTTGCCCGAGCTTGTCCTGGTCGAGGACACCGGAGGGCGACCCCTGCGTGTACTCGGTCCCGCATGACGCCCCGTAGGGGTAGACGATCTTGCGGTTCCAGCCCCGCTGGGGCGCCCACGGCTCCCACGGTTGCGACGGGTCGTGCAGCACGGCGATGTCGAAGATCCCGCGATTCGCGGTGCCCCGCTCGCGACGGACGATGAACGGCACCTGCTCGCCCTGGTCGGTCGTGGTCATGGCGACGTCCGACGGCGGGTTGTCCGGGTCGTAGGGCCGCAGACCGGGCCGGATCGGGCTGGTCGACCGGTAGAAGAAGTCATACGTCGTGGGCGCGTTGCATCGGTCGTCGACCGGTTCGCCGAGCGCGTGCTCCTCGGTCGTGCAGAACCACGGCTGCAACTGCTCCCCGGAGATGACGGGCCCGCCGATCGGATGGTTGGTGATCGTGATGCGCGCGCCCTCGGCGCCGGGCACCTGAACCCTCAACTCGTTGTCGCCCTCATCGAGGTCGGTCAGCAGACCCATCACCCGCCCGTTGGGCCGCCGCGCAAAGTCCTCCGATACGTCGCGTTGACCAATGGTCGCGCGCAGGCGTGAGGCATCGGCCGTGTCGGGCAGCACGATCTCCACGAGGGCGTCGCCGCCCGAAACCAGATCAGCGCGGTTCGACAGCACCTCGATCCGCAGCGGCTCGTTCCCGCCGGCGGGCGGCGACCAGGCGTTCGCGACAATGGCGGCCGACAGCACCGCCACCATGACCGCGGACCTCGCCCTGCTCCCCTGCACTGTGTACTGTCCTTCCGGCGTTCGCGTTGGGAGCTTAAGCGCCGAGGCCGACGAACGGTCGGAACCCGCGACCGGTCGCCTGGGGACCGCTGGCATTCACGTGAAGGTGGCCGGTCGTCTGGTGGCCCCTCGGCTGCACGATGCGTTGCCGGTCGTATTCACGTGAAGGTGGCCGGTCGCCTGGGGACCGTTGGGATTCACGTGAAGGTGACCGGCGATAGGAAACCGAGGCGAAGGAACTGCGGCTCTGATGATGACATCCTCGGTCGATGTTGACGGTGCCCGTGTCTACGCGCTGCCGATGCGGGCGCGCTTCCGGGGCATCACGGTGCGGGAGGGGATGCTGCTGCGCGGTCGGGCAGGGTGGGGGGAGTTCTGTCCCTTCACTGACTACGACGACCGTGAGTCAGCCTCCTGGCTGGCGGCCGCGCTCGAGGCCTGTGCTCAGGGGTGGCCCGAGCCGGTGCGCGAGCGCATCCCCGTCAACTGCACGGTGCCGGCGGTCGGGCCGGAGCAGGCGCACCGGATCGTTGCCCGTTCGGGGTGCGGTACCGCCAAGGTCAAGGTCGCCGAGCCCGGCCAGTCCGGGGCCGATGATCTCGCGCGGGTCGAGGCCGTGCGCGACGCACTGGGGGCCTCGGGCGAGATCAGGGTCGACGCGAACGGGGTCTGGGACGTCGACCTCGCCGTGCGCACCATCCGTGCGCTGGACCGGGCCGCCGGCGGGTTGGAGTACGTCGAGCAGCCCTGCGGGACGATCGAGGAACTCGCCAGGGTGCGTCGCCGCGTCGACGTGCGCATCGCGGCGGACGAGTCCATTCGCCGGGCCGACGACCCTCTGCGCGTGGCCGTCGCCGGAGCCGCCGACGTGGCCGTCATCAAGTGCGCCCCGCTCGGAGGCGTGCGCCGGGCCCTGCGCGTGGCCGAGGCGTCCGGCCTGCCCTGCGTCGTGTCCTCAGCGCTGGAGACCAGCGTCGGGCTGGCTGCCGAACTCGCACTCGCGGGAGCCCTGCCGGACCTGGACTATGCCTGCGGACTGGGCACGCTGTCGCTCCTGGAAGGCGACGTCGTCAGCGACTCGCTCCAGCCGGCCGACGGCTGGCTGCCGGTCCCGCGGACACCACCGGAGCCCGACCCGGCCCTCCTCGACGAAGCAGAGCCTTCCGACCCTGAGCGAGTCGGATGGTGGCGTCACCGGCTCGCCAGGGCGATCATCGCGCTCAACGAGAGCGATCGCGCACCGATCCAGGGAGCAAGCGCGCGCGGCTCAGCGCCGCCGGCCTGACACGTCCACGATCTCGGCTTCCGTCAGCCGCACGTAGTCCTCGGTGTCGAGGGTCACCGTCTCCGTGTGGGTGCCGGCGCGGAAGACGAGGTTCGGGCGAGCGCGGAGCTTCTCGTCGAGGAAGGTCGGGATGCCGTAGAGGTTGCCGAAGGGCGGCTCGGCACCGCCTTCGCAGTCGTCGAAGACGTCCTCGAACTCGTCTTCTGTGGCCATGCGGACCTGGTTGTGGCCCAGCACCTCCTGGGCCTTCTCCAGGTCCACCCCTACCGCCCCGGGCACCACCACCATCGCGAGCTCTCCGCCGACCGACAGCAGCACCGGCTTGGCCACGTCCCATCCTGAGACGTGCCCGGCGGCTGCCAGCCGTTGCGCGTCGACGGCGCGCGAGTGCTCCTCAACCTCGTACTGGACGCCGTGCTCCTCGAGGAAGCCGCGAAGCTTGTGCGCGATCACGGCCCTCACCTCCTGTTCACCATCTGAGAAGGTGAACGTACCCATTCAGGGCGGCATGGTGAAGAGGGCCGACCAAACCCGGATCCAGGCCTACAAAGTGATCCCCTCCTGCGCGGCCAGCGTCTCCTCGCGCCGAGGCCCGTACGGCGCCTCGTCCAGCCATCGGCGCGCCCGCGACGAGCGCGGCGCCAGCATGAGCGCGAGACGCCGCCGGGCGCGGACCACGGGATCGCGGGCCTGCATGTGCTGCAGTGCCGTGCTGGCTGCGTCCCGGTTCACCTGCGCCGCCCGCTTCCGCTGCCTCGCGAACCGGTCCACCGCCGCATGCGACTCCTCCGGCGACGCGGCGGACCGCGCTCCGGCGATCGCGTCGCCCGCAGCGTCGGCGTCTTCGATCCCGGAGTTCATCCCCCGCGCGCCGAACGGCGCGAACAGGTGGCACGCCTCGCCGATGAGCAGCACCCGCCGGTGCTCGTCGGTCAGCGAGTCGGCCACTAACTGCAGGAACTGATACGTCGACACCCAGGTCACGTGCTCGGCATGCTCGGGGCTGACCACCTTGGAAAGCCAGGCCTTTACCCCGTCGGGGCTGCTGAATTCCTTGTAGTCGTCCTCTCGCCGGCACTGCAGGTCCACCCGCCAGCCGCCGGTGAACGGCACGATCAGCACATGACGCCCGTCGACCGCCGGATGCTCGTAGTGGAAGTGCCGCTCGATCGGCAGGCTCGGCACGTCAGGCGTGTCAGCGATGTCGACGACGATGAACCAATTCTCGGAGCGGTCACCCTGCATCGTCGCGCCGATGCCCTTGCGCACCGCCGAGCGTGCCCCGTCCGCACCGACGACGTAGTCGGCCTCCCAGGCTACCCCGCCCTCGGTGGTCAGCATCACCCCGTCGGGCTTGACCTCGACCCCGTTCACCCTGGTTCCGGTGACGAACTCCACCCCTTCGTTCTTACAGGCGTCGAGCAGGAGCTGCTCGATGTCCTCCTGGGGCAGGCTCGAGAACGGCGGCAGCACCTCGGGATCCAGCGGTGGATAGGTCCGCGAGTAGACTTCCCGCCCGCGCCAGAACGTCCGTTTGGTGGCCCAGACCAGCCCCGCGTCAGCGAGCGTCCGCCCGAGCCCTGGCCGCAAGCCCTCCAGCAGCTCCAGCGAGGAACGGTGAATGTAGATGGCTCGGCTGCCGATGCTCCGCCCCATCTTCGCCTCGGCTTCCAGCACGGTCACCGGCACCTCTCGCGCACGCAGCGCCAGCGCGGCGGCGAGCCCGACCGGGCCCGCACCTACCACCAGCACCGACCGGTGCTCGCCGGAAACCGGGCTCGACTGGAACACGGACATCTGCTGCCTGCCTCCTCAAGCACGCCGAACAAGGGGGTGGCGACCCGCGCGGGAACGCGGGGCACGGACCTGGGGCTACGGGCTCGTCAACGACCGCCAGGCTTGGGGTTGCGCTCCGCGCCGGTTCAGGGGCGCACCCGACCGCTAAGCCGAGGCGATCGCTGGAACCCGTGCCCTCCCTTTCATGCGCACAATGGACAAACGACTTGACCCCACAGTCTCGCCGTACATGGGACGCTCGTCAAGTATTTGACCCATGTCGGTTCAGCCAACCCCCGGTCGGGGCGGCGATCTCACCCCCATGGGGGTGTCCATGGAGACCGTCGGGGCAGGCATGGTCAGGTCAGCGTGGCTGGGGTGTTCAGGAAACGACCGATGTCGGCGACCTCCTGGTCGAGCAGTCCAGGCTCGAGAGTGGAGAACGGCTGGACCTCGATCTGGGCCTTGCCGCGGCGCCGCTGCAGCCGCCAGGTGGCAACCGCGACACCGTCGACGGTGACGGCGGGCAGCACCCGCAGGCCGCCGGCGCTGACCGCCTTGGTGTGCGGGGGCGGCACCGCAAGCTCGCGGTCGTGGTAGCCCAGCAGGTAGGCGTCGAAGCCGCCGAGCAGCCGCACGACCGGCGCCTCGTCCACCGGCTCCCCCTCGCCCTGGCCGTTGAGCAGCCACCGCGGCCCCGCCGTGGTCGGGACCTCCTCGAGTTGGTCGCCGATCAGCGTCCAGGCAGCGCGGGCGTCGCTCACCTTGACACCGGACCATGCTGCCAGGTCACGCGGTTCGGCCGGCCCGTGACCGGCGAGATAGCGGCGCGCGAGCTCGGACAGCGCCGCCTCGCCCTCGGGGCCGTCGGGGACCTCCGCCCAGTCCGCCAGCCGCACCCAGGTGCGCTCGCCGTCACGGTCAGGACCGTCGCACACCTCCAACTCGATGGCGGCGCGGGTGATCATGTGCGGCAGGCGGGAGCCGGACGCATCGATGCCAGCCGCTTCCCACCGCTGGCCGATCTCGGCTCGGGTCATCGGGCCGTCCGCCAGCGCATCGCGCAGCACCCGCGCCGCCGCCGCGTAGGTGTCCTCGTCGAGACCCATCCGGCGGAAGTTGCGCTCGCGGGCAGCCAGCAGCGTGGGGCCGAGCAGTCGCAGCAGCCAGCCCACGTCCTCGGCGGGAACCAGGTGCATGGTCGCGCGCTGGCACCAGGTGCGGACCGCGCTGCGGTCCTGCACGCGCATCCGCTCCACGTCGTCGGTGTGGAAGCCGGTGCCGCGTGCGCGCAGCGCCAGGGCCGCTGCTCGCGGGTCCTGCGACTGGATGGCGCCCACCGCGCGCACAACCGCCGCCGCATCGCCGCTGGTGTCCCGCGGTGCCAGTCGCTGCGCCCGCAGCCGCAGCGACCGCACGTCCGCCGGGCTCAACACGGTCACCCCGCGGTGTTCACCGCACCGGCCGGGCATCACCGCACGACATCGGCGAGCAGGTCCACCTGTTCAGGGTGGGAGACGGTCGGGTCCAGAAGCAACTCGTCGACGCCGAGGTCGGAGAAGGTCTCGATGGCGCCCCTGATCGCTTCCGGAGAGCGCAGGGCACTGTCGGCGACGACCTCGGCCATCTCGCCCATCGGGTCCTCGTAGTAGTCCAGCAGATAAGCGCGGGACTGCTCGGTCACCTCGCCCAGGGAGAAGTAGGCCAGCGCCGCGATCCTGGGCTCCCCCTCGCGGCCAGCGTCCCGCCAGGCTGCACGCACCTTCTCGATCATGGCGCGGGTCGCCTCCGGCGGAGCGCCGCCCGCGGTCCAGCCGGCACCGAACTCGACCACGCGCCGGACCGCGGCCTCCGTCATCCCGCCGATGAGCAGCGGCACACCCCCTTGCTGCACCGGCGTCGGGCCGACCGGCTTCGTGCTGGCCTCGATGGGCTCGCCCGCCCAGGCCGTCTTCAGGTCCCGCAGTTGCTGGTCGAAGCGCCGCCCGCGGTCGTCGAAGTTCCGGCTCGTGGCCTCGTAGTCGGTAGCGCGCCTGCCGATGGCCAAGCCCAGGGTGAGCCTTCCACCGGTGAGCTGGTCGACGCTGGCCGCCTGCTTGGCCAGCTCGGCGGCGCTGCGCGTCGGGGCCAGCAGGACGTTCGTCATGAACCGGATCCGTTCGGTGACCGCGCCGGCGGCCGCGAAGACCGTCAGCTCTTCATAGCCCGGGAAGTCCACGCGGCCGATCGAAGCGAGGCTCGAAAACCCTGCCGCCTCCGCCCGTCGCGCCCACTCCAGCAGCTGCCCGCCGGTCGTTCCCGGCACGCTGTTCGGGATGCCGATGCCGATATCCACCTCTGCGCTCCTCTTTCAGCTCCTCCTGCGTACGGCTGGGACCTGCGTACGGCTGGGTCCAACCTGCCATACTCATCGCGCCATGCAGCCGACGCCTCGCAATCAGTTGCCCTACACCGACGCCGACGTCTCGGCGGCCACCGACCGTCTCCGTGAGATATGCGCCGCCCTGCCCGAGGTGAGCGAACGGCTCAGCCACGGCGCGGTGACCTTCTTCATCAGGAGCAAGAAAACGCTCTGCTACCTGACCGACGACCATCATGGCGACGGTCGCCTCGCGCTCGTATGCCCCGCACGGTCAGGCGTGCAGGAGGAGATGATCGAGTCGGACCCTGCGCGCTTCTTCCGGCCTCCTTACGTAGGTCATCGAGGCTGGATCGGGCTGCGGATCGATATTGACCCTGACTGGGACGAGGTCGCCGGGATGATCGAAGAGGCTTACCGCTGCGTCGCACCGGTGACGCTGGTGCGACGAATCGACGAGCAACGAGACCGCAGCGACGAAGCGTCCTGAGCCCTGCGTGGTTGGTGCGCAAGACCGGCCGCTATCGATAGTTCGACACTTCGAGCAGGTTGCCGCTCGGGTCGCGGAAGTAGACCGAGTCCATCGGCCCGAGCGCTCCGATCTTCTCCACGGGCCCATGCTCAACCGGGACTCCGCGCGCGCTCAGGTGATCCACGACCGTGGGCAACGGCGTCCGCGTGATGAAACACAGATCGGCGGAGCCGGGCGTCGGGCGAGCGGCTTTGGGTTCGAACTCCTGCCCCGCCTGGTGGAGGTTGATCTTCTGGTCCCCGAACCCCAGCGCGTGCCGGCCGTCTCCGAAGACCTCGTGACGCAGACCCAATACCTGTTCGTAGAAGGCGACCGTTTGGGCGACGTCGCGCACGGTCAGCACCACATGATCGAGCCGCATGATCTGGACCGGGCCGCCCGCGCCGTCGTGCATCGGGGCATCGTAGCCGACCTCGTGTCGTGGCTAGAGGTCGATGACCTGGCCTTCCATGGCCGCGATCACGGGAACGCACGCGTCGCGCAGTCCGGTGAGGATCGCGTCGATCTGCTCGTCGGTGCGCGGGGGGTCATGGTGGAACAGCAGCAGCCGCCGGACGTGGCACGCCTCGGCCAGCCCGACGGCGTAGTCGACGGTGGAATGGCCGAAGTGCGCGCGGGCGGGGAATTCCTCCGCGATGTACTGCGCATCGTGGATCAGCAGGTCGACGCCGTCCGCCAGCGTCCGTGCCGCCTCGTGGTACTCGCCGAAGCCGGCCGGCCCGGCGCCGGCGGACAGCGGATGGTGGTCGGACAGGTAGGCGAACGTCGTGTGCCTGTCGGACACGCGGTAGCCGAACGTGCGCCCGCCCTTGTGTGGGATCTCCCTGGCGAGCACGGCGAAACCGGCGATGTCGTGCTCGCCCTCCTCCAGTCCGCAGAAGCGCCATTGTCCCTGCAGCTCGGATGGGCGGATGGGGAAGTTCGGCGGTGACATGCCCTGCGCCAGCGCCGCCTCGGGGTCAGCGCCCTGGGCGGGGAGGTGGACGTCCACCCGCGCCCGCGGGTTGTCGCCGCCGCGGAAGAAGGGCAGACCGTGCGTGTGGTCCCAGTGGAGGTGGCTGAGCAGGATGGTGCCGGCGAACGGCTGCCCGCCGAGCAGCGTGGTGACCTTCCGCAGGCCGGTTCCGGCGTCGACGATGAGCATCGGCGTCGCTCCATCACGCGCGACGGCGATACACGACGTGTGCCCGCCGTAGCGCACGAAGTCGGGACCCGGAGCCGGCGTGGAGCCCCGGGTCCCGCAGATGACCAGCCGCACTCGCTATTCGTCCTCCCTGCGATGACCCTTCGCCAGATCCACAAGGGCCGCGCGGTCGATCTGCTCGGCGCTGGACACCGCGACCCTACACGGCGTGACCGCCCGCAGCGTGGCGGTTCGCACGCCATCCTCGAGGATCGCCCGCTCGCCCATGATCGCGCCGGGGCCGAGCTCGGCAATGGGCTCGCCGTTGACCTCGACCGACAGCAGCCCGTCGAGCAGCAGGTACAGCTCGTCTCCTGCGCTGCCCTGCTCGACGAGGGCGTCGCCGATCGCCAGCCTGCGTTTCGCGGGCTTGGCTCCGCCACGCATGATCACCGTGGACAGCTGGCGCTCGAGGGCCGTCTCGACCTCGGCCACCAGCGCGGGCGAGTCCTTGTCCCCCCAGGGGCTGTGATCCCCGAAGCACTCCAGGGACCAGCTCTTGAAGTCGGTGAGGCCGCTCTTGGCGGCGAGCTTGCCCTCCGCGTTGTAGACCCAGTGCCGCGGGAAGGGGCTGGCGCCTGCCAGCTCGTGCTCGGCGCGGCCGTCCGCGTGGATGGTCAGCGCCAGGGTCGTCCACGTCGTCGGCGCCGCGATCTGGACGAACGGAGGGTGGCTGACTCGGCGGGGGAACGGTACTCCGGTGCGCGCGCCGACCGTCTGGGTGAAGCGCACCCAGCTGTCCCCCACCTCCGGCTCCGGCCTGAGCTCGGGCAGGGGGACCGCCGCGAACGTCACCCCCCTCCGGCCGATCCGTACGATCGTCGATCCCAGGACGCCGCCGCCGCTCCGGCCGTGATCGACGATGCGTCCGTCAGCGACCTCGATCCAGGCGCGCAGCTGGTTGGCGAAGCGGAACCGGTCGTTCGCGCGCAGCGCCTCGAGGTCGTCGATGACGTCGGGCAGCGGCTCGTCGTAGTGGGATACCCCCAACTCGAACGGAAGCTTCATCGTCCCCGGGATCGCCTCAGAGGGGATCCACGACACGGACGTGACGGAGGACTCGGTTCGCATGGCGCCTCCTTCGGGTTTTCGGTTTGGCGCACCCGCCACCGTGTCGGTTCGCACCCAGGGCGTCCAGGAAGCGGCCCGGTGTCCTGATCGGGGGGCTGGCACCACCACCAATCGGGGGGAGGGCTCCCTCGACCGACCGGCGGCTTTCGGCCCAAGATGCCGGGTCAGCTCTTGAACAGCGGGCGGGAAGGGGGAGGTAAGGATGTCTACTCTCGCGGCGACCGCCGGCCCTCGCGTCTCGACGGCGCGCCACCTCGGGTTCCTGGCGGTCGCCTGTCTGTTGAGCCTGCTGACGGCGGCGTTCGCGATCGTCGTCCTCACCGGTGCGATGGCCCCCGAGCGGACCGTCCACCGGATCCACGATGTGGCGGCCAGCATCCTGCTGGCGATGATGGCGGCGGGCTTCCTGGGGACGCTGCTGACGCGTGGGCGAACCGTCGCCCCGCTCCAGCAGGTGCTGGTCATGCTGGCCGTGTCCTTCTTGGTCGACCTCGCCACCGGCCGCCTCGGCGCCTCGTTCTTCATCCTTGCCGCACTCACCGCGCCGTTCGTCGTGCTGCACCCGCGCCGCGGCGCGCTGTTCGCGGCCCGGCGGCCCAGCCCCCTGCTGGCCAGCGCGGTCCTGATCGGCGCTGTCCCGCTGACGTGGTACGCCCTGATACAGATCGAGCTGCAGCGCGGCGCGCACGTCGGCGACCCCCACGCCCACCCCGAGGGCCACTACGCGGGCATGGCGACGATGGCCCTGGCCTTCGTGCTCGTGGCGCTGGTGGCCAGCCTGCGAAGCGATGGCTGGCGGGTGCCGGCCTGGTCAGCCGGCGTCGGAGTCGCGCTGTTCGGTCTGGCGTCGATGTCGACGCCCCTGCTCCTGGGCGCCGCGCCGCCGCCGGGTGGCCGCCTGGCGGTATTCGGCGGCGCCGCCTTGATCGTGCTTGCCGAACTCGAGGCACGGGCCGGTGACTCGAGGCCCGCCCCGTCCGGCGACTCCGCCGACTCAACCGCATAGGTCCAGTGAGGTCATCATCCCATGCAGCCGACCAAGCGTTCCCGCATCACCGTGTTCCTCGCGGACGACAATCTCATCGTGCGTGAGGGCGTGCGCGCGCTGCTGTCTCTGGAGGACGATCTCGAGATCGCAGGCGTTGCGGCCGACTACGACGAACTCATCGACGGCGCCGAGCGGGCCGCCCCGCAGGTGATCGTCACCGACATCCGGATGCCGCCATCGTTCCGGCGGGAGGGCATCGACGCCGCGAAGGAGGTCCGCAAGCGCCACCCGGGCACGGGCGTGGTGATCCTGTCGCAGTACGACGACCCTGAGTACGCCATCTCGCTGCTCACGGAAGGCGCCGCCGGCTGCGCCTACCTGCTGAAGGACCGCGTGGCCGAGGGCGACCAGCTTGCCCGTGCCATCCGGGGGGTCGCCGCCGGCGGCTCGGTGCTCGACCCCAAGATCGTCGAGGCGCTCCTGCAGCCCGTGACCAACGACGGGGACCTGACGCCGTCCGAGGAGGCTCTGGTCACGATGCTGGCGGAGGGCAAGCCGATCAAGGCGATCGCGGTTGGCCAGCACACGACCGCCGCCGACGTCTCCGACTCGATCGAGAAGCTGTTCGTGAAGCTGGCCGAGGGGCTGACCGCGGGCAACGTCGGCTGCCTCGACCGGCTGCGGCTCCTCCATCAGGCGATCGTCGACCGCGAGGAGCAGGGCGAGACGCTCAGTCGCCTGCTGCCCGGAGGGATCGCGGACAAACTGCGCGCCGAGGGCAGGCGGATCGGCGAGACCGAGGAACTGGAGGTCACCGTTCTGATGTCCGACATCCGCGGGTACTCCTCCATCGCCGAGCGTACGGATCT
>WHTC01000289.1 GCA_009379795.1 Nitriliruptorales bacterium | reverse complement strand
GCCAGCGCCACGGCCGCGGCACACGTCGACTTGCCCACGCCACCCTTGCCGGTGACGATCAGCAGCCTTGGATTCAGGAGGTCGGTGGCGTCCATGGCGCTCGGTGGGACCCTCACAGCAGGCACCGCTCCAAACCCTACCTGTCGCGCAGGGATCCGGCGTCCGCGGCCGGACCTGCCGGGTGCAGCCGATGTTGCGAGATGGTTCTCAGCCTGACGCATGATCTCGCACGTACCTGTCCGCGAGCGGCCAGCGGACCGCAGGCGTGGGTGATGGGGCCCTGGCAGACTAGAGTGCATGAGCCGTCGCACGTGGCCCTGCCTGCGGGTCTTCCAGCCTCGCCGCCTTGGCGTCGTGATGATCCTCGCCGGGCTGCTCGTCGGTCTCCTCACGTCCGTGGTCGGCGCGCAGACCGATGGGGACGGGCCGATCGTCGACGTGATCCAGGTCGACGGCGTGATCGACCAGACGATCGCGGACTTCGTGCGCGACACCGTGGCGAAGTCCAACGCCGACGGGGCCGAGTTGATCGCCATCGAGCTCAACACGCCCGGCGGTCTCAATGTGTCGACCGAGGACATCGTCCACACGATCACCGCGAGTGAGGTCCCGGTCCTGACGTATGTGGGGCCGGCCGGCGCCCGCGCGGCCGGCGTGGGGACCTACATCGCCTATGCCTCGCACATCCTGGCCGCATCGCCGGTCACCCAGATGGGCGCCGCCACGCCGGTGGACCTCAGCGGGGATGAGCTTGACGCCAGGGCGCGGAACGAGGCCGCGGCCGAGCTCGCCAGCCTGGCGGCCCTGCGCGGTCGCAACCTCGACTTCGCTGAGCGCGCGGTCACCGACGGCCAGGTCATCGCGATCCTGCCCGAGGGTCAGCAGCCCCAGGACGTGGACCCCGACGCGCTGGCAGGCGGCGTGATCGACGGCACCGACCCCCGGGACGTCCTGCTGCTGCCACCCGAGGAAGCCGTCGACGGCGGCTTCGTGAACATCGTCGAGCCGAGTCTGTCGGCCACGCTGGACCGGCTGTCGGGCTATGAGGTGCAGGTCGAGGGTGCGGACGGCGACGCTGAGATGGTCACGCTCACCCTTGACGACCTCAACGCCAGTGTGCGCTTCAACAACCTGGGCCTGGTGCGGCAGATCCTGCATACCGTCGCCAACCCGACGCTCGCCTACCTCCTGTTCATGGGTGGAGTACTGGCGATGCTGTTCGAGGTGTTCCAGCCGGGCTTCGGGGTGGCCGGAGTCAGCGGGATCGCGATGTTCGGCTTCGGCTTGTACGGGTTGAGCGTGCTGCCGGTCAACTGGCTCGCGTTCGGCCTGGTGGTTCTCGGCTTGGTCCTCCTCGCGCTGGACCTCGCCGTCGGCGGCTTGGGGGCGCTGACGGGTGGGGGTGTGCTCGCGCTCGGGGTGGGATCCTTCTTGCTGTTCAGCGGACCGGACATCCTGCAGGTCTCACTCTGGGTGATCGGCCTGGTTGTGCTGTTCGACGTCATCTTCTTCGTGGTGATCATGACGACGGTCCTGCGCGCCCAGGGCCAGCAGGCGATGACCGGCGCTGAGGGGCTGATCGGCAAGACCGGTGTGGTCCGGTCGATGCTCAATCCGGAGGGTCACGTGTTCGTGGAGGGTGCGCTGTGGCGGGCACGCGCACCTGAGGAGTTCGGTAAGGTCCGGACGGGCACGCCGGTGCGTGTCGTCCACCTGAACGACCAGCTGACGCTCGAGGTCGAACTGGTCGATCACGAGGCTCCGGTGCCGTGAACCCGCTTCCCGCCAACGGCTACGCTCGCACTCGTAGGGCTGGAGAGCCCATCGAAGGGAATCTGTCATGGACACCGCACTTATCGCCATCATCGCGATCCTCGTGCTCGTGGTGCTGCTTGCAATCGCCGCTATCCGAATCGTCCAGGAATACGAGCGAGGAGTGATCTTCCGTCTCGGAAGGGTGATCGCCGGTGCCAAGGGCCCGGGCCTGTTCTTCATCATCCCGTACATCGACCGGATGGTGAAGGTGAACCTGCAGACGGTCACCATGAACGTCCCCGCGCAGGACGTGATCACGCGCGACAACGTCACGGTCAGGGTGGACGCGGTCATCTACTTCAAGGTCATGGAACCGGTGAAGGCGACCGTAAACATCCAGAACTACATCTTCGGCACCTCGCAGGTGTCGCAGACCACCCTCCGGAGCGTCTGCGGTACCGCGGAGCTCGATGAGCTGCTCTCGGAGCGCGAGCGCCTGAACAGCGAGATCCAGCGCATCGTGGACGACCTCACCGAGCCCTGGGGCGTGAAGGTCGAACTCGTCGAGATCAAGGACGTGAACCTGCCCAACGAGATCCAGCGCGCGATGGCCCGCCAGGCGGAGGCCGAGCGTGACCGGCGCGCGAAGATCATCAACGCGGAGGGTGAGTTCCAGGCGGCGCAGAAGCTGTCCGATGCCGCTGCCGTGATCGCCGAGAACCCCATCGCGTACCAGTTGCGGATGCTGCAGACGGTGACCGAGGTCGCTGCCGAGAAGAACTCCACCCTGGTCCTGCCGATCCCTGTCGAGCTGCTCGGACCGTTCCGTTCGGCCTTCCCCAGCGAGGAGACGGTGTCCGTGGGCGGCGGTGACGGGCACAGCAGAGGGTGATGCCCAGCGCGTAGCAGGACGAATCGCCAGGCGGCACGACGCCGTTCGCCTCTTCACAGACGCAGGCTTGGGACGTATTCTTGCGCAACCCAGGGTGGTCGCCACGCCACCGGGTGCCCGGACCAAGATCTCTGTGGGGATGGCGAATGGCGTCTCTGTTGCAACTTCAGGCCGCGCTGCCGACCGACTGGCAGCAGGAAGGACTGTGTCGCGCGAGTGATTCGGTCGTGTTCTTTCCGCCAGCGCACTTCGAGCACAAGCCCGAGCGGGAGGCACGCGAGGCCAAGGCCAAGGCCATTTGCGCCCGCTGTCCCGTCAGGGTCGAGTGCCTGGACTGGGCTCTGACCACACGGGAGCCGCACGGCGTGTGGGGGGGCTACTCGGAGAGCGAGCGCAAGCAGATCCTGCTCGGCAAGCGCAAGGCGGGCTGATCCCAAAGGTTCCACGCTCGTCCGAACGCCGTCGTGCGGCGGCGGACCCGGTCGCGTAGGGTTCTTTGCCCGCCAGTGGTGAGCAACGGCAGGAGAAGGCGAGCCATGCAGAAGTGGGAGTACGCGACCGCCCCCCTGATCAGCCACGCGCTGCAGGAGATCCTGAACAACTGGGGTGACGACGGCTACGAGTTGGTCACGATCG
>WHTC01000356.1 GCA_009379795.1 Nitriliruptorales bacterium | reverse complement strand
GGGAGTCTTACGTGTGAAACGCCGCGCTGTCAACGGTCGAATCGGCCCAGCGCTCCAGGTCAAACTCATACGAGTCGCCCTTTCTGAGGTCCACGACCTTGTCGCGGTAGCCGACGGTGACCGGGCCATCGATGGCTGAGCTGGCCGTCACGACCATGCGGTCGGTGCTGACGTGCAGCCGTAACCGCCAGATCTCGCGGAAGCGGATCTCGCACTCCAGGGACGTGAGCTCCTCGGGGAGCAGGGGATTCAGGTACAGCACGCCCCCGCGGATCTCCAACCCCGTATAAGAGCGCTGCACCAGGTCAACGATCCCGGCCATCGCGCCCAGGTGGATGCCTTCGGCGGTGGTGCCCCCCTGGATATCAGAGATGTCGCTCTCCAACGCATCCTTGAAGAAGTCCCAGGACCGCACGCGATCCGACCGTGCCAGCACCCAGGAGTGCACCACACGGCTGAGCGTGGAGCCGTGTGAGGTGCGCTCCAGGTAGTAGTCGATCGTGGAGGGGATGAGCTCGTGGTCGAACTCGTAGCCCAGCCGGTTGAACAGACTCTCCAACTCCTCCGCTGACAGCAGGTAGAACAGCATCAGTACGTCGGCCTGCTTGGACAGCTTGTAGCGGTTGGGGCTTTCGCCCTCGGCTTCCAGGATCCGGTCAAGCCGCTGGATGTCGCCGTAGCGCTCCCGATAGCCCTCCCAGTCGAACTCCGCGAGATCCTCGTAGCCCTCGAACTGGCTGATGATCCCGTCGGCGTGGAACACCACGCGCATCCTGCGGCTGACGTCGGCCCAGCGCCGCTGCTCCTCGGCGCTGAGCAGGAACCGCTGCTCCAGGTCCCGCCGGGTCTGCAGCGGCAGGGCGTCCAGCAGCTCCAGGGCCCTGCACATGACCCACACCGCCATCAGGTTGGTGTAGCTGTTGTTGTCCAGGCCAGGCATCTCCGTGTCCGGGTATCCCTCGTGGTACTCGTCGGGTCCCATGACCTTGAGGATCTCGTAGCGCTCCAACTCCGGGTTCCAGGTGCTGATGCTGGACCAGAAACGGGCGATCTCCAGCAGCATCTCGGCGCCGTAGGACGCCATGAAATCCATGTCTCCGGTGACCTGGAAGTACTGCCAGACGTTGTAGGCGATCGCGATGTTGATGTGCCGCTGCAGGTGCGAGGCGTCCGGCAGCCAGCGGCCCGACTTCGGGTTGAGGTGCAGCAGTTGGCTCTCCTCGCGACCGGTGCTGCCGCTCTGCCAGGGATACATCGCCCCGGCATAGCCCTCCTTGGCAGCGGCCAGCCGTGCCCGGGGCAGGCGCCGGTAGCGGTAGAGCAGCAGGGAGCGGGTCAGCTCTGGGTCGCGCAGGTTGAGGAACGGGAAGATGAACAGCTCATCCCAGAAGATGTGGCCGCGGTAGGCCTCACCGTGCAGACCACGCGCGGGTACGCCCGCGTCCAGGCCGATGGTGTTGTCCGAGACGGTCACCAGCAGGTGGAAGATGTGCAGGTTGAGCACCAGGGCGGCGCGGTCGTGGCCTTCAATGGAGAGCAGGAAGCGCTGCCAGGTCAGCTCCCAGGTGCGCACGTGCGAGGCCAGCAGATCCTCGAATCCCCCCGCGTGCCGCACCCGCTCGCGCGCCGCCAGGCCGCTCTCGGAGATCGCCCGATCGCGGGACGTGAACAGGGTGACGATCTTCTCCACCGAGACCGCGTGGCCGTGCTCCATCCCGACGCTGAACTGGTGGGCGATGAACCCGGCCTCCGCATCCACGCTGCGTTCGACCGTGACGGCCTCGCGTTCGCCGGCCTGGTGGCGATAGACGCGAGTCCGGGCCGCCTCGGCCACGCGGATCCGCGACTGCCGGGTCTCGACCTGCAGCCAGATGACGTCCTCGCCGGCGGTGCCCGTCTCCAGCGCCGCCAGGTGGTCGCCGTTCAGCTTGCGGTACCGCGGCACCCCCCAATTGGTGACGGTGCCGTCGAGCGCCGAGCGCACGTCCAGCCGTCCGGACCAGTCCTCGGCGACGAAGCTCGTCTCCAGGCCCGCGAGGTGGGGGTCGGCCAGGTGCACGAAACGGCGCTGGGTGAAGCGGGTGTGGCGCCCCTCGCCGTCGCGGAACCGCACCGCCCGGGTCAGCACGCCCTTGCGTAGATCGAGCACCTGCTGGTAGTCGAGCACCTCGACCTGATCCAGGGCGAACCAGGCGCCGCCCTCGATACGGAAGGTCAGGGGCAGCCAGTTCGGCAGGTTGACCAGATCCTCGTTCTCGATCGGCCGCCCGGCGATCTCGGTGACCAGCCGGTTGT
>WHTC01000013.1 GCA_009379795.1 Nitriliruptorales bacterium | reverse complement strand
GCCTGATCCGGGGGGAAGCGGCCGCGCGATCGTCGTTCGGGAGGAACCCGTGAGGATCATCTGCCCTGTCAAGCGCGTGCCCGACACGGCCGCGACCAAGGCTGTCAAGGATGACCTGACGCTGGACCGTGAATCGGTCGAGACCGTGCTGAACGCCAACGACGAGTGGTCGATCGAAGAGGCCTTGCGGATCAAAGAGCGGACTCCGGACACGGAGGTGATCGTGCTGTGCGTCGGCCCGGAGCAGGCGCAGACCACCGTACGCAAGGCGCTTTCCTATGGGTTGGACGGGGCCATCCAGATCACCGACGATGCCATCGCCGGCTCCGACGCCGCCGGGATCGCCGAGATCATCGGCTCGGCGCTGGCGGATGAGGAGTTCGACCTGATCCTCATGGGCAACCAGTCCTCGGACGCCCGTACCCTGCTGGTCCCCGCGATGTTCGCGGAGTACCTGGACATCCCCGCGCTCACCTACGCGCGCAAGCTCGACATCGACGGGGCCAAGCTGAGGGTGGAACGGGAGACCGCCAGCGGGTACCAGGTCGTGGAGGCCGAGATGCCCGCAGTGGTGTCCGTCGTCGAAGCGATCAACGAGCCGCGCTACCCCACCTTCAAGGGGATCATGGCCGCCAAGTCCAAGCCGATGACGGTCAAGAGCCTGGACGACATCGGACTCGACCCGACGCAGGTCGGTTTGGCCAACGCCTGGACCCAGGTGCTCGAGGTCACACCCAAGCCGCCCCGGCAGGCCGGCGAGAAGGTCGAGGACGACGGGTCCGGCACGGTGGGGGCCAAGGCGCTCGCCGATTTCCTGACCTCCCGCAAGTTCATCTAGGCAGAGGCGCGACACATGCCTGACGTGCTGGTCCTCGTCGATCACGACCACGGGACCCCCAAGAAGATCGCCAATCAGATGGTGACGGCAGCGCGCGAGCGTGGCGGCGGCGACGTCCTCGCCGTGCTGTTCGGGGAGGGCGCCTCCTCCAGTGCGGAGAAGCTCGGCGCCTACGGGGTAGCGCGCGCCTACGTGTGGGACTCCGCGGACGCGGACGCCTACTCCACGGAGCCGAAGTCCCTGGCTCTGGAGAACGCCCTGCTGGAATCGGGCGCGGAGATCCTGCTGTATCCGGCAGACCCGTTCCTTTCAGATGTCGTGGCGCAGGCCGCCGTGCGCATGGAGGCGGGAGTCGTGACCGACGCGATCGACCTGCACCTCGAGGGTGACCGCCTGGTCGCCACGAAGGCGATCTTCGGCGGCGAGATGAGTTCACGCTGCCAGGTGCGCGGCGACCGCCTGCAGTTCATCGGGGTCAAGCCCAACAGCTTCACCGCCGAGGAGGCGGGCGGCAGCCCGGCCGAGGTCGTGGCCCTGGAGGTCGAACTCGACGAGCGCGCCCGCCGGGTAAGGGTCATCGACGTCGTCGAGCAGAGTGAGGGCGGCCGTCCGGAGATGAGCGAGGCATCGATCATCGTCGCCGGCGGTCGCGGTCTCGGCGACGCCGCGGGGTTTCACCTGATCGAGGAACTGGCGGACGCGCTCAGCGCGGCGGTCGGCGCGTCCCGAGCCGCCACCGATGCCGGCTGGTATCCCCACCAGCATCAGATCGGCCAGACCGGGAAGACGGTCGCGCCGGCGCTCTATCTCGGTGCCGGCATTTCCGGAGCGATCCAGCACCGGGCGGGCATGCAGACATCCCAGACGATCGTGGTCATCAACAAGGACGCTGACGCGCCCATGTTCTCCATCGCTGACTTCGCCGTCGTCGGCGACCTCTACAAGGTCATCCCGCCGCTCATCGAGGAGATCAGGAAGCGCAAGGAGTGATGGCGGCCTGGCCAAACGGGCACATCCGACTCCTCCGTCAGGTCTTGGCGCGGCCTTCCTGTGGGCAACATGGTCATCAGGACTAGCCCTTCGCCTGCGAAGATGAGAGGATTCTTTCATCCTGCGGGTGCGAGTGATGGGGCGGCGGATGGAACTGGGCCTGGAGTCCCTCGCCCCAGTGGGCGGACGGCGAGTGGCCAGGCAGTGGATGGGAAGAACGGTGGGTGCAGTGACCGCGGCGCGGCTCGCTGTGGCTGAGGCCGCGGCTCCGCCAGCCGCTGCCGCCGATGACCGTGCCCTGGAGCGGGTGCTCGCCGACCCTGGGCTTCCGCGTCTCGACTTCCAGCCGATCGTCGACCTGCGGCGCGGCCGCATCGCAGGCTACGAGGCGCTCGCCCGTTTCGATGACCCGCTGTTGAGCCCTCCGGACGTCGGTTTCCAGGTCGCGGCCAATGCCGGAGTCGCCGCGGAGCTCGAGGCTCGGGTCGTGCGCGCCGCCCTGGGGGCGCTCCCCAGCCTGCCGCCGCACTGTTTTCTGACGGTCAACGTGAGTCCCGAACTGCTGTGCTCCCCCCAGGTGGACCAGGTGCTGCGCACGGCGGGCAATCTCGCACCGCTGGTGCTGGAACTCACCGAGCACACACGGCTGATCGACTACTGCGACCTGCGTGCCGCACTCGCCCGGCACCGGGATGCCGGCCTCACGATCGCCCTGGATGATGCCGGCCAGGGGTACTCGGGGCTGCAGCGCATGCTCAGCCTGCGACCGCAGATTGTGAAGCTGGACCGGTCGCTGACCTCGGATGTGGATCGCGACGAGGCCAAGCTCGCCCTTGCGGAGATGATCGGAACGTTCGCGGGCCGCCTGGACGCCTGGCTCCTGGTCGAGGGCATCGAACGGCGCCGGGAGTTGGAGGCGTTCATCCGTCTGGGTGTGCCACTGGGCCAGGGCTACCTGCTGGGACGGCCGGCGCCACCCTGGGCCGGGCTGGACACCGATCTCGGGCTGCTGATCCGGGAGGTCGCGGGCCGGCGCGCGCAGGACGCCGACATCGTCGTCGGACTGGTCGAGTTCGCCCCGGCCGTGCCGGTCCTGCGGGTCAACGCCGCCCGCGAGCGCTTCCTGGCCGACCAGGGGTTGGACCTGATGGTCGTCATCGACGAGCACCAGCGGCCGGTCGGACTCCTGTCGCGGGACGCTGCGCTGGCGGGGCGTCCCCGGAAACGTACCGTGCAGCGGGTCGGCCCCTCGACACCGGTCGCGGAGTTGGCCGCGCGATCAATGGCCCGGGAGCGCCGCGACCGTTTCGACCCTTCGCTGTGCTGCGACGGCCGGGGCCGATACGTGGGCATCGTCCGCCTGGAGCGAGTGGTCGAATGGCTGGTCAACCGCTGCGGCGACGTCGGGACCGGCCGGCCCGCAACCCGGGAGGAGGTGACCAGCCGGTGAAGGAGTTCCGCTGGGGTGACATCGTGCCGAGCTGTGACGATGTCTACGGAGAACCGGACCTCGTGTCCCAGGTCGAGGCGGTGAGCTGGCAGGGGGAGGCGCAGGGCCTGCTCGAGATCTTGCGCAGGCGGTTGCACGGTCGCGTCGGCAGTTGAGCGCCGGCTGGCCCCAACCGGAGCCTGCCGCCGGCTGCGGGAGTACGGTTGGGGACGATGCGTCGCGTCTACCTCGACCATTCCGCCACGACACCCCTGGACCCGGGCGTGTTGGAGGCGATGCTGCCCTGGATGCGGGAAGGCCACGGCAACGCCTCCTCGCCGCATGCCAGTGGCCGCGCCGCCCGTGCGGCGGTCGAAGCGGCGCGCGAGCAGGTCGCGGTCGCGCTCGGGGTCAGCCCGCTCGACGTGCTGTTCACCTCAGGAGGGACTGAGTCGGACAATCAGGCGGTCAAGGGCATCGCCTGGGCTGCCCGCGAGGCCGGTCGGGGCACCCACCTGGTGACCAGCGCGATCGAGCATCACGCCGTGCTGGAGACTTGCGAGTGGCTGACCGAGCACGCCGGATTCACGCTTACGGTGGTCGGATGCGAGCCGGACGGCGTCGTCGATCCCCAGCGGCTGCTGGACGCCGTGCGGTCCGACACCGTCCTGGTCAGCGTGATGGCGGCCAACAACGAACTGGGCACGGTGCAGTCCCTGGGCGAGATCGGGCCCGCCCTGGGGTCGCGGGGAGTGCCCCTGCACACCGACGCGGTTCAGGCATTCGGCCGGACCCGGCTGGAACCGGACGACTGGGAGATCGGCGCGCTGTCGCTCAGCGCCCACAAGTTCAACGGACCCAAGGGTGTGGGGGTGCTGATGCTGCGGCGCGACCTGCCGGCCCACCCGGTCCTGCACGGTGGCGGGCAGGAGCGCGGGGTGCGTTCGGGGACGCTGCACACGGCCGGCATCGTGGGCTGCGGCGCGGCCACCGAACTCGCGGCCTCCAGCCTGAATGAGGAGGCGCCTCGGCAGCGGGCGCTGCGCGACCACCTGCGCGACCAACTCCTGGCCGTCGGAGGCGTCTCGCTCAACGGCCACCCCGAGGCGCGGCTCACGAATAACCTCAACGTGGCGGTGACCGGCTGCGACGGCGAGGCGCTGCTCTATGCGCTGGACGCGCGCGGGGTCGAGGCCTCCACGGGGTCGGCCTGCCAGTCCGGCGCCGCCGAGCCCAGCCACGTGCTGCGGGCGATCGGGGCCCCCAACGACCGCGCTCACCTGCGCCTCACGCTTGGGCGCACCACGACTCCCGCCGACGTCGAGCACGCCGCAGCCGCCTTCCGGGAAGCGGTCAAGCTCCTGCGCGACGCCGGCGGGGGGTTCGTGTGATGCTCGCCTCGCCTGTCCGGGTGCTCGTGGCCATGAGTGGGGGGGTCGATTCCTCGATGGCGGCGGCGCTGCTGGTCGAGGCGGGCCACGACGTCACGGGCGTGCACCTGAAGATGGCCGACACCCCCTCCGGCCTGCCCGGCAAGGGCTGCTGCACCCTGGACGACAGCCGCGACGCCCGCCGCGTGGCGGACCGCCTCGGCATCCCGTTCTACGTCTGGGACTTCTCCGCGGCCTTCACCGAGCGCGTGGTCGAAGACTTCGTGGCCGAGTACGCGACCGGGCGCACGCCCAATCCCTGCATCCGCTGCAACGAGCGGGTCAAGTACACCGCGCTGCTGGCGCGCGCGCGAGCGGTGGGCTTCGACCGGCTGGCGACCGGGCATCACGTGCGGCTACGGACCGGCGAGCGCGACCGGCACCGCCTGCTTCGGGCCGCCGACCCCGGCAAGGACCAGACATACGTCCTCTACATGGCCACCCAGGAGCAGCTCGCGCACACGCTGTGGCCGGTGGGGGAGCACCAGAAGGCGGCGCTGCGCGCCATGGCCGCCGAGCGCGGGCTGATCACCGCGACCAAGCCGGACAGCCACGACATCTGCTTCATCCCCTCCGGCGATCTCGGCGGGTTCCTGCGGCCGCGGCTTGGCGCGCGTACGGGGCGGTTCGTCGGCCCTGGTGGGGAGATTCTGGGCGCCCACGACGGCGCCTACCGGTTCACCGTCGGCCAGCGACGGGGGCTGGGGCTGGCCGGACAGCCGGAGCCGCTGTTCGTCACCGCCATCGAGGGTGATGACGTGCACGTCGGGCCGCGCCAAGCGCTGGAGGCCGAGCGGGTGGAGGCGACCGCCCCGTCCTGGGTCGCCGGAGCGCCACCGGAGACCGGCAAGGTGGGCGCCCAGGTCCGCTACCGTGGCCATCCTCTGCCCGCGGTCCTCGAGGACGCGGGCGCCGCGCGTGTGCGGGTCCGCTTCACCCAGGAGCCGCCCGTCGGGGTCGCTCCCGGCCAGGCCGTGGTGTTCTACGACGGCGACGAATGCCTCGGGGGCGCGACGATCACGTCGTCCTCATCCTGTGCTCCGCCTGCGATTCCTGACACCGGACACGCCTAAACTCAAGGCTCATGGCAGACCAGGCGTTGCGGCGGCAGGTCGAGGCGTTGCGCCTCGCCATCGCCGACCACCGCTACCGTTACTACGCCCTGAGCGACCCGACCGTCAGCGATGCCGAGTTCGACACGCTCATGGCGGAGTTGCGCGCGCTCGAGGAACGTCACCCGGAACTGGATGACCCGTCCTCACCGACCAGGACGGTGGGGGCGCCTCCTGCGGGCCCGTTCGCGGCGGTGCGGCACCGCCAGCCGATGCTGTCGCTGGACAACACCTTCACCCCCGACGACCTGCGCGCGTGGTTCGATCGCACGGAACGGGCGCTGGAGGGTGCGGTTGTCCGCTACATCTGCGAGCCGAAGATCGACGGTGTGGCCATCTCCGTCAGCTACGTCGACGGCCGGCTGGAGCGCGCACTGACCCGCGGTGACGGTCGCGAGGGCGAGGACGTCACCCCCAACGTTCGCACCATCGACGGCGTGCCGGGTTGGCTGGAGTTGGGCGAGGCGCCCCCGCTCCTGGAGGTGCGCGGGGAGATTCACTATCCCCTGGCCGCCTTCGAGGCCATGAATGCGGCCCGCGAGGAGGTCGGCGAGCCGCGCTTCGCCAATCCGCGCAACGCCGCGTCGGGCGCTCTGCGCCAGAAGGATCCACGCAAGACCGCCGAGCGACCGCTGCGGCTCATCTGCCATGGGCTGGGCGCCCACGAGGGACTGCCGGCGACGGCGCATTCCGGCTTCCTCGAGGTGATCGCCGATGCCGGCCTGCCCGTTGCTGCGGAGACCCAGAGCTTTGATGACCCCGAGGGCGTCTTCGGGTTCGTCGAGTACTGGCGCGAGCACCGTCACGACCCCGACTACGAGATCGACGGCGTGGTCGTCAAGGTCGACGACTTCGGCCAGCGGCGGCGTCTCGGCGCCACCTCCAGCGCTCCCCGCTGGGCGATCGCCTTCAAATACCCGCCAGAGGAACGGGAGACCAAGCTCAACGACATCTTCGTCAACGTCGGGCGGACCGGGAAGGTCACGCCGTTCGCATCGTTCGAGCCGGTGGTCGTCGCGGGATCCACCCTGCAGCTTGCCACTCTGCACAACGAGGACCAGGCACAGATGAAGGACGCCCGTCCGGGCGACACGATCATCGTGCGCAAGGCGGGCGACGTGATCCCCGAGGTCGTCGGTCCGGTGCTCGGGCTGCGCAAGCCGGAGGTCCAGGCCGCCGGTCCCTGGCGGATGCCCACCACCTGCCCCTTCTGCGGCTCGCCGATCCAGCGACTGGAGGGCGAGGCCGCCAGCTACTGCACCAACATCGACTGCCCCAACCGGCTCCTGGAGTCCCTGGCGCACTTCGCCAGCCGCGGGGCGATGGACATCGAGGGGCTGGGCTACGAGACCGCCAAGGCCCTGCTCGAGCACAAGCTCGTGCGCAACCTCGCCGGCGTCTACCGATTGACGGTCGAGGACGTGCTCCAACTGGAGGGCTTTGCCGAGCGCAGCGCCCAACTGTTGGTCGACGGCATCCAGGCCTCAAGGGACCGGCCGCTGGAGCGGCTGCTGGTGGGGCTGGGAATCCGCATGATCGGCGGCACCGTGGCGCGCATCATCGCACGGCGCTTCGGGACGATGCGGGCGGTGCGGGAGGCCGACGAGGTGACCATCGCGGCGGTGTCGGGAGTGGGACCGATCCGGGCCAGGGCCCTGCGCCAGTTCATCGAGACGCCGCGCAACGCCGAGTTGATCGACGAGCTCGCCACACTGGGTGTGCGCATGGATAGCGAGGCGGCCAAGCGTGACGACACCCTGGCGGGCTGGACCGTCGTGCTCACGGGCGGGCTGGAGGGGTTCAGCCGCGACGAGGCCAAGCAGGCCGTCGAGGATCGGGGCGGAAAGGTCACCTCGAGCGTGTCCAAGAAGACCTCGGCGGTGGTGGTGGGAACCGACCCGGGAACCAAGGCCGCCAAGGCCGACCAGTTGGGCGTGCCGATGCTGGACGAGGCCGCGTTCGTGCGTCTCCTGGAGACGGGAGCGCTGCCCGACTAGGTGGGCCTGCGCGAGAGGGCCCGCCACCTCTGGCCGGGACGGCCCCCATGATTGAACCGTAGGGCTCACATGCGAGACCTACGGTTCAATCATTCGTTTTAGCTGCGCAGGCCGCGCAGCGGAGACACCCTGCCGGAGGTACGGGCCCCACTTCGCCGGGGCGGAGAACGGCAACGTACGGTAGTGGCCAGTCCGTGAAGACCAATCTGGAGGCACCCGTGTCGTTGACCGACGACGACGTTCGGCACGTCGCCCGGCTCGCTCGCCTCGCGCTCGACGACGACGAGGTCGCGGCGCTGCGCGGCGAGCTGTCGACCATCCTCTCCTACGCCGAGAAGGTCGGCGAGGTCGCCAGCGCCGACGTCCCACCGACCAGCCACGCCTATCCGCTGGCCAACGTGGTGCGTCCGGATCAGCCGCGCCCGTCGCTGCCGGCCGAGGATGCGGTCTCGACCGCTCCACAGGCGCAGGATGGCCGCTTCCAGGTGCCCCGCATCGTCGACGAGGAGGCCTGAGGTGAACCCGTTGCTCACCGCCGGGGCCGCCGGGCTCCGGCGTCTCATGGAAGCCGGCGAGGTGAGTGCGGTCGAGGTCACCCGGGCGCACCTGGCCCGCATCGCCGCCACCGACGACAAGGTCCACGCCTTCCTGCAGGTGCTGGACGATCAGGCCCTGGCCACCGCTGCCGACGTCGACCGCCGCCGCGCGGCGCGCGAGTCCCTAGGCCCCCTTGCAGGCGTGCCGCTGGCGCTCAAGGACGTGCTGTGCACCCGTGGCGTGGAGACCACCTGCGCCTCTCGCATCCTGGAGGGCTATCGCCCGGTGTACGACGCCACCGTGGTGAAGCGACTGCGCGAGGCCGGCGTCGTGGTCCTCGGCAAGACCAACATGGACGAGTTCGCCATGGGCTCGTCGACGGAGAACTCGGCGTTCGGGCCGACCCGTAACCCCTGGGATCTGGACCGGGTGCCCGGCGGATCCTCGGGAGGGTCCTCCGCCGCCATCGCCGCGCTGCAGGCGCCGCTGGCCATCGGCACCGACACCGGCGGCTCGATCCGCCAACCCGCCGCGCTGTGCGGGGTCGTCGGCGTGAAGCCGACCTACGGGCTGGTCAGCCGCTACGGGTTGATCGCCTTCGCGTCGTCCCTGGACCAGGTCGGGCCGATCGCCCGCAGCGTCGGCGACGCCGCCCTGCTGCTCGAGGCGATCGCCGGGCACGACCCCTGTGACTCAACCTCGATTCCAACCGAGGCTCCTTCCTACGCCGACGCGCTGGAACGCGGGGTCGAGGGCTTGCGCATCGGCGTGGTGACCGAGTTCATGGACTCCAAAGGGCTTGCCGAGGGCGGGCGGACGCGCGTCGAGGAGGCGATCCGGCGCCTGGCCAAGCTGGGCGCCGAGATCGTCGAGGTCAGCATGCCCCACGCCTCCTACGGGGTCAGCGCCTACTACCTGATCGCCCCCAGCGAGGCGTCGTCCAACCTGTCGCGCTACGACGGCGTGCGCTACGGGCTGCGCCTGCCGGGTGAGACCGCGGAGCAGATGATGGCCCGCACCCGCGAGGGTGGTTTCGGCCGCGAGGTGAAGCGGCGCATCATGATCGGGACGTACGCGCTGTCCGCCGGCTACTACGACGCCTACTACGCGCAGGCGCAGCGCGTGCGGACGCTGATCATCCGCGACTTTGAGGCGGCTTACGAGCGCTGCGACGTCCTGGTCGCTCCCACCGCTCCCGAACCGGCCTTCCCGCTCGGCGCCAAGATCGACGACCCGCTCGCGATGTACCTGAACGACGTCTTCACGGTCCCCTCGAGCCTTGCCGGCTCGCCGGCGCTCAGCCTTCCGGTGGGTGTCGACGAGGCGGGGTTGCCTGTCGGTCTGCAGATCATGGCGCCGATCCTGGGCGAGGCCACGATGCTGCAGGCGGCCCGTGCCCTGGAGGCCGACCTCGACCTCGATGTCGTGCCGCACGGTGCGCGCACGCTGGAGGCACGCTGATGGTGCCCGACACCGTGCCGCCACGGCGGGGCAGGAGAGCCCGATGACCACCACCACCGTCGAGCAGGCCACCCGCTACGAGGCCGTGATCGGGCTGGAGGTTCACGTCGAACTGTCCACCCGCACGAAGATGTTCTGTGGTTGCGCGACCGACTTCGGCGGTGACCCCAACACGCGCACCTGTGAGGTCTGCCTGGGCCATCCAGGCAGCCTGCCGGTGGTGAACGCCGGAGCGGTGGAATCCGCGATCCGGCTGGGTCTCGCCCTGGACTGCGAGATCTCCCCGTCCAGCCAGTTCCACCGGAAGAACTATTTCTATCCGGACATGCCGAAGAACTATCAGATCAGCCAGTACGACGTGCCGATCTGCCTGCGCGGGCACCTGGACGTCCCCCTCGACGAGGGTGCCAGGCGCATCGGCATCACCCGGGTGCACATGGAGGAGGACACCGGCAAGTCCCTGCACGTGGGGACCAGCGGGCGCATCCGCGGCGCGGAGTACTCGCTGGTGGACTACAACCGCGCGGGGATCCCGCTGCTGGAGTGCGTGTCCGAGCCGGATCTGCGAACCAGCGAGGAGGCTCGCGCCTACCTGGCGGAACTCCGGGCGATCGTGCTGGCCCTGGCCATCAGCGACGCCAAGCTCGAAGAGGGGTCGATGCGCTGTGACGCCAACGTCTCGCTGCGCCCCGTCGGTCATACCGTCTTCGGCACGCGCGTCGAGATCAAGAACATGAACTCCCTGCGCTCCCTGGGACGGGCGATCGATCACGAGATCGCCCGGCAGACCGACCTGTTGCGCAGTGGTCACGAGGTCATGCAGGAGACCCGTCACTGGGACGAAGACCGGCAGGTCACCTCGACGCTGCGGACCAAGGAGGCGGTGGACGACTACCGCTACTTCCCCGACCCCGACCTGCTGCCGGTCCGCCCCGACCCCGGGTGGATCGACCGGTTGCGCGACGGCCTTCCCGAGTTGCCCGCGGCGCTGCGCGCCCGCCTGGCAGAGCGGTACGGTCTGGCTCCCCCGCAGGTCGCGACCCTGAACCGCAACGGGCTCGTGGGACTGTTCGAGGCCGCGGTGAAGGCGGGAGGCGGGCCAGTCGACGTGGCGAACTGGCTGACCAACGAGGTCACCGGCTGGGCGACGGCCCAGGGGATCGACCCGTCGACCGTACCGCTGCCCGCCGCGCATCTGGCTCAGCTGATCGGACTGGTCGGCGACGGCACGTTGTCGTCGAAGCTGGCCCGTCAGGTGCTGGACGAGGTTCTGGAGTCCGGCGGCGCGAGCATGCCCAAGCAGATCGTCGAGGCGCGCGGGCTGGCCCAGATGTCCGACGCGGGCGAGTTGGAGCGCATCGTCGACCAGGTGATCACCGAGCAGGACGAGGCGGCGCAGCGTGTTCGTGACGGCAACGCCAAGGCGATCGGGGCACTCGTGGGTGCGGTGATGCGCGCAACCCAGGGCAAGGCCAACCCGCAGATGGTCAATCAGCTGTTGCGTGAACGCCTGACCGTTTCCTGAACATTGCGCTTCATCGACCTTCTGCGAGGGGCGGTAGGGTAGCGGTTCGAGCCGTGTGACGAGGGGCGGACGGGCGCTTGACGGCGCCCGAGGAACGGACTGGGGGAGATGCTGGGATCGACGGCGCGGGCTGAGACCGCAGCGCGACTCGCATCGTGCCGGACGAGCGACCGCCCAGCTGAGCGTCTCGAGGCGCTCGACACCGTACGTGTCCCCGTCGACGTACTCCTGAAGGCCTTCATGGGCGAGCAGGTGTCGGGGCTGTCGCGCCTTGATCCTGCGCTGGAGCGCATCGGCAGAGAGATCGCGGACCTGGTGTGCCTTGGCGGGAAGCGTCTCCGTCCGGCATTCGTGTACTGGGGTCACCGTGCCACCGGGGCGGACCACCTGGACGGCGTCCTGCACGCCGCCGCCGCCGTGGAATTGCTGCACAACTTCGCGCTGGTGCATGACGACGTGATGGACCGCTCGGTCTGGCGCCGCGGCCGGCCCGCGGTGCACGTCGCGCTGGCCAATGTCCACGCCGAGGACGGACTTGCCGGGGACGCCGGCTGGTTCGGTGTCTCCGGCGCCATCCTGGCCGGGGACCTCGCCTTCGTCTGGTCCGATCGGCTGTTCGACGAGGCTCCGCTGTCCGCCGACGCGCTGGCGCGCGCCCGGCAGGTCTTCACCGAACTCCGGGTCGAGGTGATGGCCGGCCAATACCTCGATCTGCGGTTGGCCGGCTCCGACGCCGCGACCGAGCCCGACGCGCTGCACGTGGCGCTGCTCAAATCCGGCCGCTACACGGTTACCCGCCCCCTACAGCTCGGCGCGGCCATCGGCGGCGTCGATCCCGCACTGGACGCCGCGCTGGTCGGCTACGGGGACGCCATAGGCCTGGCCTTTCAACTGCGCGACGACGTGCTCGGTCTCTACGGGGATCCCGGCACGACCGGCAAGGGGGCACTGGAGGATCTGCGCGAGGGCAAGCGCACGGTGCTCATCCTGCGGGCCATGTCGCTGTGCGGCCCGGCGGAGCGCCAGGATCTCAGCGGCCTGCTCGGCAACCCCGGCATCGGGGAGGGCGACGCCGACCGCGCCAGGGAGATCGTGCGCGACTGCGGTGCTCTGGAGAGCGTCGAGCGACTCATGGACGTGTATCAGGAACAGGCCCGCGCACATCTGGCGACGGTGCCGCGACCGGCCCGGGACGCGCTCGTGGAACTGGCTGACCTGGCGCTGTTCCGGGTGGTGTGATCGTGGATGGCCGTCTTGGTGCTGAAGTGCGACGATGGAGAGGCAATGACACCCCCTGGGTCGTCCCTCCCGCCCGGACGTCTTTGCGGTCGTTTGCGTGGGAGGAGCTCCGAGGCACTTCTGAGCGGGCGCCGGGAGCGCAACGGGATCACGGACGAAAGCGAGTAGCGTGCAACCGTTTATCAATCACCCGTACTCCGATCGGATCCCGGTCAACGGCTCCGGCAACGGGAGCCTGCCGCCAGTACTCGATCCAGCCCCGCCGCGCTCCGATGACCCGCCGCGAGTCGAGCGGTTGGACAGCGAGGTCGCACTCGGAGCCGCCACCCCGGTGATCGCCAGGCGCCGCCTGTCGCTGGTCACCGAGCGGGCCTTCCACGTCACCGACGTCACCGACGAGTGTGTGGACCTGCTTGAGCGATCGGGGGTGCGCGAGGGCATGCTCTCGGTGTTCAGTGAGCACACCACCTGCGCGGTCAAGATCAACGAGCGCGAGACCTGCTTTCTGGAGGATCTGCGGCTGTTCATGGAACGCCTGGTCCCCGAGAATGCCTACTACTTCCACGACGATTTCGAGATCCGCGACCCCAAGACCCTGGCGGGCACCCCGGACGAGGAGCCCATCAACGGGCACTCCCACATCAAACAGATGCTGCTCGGGTGCGCCTCGGAGAGTGTGCCCATCGAGCAGGGCGCCCTAGGGCTGGGTCGCTGGCAGCGCATCATGATCATCGAACTCGACCAGTCGCGACCGCGGATCATCCGCCTGCAGGTGCAGGGCTGGCGCTAGCCCGCCCGCGCCGCGCCGCAGCCTTGACCGAGCCCCCTGCATCCGCCCCCTCCCCTGAGGAGAACGCCCAACGCAAACGTGATCACCTGCGTCTGTCGCTTGCGGGTGACATCGGCTTCGCCACCACTACGACAGGGCTGGAGCGGCTCCGGGTACGGGCCCGCGCGCTGCCCGAGCGCGAACTGCGCGACGTTGATCTGTCGACCGAGCTGTGGGGCCGCCGCCTCGCGGTGCCACTGCTGATCTCCTGCATGACCGGCGGGGTGTCCGAGGCCGGGCCGGTCAACCGCGCGCTGGCTGTTGCCGCCCAGCAGCACGGGGTTGCCCTGGGCCTGGGGTCGGGCAGGCTCCTGCTGGACCGGGCGGGCGGGCGCCGGTCGATGCAGCTCGACCGCCTCCCCGGCTTCCACGTGCGCGACGTGGCACCCGACGTCCTGCTTCTGGCCAATTTGGGCGCGGTGCAACTGCACCAGTACGGTCCCGCTGACTGTGCCCGCCTGGTCGGGCAATGCGGGGCCGACGCGCTGGTCCTGCATCTCAATGCCGTGCAGGAGGCGGTGCAAGCTGGAACCGCGGGGTCGAGTTCCCCGCCCGGCGCGCGCGGGGGGGACACCGACTTCGCGGGGCTCACGGAACGCATCGCACGGCTGTGCGAGGCGCTGCCCGCGCCCGTGATCGCCAAGGAGGTGGGCTTCGGCCTGGGCCCTGCCGACGTCGCCGACCTGCTCGACGCCGGGGTCGCCGGCGTGGACGTCGCCGGCGCGGGCGGCACCAACTGGGCCCGCGTCGAGGGGCTGCGCGACGATCGCGCCGGGCGTGTGGCAGCCGCCTTCGCGGACTGGGGATGGCCGACCGCCGACGCGGTCCGCGAAGCCAGGGGAATCCTCGACCGGCACGTGCGGGACGACGTGCTGCTGATCGGCTCCGGCGGGCTCCTCCACGGCGTGGACGCACTCAAGGTGCTGTGCCTGGGAGCGGATGTGGCTGGGGTTGCTCGCGGACTCCTGGCCGCGGGAGCGGCCGGTCCGGCGGCGGCCGTGGAGGCCGTCGGCGTGCTGAGCGAGCAACTGCGGATCGCCGCCTGGGCAGCGGGAGCCCGATCGGTCGCCGATCTTGGGCCCGCGCTGCTCATATCCGCTTGAGACCGCTTGCCATCCGTTGACGAACCATCCGTTGTGCCCTCCTACGGAATCCACGTCGGGGGACTACACTCGGGCAACGGCGTTCGGCCTCGAACTTCTGCCGGGAGGCGGTGGAACTCGGGGGGGACCGGCGCTGGCGTCGGCCGGTCTGACGGGCGTGCAGCAAGGCAGACGAGTGCAGATGGAGGCGGCTTGATGAGCACATTCGGCGCAGCCCCCCAGCAGACAGGGGAGCTTGATGCGCAGGCCGAGGCCGTGATCCATGTCGTCATCGCAGAGGACCACGGCGTCGTCGCCGACGGCATCGCGACGATGCTCTCCTTCGAGCCGGACATGGAGGTCGTCGACATCGTCACGTCCGGCGAAGCCCTGGTCGAGTCCGTCGAGCGCAACCGGCCCGAACTGGCGCTGGTGGACGTGAACCTGATCGGCATGGACGGGCTGGCCGCGGTGCGCCTGATCGAGGAGCGCGGCATCCCCACCCGCTCGCTGGCCCTGACGATGTTCACCGATCATGAGACCGTCACCCGCGCGGTGGCTGCGGGCGTTGCCGGCTACCTGCCGAAGAACGTCCGCCGTGAGGAACTGGTCCAGGCCGTGCGTGCGGTCGCTGCCGGCAAGGGCTTCCTGCATCCCGACGTCACGCGCCCCTTCCTGGAGCGGGTTGGCCCGCTGGCGAGCCACGCCGGGCTGCAGGCGCTGTCCAAGCGCGAGCAGGACGTCCTCGAGGAGCTTGCCACCGGCAAGTCGACGCACGAGATCGCCGAGGCGCTCGGCTTGGGCGACGAGACCGTGAAGAGCCATCTGTCCCGCATCTACGCCAAGCTCAAGGCGCAGGACCGCGTGCAGGCAGTGGTCATCGCGATGCGGCATGGGCTGGTGCGTTGAGGGCGCGCGGAGTACACCGTCTGCGGGGGGAGGGGGCGGGAACCCACCCCCCGCATGGTGCCTCGGAGTGCCGCCATTGTGCCTCACAGCGACGCGGGGAACCACCTAGCTACCAGATTTCTTGCGGCATAGCGCGCAAATCCGTGGAGTGTCGCCCTTCCCGGTTGACACCCGCTTCCGGTGCGGCGACACTGCGCACGGGCCCGGGACGATCACTGGGCCGGATGCAGGCCGCCACGAGGCCGCGAGACACGGGGGGAAGCACGGTGCGAATTACCACGCCGTCGCCGGTCCTGGTGCTCGTACGCTCGGCGCGCCTGCCCTGACGGCTCTCGGCCTTCTCGCAGGCGCACGACCTCTCGACCAACGGGCGGGGGGTCGTTTTCTTTCCCCGCCCCGCCCCCACGACCGACATGAGGCCGAATATGGAACTCACCGGTGCACAGGCAGTGATCCGCTCGCTGGAAGAGGAAGGAGTCGAGGTCATCTTCGGCCATCCTGGCGGGGCGATCCTGCCGGCCTACGACCCTATCCTCGACTCGCCCGTGCGCCACATCCTGGCTCGCCATGAGCAGGGCGCCGGGCACATGGCCGAGGGCTACGCTCACGCGACCGGGCGGGTCGGCGTGGCGCTGGTCACCTCGGGCCCGGGCGGGACCAACCTTGTCACGGCGCTGGCGGACGCCCACATGGACTCAGTCCCCATCGTGGCGATCACCGGCCAAGTCCCGACCGGGGCGGTGGGCGGCGACGCGTTCCAGGAGGCGGACATCACCGGCATCACGATGCCGGTCACCAAGCACAACGAGATGATCGACAACCCCGAGCGCATCGCCGGCGCGGTTAAGGAGGCCTTCCATATCGCCTCCACCGGCCGTCCCGGGCCGGTCCTGCTCGACATCCCGAAGGACGTGCTCAACGCCCGCTTCGCCTTCTCCTACCCCGACCGGCTCTCCCTGCCCGGCTACAAGCCGACCTTGCGGGGCCACGGACGGATGGTCCGCGAGGCCGCGCGGGAGATCCTGAACGCCCGCCGGCCGGTGATCTACGCGGGCGGCGGCATCATCAAGGCGAACGCGCATGAGGAACTGCGCACCCTCGCCGAGTTGGCCAGCCTCCCGGTCGTGACCACGCTGATGGCGAGGGGCGCGTTTCCCGACAGCCACCCCCAGTGCCTGGGCATGCCCGGCATGCATGGTCACTGGACCGCGGTCACCGCGATGCAGAAGGCGGACCTGCTGATCGCTCTGGGAGCGCGCTTCGACGATCGCGTCACTGGCAACCTCGCATCCTTCGCGCCCGGCGCCCGGGTCATCCACGTCGACATCGACCCAGCCGAGATCGGCAAGAACCGCGATCCCGACGTGCCGATCGTGGGCGACTGCCGAGTGGTCATCGCCCAATTGGTGGACGCCCTCGAAACCCTGCTCACCGATCCGGGGGTCACCAGCGACCGCGGCAGTGTCCTGGAGGACTGGTGGCGGACGCTGCGGACCTGGAGCCGCGAGCACCCGCTGCGCTACGAGCAGCCCTCCGACGGCCCGCTGAAGCCTCAGCAGGTGATCGCCGCGATCGGCGAACGACTCGGCGGCGACGGCATCGTGGTCTCCGGAGTCGGCCAGCACCAGATGTGGGCGTCCCAGCACATCCGCTACGAACAGCCGCGCCGGTGGATCAATTCGGGCGGTCTCGGCGCGATGGGCTTCTGCGTGCCCGCCGCGATCGGGGCGAAGGTCGGCAGGCCCGACACCACGGTGGTGGGCATCGATGGCGACGGCAGCTTCCAGATGACACTGCAGGAGTTGGCCACCGCCCGCACCGAGGGGGTCCCGGTCATCTATTGCGTGATCAACAACGGCGCGCTCGGCATGGTCCGCCAGTGGCAGGAGCTGTTCTACGAGAGGCGCTTCTCCTCCATCGACCTCGGCTTCGAGGTTCCGGACCTGGTCAAGTTGGCCGAGGCCTTCGGCTGCGCCGGCTTCCGCTGCGAGCGGCCCGACGACATCGGATCAACCCTGGACAAGGCGTTCGCCGTCGGTGAGCTGCCGGTGGTCGTGGACTTCCGCGTCGACCCAGAGGAGAAGGTCTTCCCGATGGTCCCGGCCGGGGCGAGCAACGACAGCATCGTCGAGTCCGCCGAGGAGTGGTATGCCCAGGTCGGTTCTCCGGCCCCGGTCCCGGGTGGCGCCGGCGAACCCGGTGGCGCCGGCGTCCCCGATCACCTTCGCGAAGGCAATGCTGTCTAACGCCGGGCTTCGGCGAACACTCAGGAGCAGCAAACCATGGCACAACACACACTCAGCGTGCTGGTTGAGAACAAACCCGGCGTGCTGGCGCGCGTGGCGGGGTTGTTCAGCCGGCGCGGGTTCAACATCGATTCGCTGGCGGTCGGGCCGACCGAGGTCGACGACGTCAGCCGCATGACGATCGTCGTGGACGCCGCCGCGCAGCCGCTGGAGCAGGTCACCAAGCAGCTGAACAAGCTGGTGCACGTGCTCAAGATCGTGGAGCTCTCCCCGGAAAGCAGCTGCGAGCGCGAGCTGCAACTGGTCAAGGTGGCCGCCGACGGATCAGTACGCGGGCAGATACTGGAGATTGCCGAGATCTTCCGGGCGCGGGTCGTGGACATCGACATCGACACCGTCACGCTCGAGGCGACCGGGTCGCCACGGAAGCTGGCGGCCATGGTCCGCCAGCTGTCCCCCTACGGCATCCGCGAACTGGTGCGATCCGGGATGATCGGCATCGGGCGGGGTTCGAAATCCATCACGGAAGGGCGCGCGCTGCGCCTTGAGAGGAGCGCATGAGCATGACCGAAGGTCAGCAGAGCCCGGCCGGCGGGCCGGTCCGGATGTCCTACGACGAGGATGCCTCGCTGGAGCTCCTCCAGGGGCGGAGAATCGCCGTCATCGGCTACGGCTCGCAGGGCCACGCGCACGCGCGCAACCTGCAGGAGAGCGGCCTGGACGTGCGGGTGGGGCTGCACGCGGCATCACGCAGCGCCGATGACGCGCGCGCCGCGGGTCTGGAGGTCCTCTCGGTCAGCGGTGCGGCGAAGGTCGCGGACCTCATCATGGTGCTCTTGCCTGACACGGTGCAGGCCGAGGTCTACCGGAACGAGATCGAACCCGGGCTGGTCGAGGGTGACGCGCTGTTCTTCGCCCACGGGTTCAACATCCACTACGGGCAGATCGTGCCGCCGCTGTCGGTGGACGTCTGCATGATCGCGCCGAAGAGCCCGGGCCACCTCGTGCGCCGGACCTACACCGAGGGCAACGGCGTCCCGGCGTTGCTGGCCGTCGAGCAGGACGCCACCGGGCAGGCGCGCGAACTGGCCCTGGCCTACGCGAAGGGCATCGGCTGCACCCGCGCGGGCGTGCTGGACACCACCTTCGCCGAGGAGACGGAGACGGACCTGTTCGGCGAGCAGGCCGTGCTGTGCGGTGGCGTGTCCAGTCTGGTCCAGAAGGGCTTTGAGACCCTGGTCGAGGCGGGCTACCAGCCCGAGGTCGCCTACTTCGAGTGCCTGCACGAGCTCAAGCTGATCGTTGACCTGCTGTACGAGGGCGGCTTCAAGCGCATGCGCTACTCGGTGTCGGATACGGCCGAGTACGGCGACTACGCCCGCGGCCCGTTCGTGGTGGACGACAGCGTCAAGCAGCGCATGCGCGAGACCCTCGCCGGTGTCCAGGACGGCAGCTTCGCGCGTGAGTGGATCCTGGAGAACCAGGCTGGCCAGCCGGCCTTCCGGGCCCACCGGCGCCGTCAGGCCCAGCACCAGATCGAACAGGTCGGCGCCGAACTGCGCTCGATGATGAGCTGGCTGCCGGAGCCCACCGACCACTGACGACGCCCCGGAGGTCCTCCCCCGGGCGGGCCCGCGCGAGATCGCGTGCACGGCTAGGCGAATGCCGGCGCGACAGTCCAGATCGAATTGCAGTTCTCAGACGGGTAGCGTGCAGGCATGGCCTTGACGATCAGGCGGTTGCTCGCCACACAGCGCCCCTCGTTCTCCTTCGAGTTCTTCCCGCCCAAGACCGACGAGGGTGAGCAGCAGCTGTGGCAGGCGATCCGCGACCTTGAGCCGCTGCGGCCGACGTTCGTGGACGTCACCTACGGTGCCGGCGGGTCGACCCGCGACCGGACGCTGCGGGTCGTCGAGCGCATTGCCAATGAAACCGACCTCACCGTGGTCGCCCACCTCACCTGTGTGGCTGTGAGCAGGGAGGATGTGCGGGCCACCATCCGCCGCTTCCGCGACGCCGGGGTGCGCAACGTCCTCGCCCTGCGTGGCGACATGCCCGGCGGCCCGGACGTAGCGTGGGAGGCGCACGATGGCGGGTTGCACCACGCCGAGGATCTTGTCCGCCTGCTGCACGAGGAGGGCGACTTCTGCGTCGGCGTGGCCGCCTTTCCCGAGAAGCATCCCGAAGCCGCCGACCTCGCCACCGACGTGAAGTACCTGGCACAGAAGTGCGCCGCTGGCGCGGACTTCGCCATCACGCAGTTCTTCTTCGACCCGGCCGACTACTTCCGCCTGGTCCGATCCGCCCGCGAGGCCGGCTGCACGGTGCCGATCATCCCCGGCGTCATGCCGGTCACCAACGTGCGACAGATCGAGCGCTTCGCGGCACTGTCGGGAGCGGCCTTCCCCGAGGATCTCGCTGCCCGGTTGCGCGCCGTGCAGGAGGACCCGCAGGCGGTCCGGGCGATCGGCGTGGAGGTCGCGACGGAACTGGCGCATGGGTTGCTGGACGGCGGCGCACCGGGCATCCACTTCTACACGTTGAACCGGTCAACCGCGACGCGCCAGATTCATGCCCGGCTGAATGGTTCGTGACCTGCTCATTTCCCCTTTCTCTTTCCGATTTCCCACCCGGAGGCTTTCGCAAGATGCGCGTGCTCGTAGCCGACCAACTGTCCGAAGCGGGGGTGAGCGCCCTCGCCGCCCACTACGACGTGGATGTGCGCACGGGGCTGGACAAGCCCGGGCTGGTGGAGGCCATCGGCGTCTACGACGCGGTCGTGGTGCGCTCGGCGACCACCATCGACGCTGACGTCCTGGCCGCCGGCACCAACCTGAAGGTCGTCGCCCGCGCCGGGATCGGTCTGGACAACGTCGACGTCCGGGCCGCGACCGCGCGCGGCGTGCTGGTCTGCAACGCCCCGCAGTCCAACGTCATCTCCGCCGCCGAGCACACCGTTGCCCTACTGCTGTCCCTGGCCCGGCTGATCCCGCAGGCGGATCGCACGCTGCGTGCCGGTGCGTGGAGGCGCAACGAGTTCCAGGGCGTGGAGTTGCACGGCAAGGTACTCGGCGTGCTCGGCCTCGGGCGGGTTGGGACGCTGGTGGCCCAACGGTGTTCGGCGTTCGGCATGAAGCTCTACGCCTACGACCCGTACGTCGGGGTGGAGCGGGCCGCTCGGATGGGGGTGGAACTGATCGACAGCGTCGCCGAACTGTGCCGGGCGGCGGACATCCTCACCGTGCATCTGCCCAAGACACCCGAGACCGTCGGGATCGTCGGCGAGACCGAGTTGCGCAGCATGCGGCCCACCGCCAGGATCGTGAACACCGCCCGGGGCGGGATCATCGATGAACTCGCGCTGTACCGGGCATGCGCGGAGGGCTGGATCGCCGGCGCGGCGCTCGATGTCTTCAGCATCGAGCCAACCACCGATTCGCCGCTGTTCGGACTGGACAATGTCGTCGTGACCCCGCACCTGGGCGCATCGACGACCGAGGCGCAGGACAAGGCCGGGACTATGGTCGCAGAGGCGGTCGTGGCCGCCCTGCGCGGCGACTTCGTGCCGTCAGCCGTCAACCTGCAGGTGGGAGCGGCCGTGCCCGAGAGCCTGAAGCCCTACCTCCCGCTGGTGGAGAAGCTGGGGCGGTTGTTCACCGCCCTGCACGCCGGCACCACGCCGGAGCTGACCGTCGAGTACGTCGGCCGGATAGTCGGCGAGGACACCTCGGCCCTCACCCTGGCCGCCCTCAAGGGACTGCTGACCGACGTCTGCCACGAGCCGGTCACATTCGTCAACGCACCTCTGGTCGCCGACGAGCGCGGACTGAAGCTGTCCACGCTCACCTCGTCGGCGTCGCAGCACTACGTCTCTCTCGTCCGTCTGAGCGCCGGGGACGTACGCGTGGCCGGTACGCTGATCGGCCCATCGAACCGCGAGCGGCTTGTGGAGGCGTGGGGCTTCGACATCGACATGGAGCCTACGGACCACATGGTGTTCTTCCGCTACGTTGACCGGCCCGGCATCGTGGGTCTCATCGGCGGGGCCCTGGGGGAGGCGAACGTGAACATCGCAACCATGCAGGTCGGCCGGCGCGAAGCCGGTGGGGAGGCGCTGATCGCCATGGCCGTCGACTCCGCGGTCCCAGCCGGCGTGATCGACGAGATCGCCGCCACCATCGGGGCCTCCGACGCCCGCTCTCTGGACCTTGACTGATGGGCGCGCGGAGACCCGTGAAGGCCGCGGTCCTGCCGGAGGGGACGCGAGATTGGGCGCGCGTGGCCGTCCTGGACGGTGGCGGGCAGTTGGTCACCCTCGACGAGGCCGAGGCACTGGTGTGGACCGATGCGGGCGGTCGCGGTGACAGCGAGGCCCGCCTGACGGCGCTTCTGGAGGAGTACGACAACATCCGCTGGGTGCAGTTGCCATGGGCTGGGGTGGAGTCCTACGCGGAGGCCGGGGTGTTCGACCACGAGCACATCTGGACCTGCGGCAAAGGCGTGTACGCACCTCCCGTCGCCGAGCACGCGCTGTCGCTGGCGCTGGCGGGGTTGCGCGACCTCAAGCGCCGGTCGTTGGCCCACGCGTGGGGCGAGCAGTCGGGCATCAGCCTGATCGACGGGCGGGTGACCATCTTCGGCGGTGGCGGCATCGCCCAGGAGCTGCTGCGGTTGCTGCGCCCCTTCGGCTGTGCGGTGTCCGTGGTGCGACGCCATGCTCAGCCGATGGACGGGGTCGAGACGGTCCTTGACTTCGCCGCGCGCTACGAGGCGCTCAAGGGCGCGGATGTGGTCTTCGTGGCGCTGGCTCTCACACCGGAGACCCGCGGGCTGATCGGCGAGATCGAGTTCGAGTTGATGGAGCCGCATGCCTGGCTGGTCAACGTGGCCCGCGGAGAGCACGTGGTCACCGAGGATCTGGTCATCGCCCTGCGCGAGAACGCGATCGGCGGTGCGGCGTTGGACGTGACCGACCCCGAACCCCTCCCTGAGGGGCACCCGCTGTGGGCGCTGCCGAACTGCATCGTGACACCACACACGGCCAACACCGAGGACATGGCGATCCCGCTGCTGACGGCCCGGATCGAGGAGAACGTCCGACGCTATGCGGCCGACCAGCCACTCCTGGGAGTCGTGGATCCAAACCTAGGATACTGAGCACCCGACGAACAAGAGGAACAGTCCATGCCCAGAAACCTGATCGGCATCCTGGTCGCGGTCGTGCTCGTTCTCCTCATCATCCTGCTGATCCAGCGGGTCTGACCAGGACCTTACGTTTCACTCCCCTCCTCGACCGCCGCCGCACGCCGGCCTCCGGCGGAAGGAGCGGCGACGCGCCGCTCCAGGCCAGGCAGGGGCACCCGGTAGGCGCACAGGTCACAGTTCATGCGTGGGTCGCCCTCCAGCACCTCCCGGTAACGGTCGAGCACCACGTCGGCGACCAGAGGGTCGGGGCCGAAACGGCCGGCGTCAAGGATCTCGATCCTGGATTCCTGGGCAACCTGATCGGCCCAGCGGGCGACGCGCCGCTCCAGCAACCCGGCGAGCAGCGACCAGCTGAACAGCACCACCCGTCTGGCCCCGGCCGCGACCGCGCGTCGCAGCACGACGTCGGCGGTGGGCCAGGTGACCCCCGCAAAAGCCGCCTCGACCCATCGGTGCCCGGTGCCCTCGGCAAGGAAGCGGGCCGCCTTCCACAGGTCGCCGTTGGCGTCCGGGTCGCTGGACCCGGAGGCGGTGACCAGCAGCACCTCGTCCTCGCTGATCGTTCCTGAACGCACGGCCTCCACGCGCTGGCGAGCAAGCGCGAACAACTCCGGGTGCAGCCCCAGCACCCGGCCATGCCGGACGGTCACCTCAGGGAAGGCGGCGCGCAGCTCAGCGACGCCCTGGGGCACGTCGGTCTTGGCGTGCCCCGCGCCGAAGCTCAGGAAGGGCACGGTGACCATCCGCGTCACCCCCTGCTCGACCAGGCGGCCGGCAGCGGTGACGACGTCAGGCTCGGCGAACTCCTCCAGCCAGCCGTTGCCCACCGGAGCGTGGAGCCGCCGGCGCAGGTGCTCGAGCAGCTCATCCATCTCGTCGGCCCCGCGCTGGTCCCGCGTGCCGTGAGCGATGGTGAGCAGGCCTGGCCGGGTATGCATGGGACCATGCTGCCAGCGGCCGGCGCCCTTCACCCGCCAGGGAGGACTTCGCTGTCCGCGGCCACCGGGCAGGTGTGGTTGTGTAGGCTCGCAGGCACGACGTACATCCGGGATCTTTCCCCGCTTACGGCCACGACCTGGCTGGGGCGGCCGCAGCCCGGGAGATGTATCGAGACGGAAGCGACGGGGCCGCGACATCCCTGCCGCGACCGACGCTGCACCGCGGAGACCATGGCGATCTCCGGAGACCCCGGCGACGCCACGAACGCAGGAGCATATCGATGAGCAGCTCTGCGCACGTATCGGCCGTCGACCAGACCGGCCTGCTCCCGCCGAGGGAGCCGATCCAACTCCTGGACGATGCCGGCACCCTCCATGAAGTCGACGGCTATCCGCTGGATCTGAAAGACGAGGACTTCCAGGACCTCTACCGCTTCATGGTGCTGGCCCGGCGCGTGGACAAGCAGGCCATCGCGTTACAGCGCCAGGGTCAGCTGGGGGTGTACGCGTCCCTCCTCGGCCAGGAGGCGGCCCAGGTCGGCAGCGCCTACGCTCTGGCCGATGCCGACTGGGTCTTTCCTTCTTACCGCGAGATGGGCGCCGCGCTGGTGCGAGGTGTGGACCCCGGACGCATCCTGCACCTGTACCGGGGCACCTGGCTGTCGGGCCACGATCCCTACCAGCACAACTTCGCGCTGCTCTCGATCCCGACCGGGACCCAGACACTGCACGCCGCGGGCTACGCCATGGCCGCCCGCCTCGACGGCAAGGACCTGGTCGCCGTCGCCTACTTCGGCGATGGCGCCACCAGCGGGGGTGACCCGCACGAGGCGATGAACTTCGCCGCCGTCTACGACGCCCCCTGTGTGTTCTTCGTGCAGAACAACCAGTACGCGATCAGCGTGCCGCTGTCGCGGCAGACCCGGGCGCCGTCGATCGCGCATCGGGCCATCGGCTACGGCATGCCCGGCTACCGGGTGGACGGCAACGATGTACTGGCCACGTATGCGGTCATGCGGCAGGCGGTCGAACGCGCGCGTCGCGGCGAGGGCCCGAGCCTCATCGAGGCGGTGACCTACCGTATGGAGGCACACACCACCACCGACGATCCCAGCCGCTACCGCACCCCGGAGGAGGTGGCGGAGTGGAAGGCGCGAGACCCCATCGCGCGCTTCAAGACCTTCCTGGCCGCCGAGGGCCTGCTGGGCGACGAGGTCCGCGCCCAGATCGACGCCGAGGCCGCGGACTGCGCCCGGCGCATGCGCGAGGAGATCGCCGACGCGCCGCACGGCGACCCACTCGAGTTGTTCGAGCACGTCTACGTCGAGCCGCCGCCGAGCTTCGACGAGCAGCGTGCCCGGTTGCGCGCAGAACTGCAGGCCGCCGACGGTCAGGAGGACGGCCGATGAGCATCACGCTCGCCCAGGCGCTGAACACCGCACTGCACGACGCCATGGAGGCCGACGAGCGGGTGGTCATGTACGGGGAGGACGTGGGCCAGCTCGGCGGCGTCTTCCGTATCACCGACCGGCTCCAGGAGCGCTTCGGCGACAAGCGCTGCTTTGACACGCCGCTCGCGGAGTCCGCGATTGTGGGAACTGCGGTCGGGATGGCGCTGTACGGCTACCGGCCGGTGGTCGAGATGCAGTTCGACGGCTTCACCCATCCGGCCTTCGAGCAGATCGTCAGCCACCTCGCCAAGATGCGCAATCGCTCGCGCGGCACGGTGCAGTTGCCGGTGGTGGTGCGCATCCCCTTCGGCGGCGGCATCGGTGCCGTGGAGCATCACTCGGAGAGCCCCGAGAACTACTTCGCCCACACCGCCGGGCTGAAGGTCGTTTCACCGGGCACGCCCAGCGACGCCTACTCGCTGCTACGCGAGTCCATCGAGGCCCCGGATCCGGTGATCTTCTTCGAGCCCAAGCGGCGCTACTGGCTCAAGGAGGACGCCGACCTGCCGGCCCGCACCGAGCCGATCGGCACCGCGGTCGTCCGCCGGCCGGGGACCACCGCGACGCTGTTCGCCTACGGGCCGATGGTGCACACCTGCCTGGACGCGGCGCAGGCTGCCGAGGGGGAGGGCTGGGACCTGGAGGTCGTGGACCTGCGCTCGCTCAACCCGCTCGACGGCGCCACCATCGTCGACAGCGTGCAGCGCACGGGCCGCGCAATCGTGGTGCATGAGGCACAGGTGTTCGCCGGCTTCGGAGCGGAGGTCGCCGCTCTGGTCAGTGAGCGTGCCTTCTACTCGCTGGAGGCGCCGGTCCTTCGAGTCGGCGGCTTCGACATCCCCTACCCGGCCGCCAAGCTCGAGGAGTTCTTTCTCCCTGAAGTGGATCGCATCCTCGATGCGGTCGAGCGGAGCCTGAGGTTCTGACCATGGCCGACACCAGGGACTTCCTGCTGCCCGACCTCGGTGAGGGGCTCACCGAGGGCGAGGTCGTGCGCTGGCTGGTCGCCGTCGGTGACACCGTCGAGATCGACCAACCCATCGCCGAGATCGAGACCGCGAAAGCCGTCGTCGAGGTTCCCTCGCCGTTCGAGGGGACCGTCATCGCGCTGCATGCCGAGGTTGGCGAGGAGGTCGAGGTCGGCAAGCCGCTGCTGACCATCGGCTCCGAAGCCGCGCCCGCGGACGAGGGCGGGTCCGGAAACGTGCTCGTCGGCTACGGCACTGGCAATGGCGGTGCTCGCCGCCGGAGCCGGGGCGGCGGTCCGGGCGGAGGCGCGGGCGCTGCCGGTCACCGGCCGGCGCACCGGCGCGGACCGGGGGAGCGCCCCCTGGCCAAGCCTCCGGTCCGCAAGCTGGCCAAGGATCTCGGCGTCAACCTTGCCGACGTGCCCGGATCCGGCCCGGAAGGGCGGATCGTGCACGACGACGTGCACGCCCACGCCCGCGAGTTGGCGGCCTCGCAGGAGCCGTGCGCGCCGGCGCCGGTGGGCCGCACCGAGCATGAGGACGAGCGGGAAGGGGTGCTGATCACAGCGCCCGACCTCCAGCGTCTCGGCTCGGCCCCGCCGAACGAGCAGCGCATCCCCGTGCGCGGGGTGCGGAAGGTGATCTCGGAGAAGATGACGCGCTCCCGTCAGGAGATCCCCGAGGCCACCACGTGGGTGGACTGCGACGGGAGCGCACTGTGGGACGTCCGCGCGCGGCTCAACGAGCGCCAGAGCGAGGTGCGCATCACGCCTCTGGCGCTGATCCTGCGGGCGTGCGTCGCCGGACTGCGCGATTACCCGATGCTGGGCGCGCGCCTGGACACCCAATCGAACGAGATCGTGATCCCGGCCCACATTCACCTGGGGGTGGCGACGCACACCGACCGCGGGCTGATCGTTCCGGTCATCAAGCACGCCGAGCGCCGGTCCATCCTCGACCTCGCTCGTGAGCTCCAGCGCCTGGCCACGGGCGCGCGTGAAGGCACGCTCGGGCCCGAGGAGTTGACCGGCGGCACCTTCACCGTGTCGAACTACGGCTCGTTCGGGGTGGATGGAGGAAGCGCGATCATCAACCATCCGGAGGCGGCGATCCTCGGCGTGGGCCGGTTCGCCGACAAGCCGTGGGTTGCGGACGGCGAGATCGCCGTCCGCAAGGTCGTGCAACTGTCGATCGCCTTCGACCATCGCATCTGCGACGGCGGCGAAGCCGCCGGCTTCCTACGTTTCGTCGCCGACTGCGTCGAGGATCCGGCGTTCCTCTTGGCTTCGCTGTAGCAGGTGCGAGAACGGTGCGCCGGCGGTTCGTGCGATGCTCCAGGGTCGACGGGCGTCATGCGAGGGACGCGCGGGCGCTGACGGCTTCGAGGGCCACGCGCAGGATGGCCTCGGCGCGTTCCCGTTCGGTGTCGGTGAAGCGGTAGTCGCGGGTGAGCACCAGCACGCGGTGGTCGACGGCCAGGACCAGGCGCTTGCCGGTAGCCTGCGGGACATCCGCGGCATCGACGAACGTTGCCTGTGACGCCCGGAGCAGACCTCCCAGTGACGCCTCCAACCCGTGTTCGAGCGTCATGGCCCCGTTGAGGATCGCCTCCAGGCCCACGGCGAGACGGGTGACGGCGTCCCCGGGGTGGCCGCGCGAGGGGCCGGCGTGCACCAGTTCGAAGCCTTCGAGGCCCTGGATCTTCTCCACCAGCACCGACAACTGCTGAGGGCCGTCGATGACGACCACGAGGTCGTCGAGCGCATGCCCGCGACCGGACTCGACCACGTCGACGGCTTGAATGTCACCGCCGGCCTCGCCAATGGTGCCTGCCAATGTCGCCAAGGCGCCTGGCCGGTCCGGAACGCTGCAACGCAGCATGACTTCCATACCTCTCTCCGAATCGCTCGCGTGCTGGGCCCCCGCGGGGACCATCATTGTGCATGGACGGGCCCGTGGCCCGAGAAACCGATCAAGAAGGAGTAAAAGATGCGACAGTCCGCCGTCGCGGTCGTCGGCGCTGGTGATCCCGACCTGCCATCCTCCGACCCGCTGACCGATCTGGCGGAGCGGGTCGGGGCCGAGGTGGCCCGCGCAGGCGGTCTGGTGTACTGCGGCGGTCTGGGGGGCGTCATGGCCGCCGCCTGCCGAGGCGCCAAGGCCGCCGGGGGGACAACCATCGGCATCCTCCCCGGCGGCGACCGCAGCGCCGCCAACCCCTGGGTCGACGTTGCGATCGCGACCGGCCTGGGCGAGGCGCGCAACCTGGTCCTGGTGCGCAGCGCCGACGCGGTCGTGGCGGTCGGTGGCGGGTACGGCACGCTGTCGGAGATCGCCTTCGCACGCAAGCTGGGCCGGCCCGTGGTGGGTCTGCACACCTGGGCGGCGCGGGCGGCCGGCGACGTCACCGAACCCCTGGTGACCGAGGAGGAGGACCCTGCCGCCGCCGTGGCGCTGGCGTTGCGGCTCGCCCACGGGCAGCGCTGACGACCCGTGTCCACCGCCGAACAGTTGACGCCGGGCCCGCGGGCGGATACACCTGTCGCGATGCAGACGAGCAGTGGTTCGACCCGCTCCCGGCGCGCCTTTGGCGTTCCGAGCCTGCTCGTACGCCTGCTTACCGGCCTTCTCGGCCTCTTCCTCCTCATTCTTTGACGCCGCGGGGCGGATTTCCCACACCGCACTCAACCCCCCCGCGGAGGAGCACGCCAGGGTGCACTGGTCAAAGAAAATCGAGGAACTTCCATGAGCGATATCGCGGTACCTGATGGTGTACGGATCTTCGACACCACCCTGCGGGACGGCGAGCAGGCCCCCGGCATCTCCCTGGACGTCGGCGAGAAACTGGAGATCGCCGAGCAACTGGCCCGCCTCGGTGTCGACATTGTCGAGGCCGGCTTCCCCGTCGCCAGCCAGGGCGACTATGAGGCGGTCAAGGCGATCGCTGAAACCGTCGGCACCGCCTCGGGCGCGCCGGTCATCGCCGCCCTTGCCCGCTGCAACACCGAGGACGTCGAGCGCGCCGCGAAGGCGCTGAAGGCCGCGCACCGGTCACGGCTGCACGTGTTCGTCTCCACCTCCGAGATCCACCGGCGCGTGATGCTGCGCGCCTCCGAGGATCAGGTCGTCGATCAGGCGGTCGACGCCGTCAAGCGGGCGCTGACCTCCACCGGCGATGTCGAGTTCAGCCCGCAGGACGCCACCCGGACGGACCCGGAGTTCCTGCTGCGCATCGTTGACGCCGCCGTGGAGGCCGGCGCCACGACCATCAACATCCCCGACACCGTGGGCTACGCGCTGCCTCACGACTTCGGGGAGTTGATCGGCGACATCGTCCGGCGGGTCGGGGATGGCGCGGTCGTGAGCGTGCACTGTCACAACGACCTGGGTCTGGCCGTGGCCAACTCGCTGGAGGCGATCCGGGCCGGAGCCCGGCAGGTCGAGGTGGCGGTCAACGGGCTGGGGGAGCGCGCCGGCAACTGTTCCATGGAGGAGGTGGTGATGGCGCTGGCGACCCGGTCTGACCTGCTCGGCATGCCGACCGGGGTCCGCACCGCCGAGATCGCCCGGACCTCCCGGCTGGTCTCCACGCTGACCGGCTACCCGATCCAGTTCAACAAGGCGGTCGTCGGCAAGAACGCCTTCGCTCACGAGTCGGGGATCCACCAGCACGGGGTCATCCAGGACCGGCTGACCTACGAGATCATGCGCGCCGAGGACGTCGGCGTCGCCGGATCCCAGATCGTGCTCGGCAAGCACTC
>WHTC01000298.1 GCA_009379795.1 Nitriliruptorales bacterium | reverse complement strand
TGCCAGGTTGACGCCTTATGAGGGGGACGGGACACTCGTGGCATTCGTTCAGCTTGCGGGGTCCTCGGCGGTTGCTGACTGCGGCGCTTTCCAGCGGCTTCTGGACCCACGATGCCGTGGTGGTCGGGTCTGCCCGCTAGGGGAGGTGGAGCCGGTTGTCGAGTTCTGCGGGTCGTGCCGCTCCGTTCGGGGACCTGTCCCGGATTCTGCCCATCCTGGCCGGACCGGGGCCGGCATCGCCCTGCTCTACGGCGATCTGCGGTTCCTGGCGGTGAACGAGGCAGCGGCAGCCAGCAACGGCGCGTCCATCGAGGAGCACCTGGGGCGGCCCGCGCACGAGGTGGCGCCAGAGGTCCATGAGGTCGCTGGGCCGCTTATGCGGAGGGTGATCGAAACCGGGGAACCGGTGCTGGAACAGCCGCTGTCGATCGAGTTCCCCGCGGGCTCTGGCGTCTTACGGCACGTCGTGGACAACTATTACCCGCTACGTGACGACCGCGGTGCGACGGTGGGCGTCGGCAGCGTGTGGTGGGAGGTCACGGAGCGCACCTTCGCCGAGACGGTGCTGCGCGAGTCGGAGGCACGCTTCCGTCGGACGGTCGACCCACCACCGGTCCTGATCTGGATCTCGGGAAACGATGCGAAACGCACGTGGTTCAACCAGGCGTGGCTGGACTGGACCGGACGGGCGCTGGCTCGGCAACTCGGCGACGGCTGGGCTGAAGGCGTGCATCTCGATGACCTGGATCACTGTCTGGCGATCCAGCAGGCAACCTTCGAAAGGCGTGAGCCCTTCGAGATGGAATACCGGTTGCGCCGTGCCGACGGCTCCTACGGCTGGGTCCTGGACCGTGGCGTACCTCGCTCCGACCCATCGGGACGGTTCGCCGGGTACGTCGGCTCGTGTGCAGACATCACCGAGTTGAAGCGGCTTCAGGCGATCATGCAGGACACCCACGAGCGGATGAGCCGCCTCCAGTCGATCACGGTGGCGCTCTCCGGGGCGTCGACCCTGGAATCCGCCAGCGAGGTGGTGCTGTCCCGGGTGGTGCCCGAGATCGGCGCTGACAGTGCGGCGACGACGATCCTCACCCGCGATGGCGCGCACCTGGAGGTCGTCGGCCCGGCGGGGTACCGGTCCGAGGTGGTAGCGCACCTGCGCCGGCGCTTCCCGGTCGACGCGCCGCTGCCGCTCGCGCAGGCGGCGCGCCAGGCAGCGTGTGCACTATGACTCCCGCGACGCCATGCTCGGGGACAATCCGGGCATGGAGGGGTTGGTGCGGCCGCTGAAGGACCGCGCGATTACCGCGCTGCCGCTGCTGTGGGAGGACCGGTTGCTCGGCGTGCTGGGCGTCAGTTGGTCCCCTCCCCGGACGCTTGATCCCCAGGACCTGGTGTTCCTCGATGCGGTCGCCGGGCAGTTGGCGCAGGCGCTGGAGCGAGCGCGGCTGTACGAAGCCGAGGCGAACGCGCGGCGGGAGGCCGAGGCCGCCGCCAGACGGCTGGCGTTCCTGGCAGAGGCCTCGCGCATCCTGAACGCCTCACTGGACGTCAACCAGACGCTCGCGCGGTTCGCCCGAATCGCGGTCCCCAGGCTGGCCGACTGGTGCGCGGTGTACCTGCTGGACGCTCAGGGCCAGCCGGTGAACGTGGCGACCGCACATTCCGATCCCGAGCGTGTGGCGCTTGCACGCAGGATGAGCGAGCGCTGGCCCCTGCGGCTGGACCGGCCCGGTGGGACGGCCGAGGTGCTGCGCACCGGTGAATCGCGCCTGTATCCAAAGTTTTCCGACGAGCTGCTCGAGCGCATTGCCGAGGATCCGGAGCATCTCGCGATCCTGCGCCAGGTCGGTCTCGGTTCCGGCATGAGCGTGGCGTTGCGCCACGGTCAGCAGGTCGTCGGGGCGGTCACGCTCGCCAACGAAGCGCCTCGCACCGCGGACGAGGCGGATCTTGCGCTCGCCCAGGAGTTCGCCGCCCGGGCGGCGACGGCCGTCGCGAATGCGCAGGCGTTCGCCGAGCGGGCGCGGGTGGCGCGCAAGCTGCAGGCCAGCCTGCTGCCCTCCTCCCTCCCAGAACTGCCCTGGGCACAACTATCCGCGGGCTATCTCGCGGCGGGGGAGGGTGAGGTCGGCGGGGACTTCTATGACGCCTTCGCCGCTGGACAGGGTCGCTGGCTCCTGGCGGTCGGGGACGTACGCGGAAAGGGCGTCGAGGCCGCAGCCGTCACCGGACTGGTCGGAATGCCCGGGTCGCTGCTCGGCGTGCACGCCGTCCCCGATCTCCATGAGGTGGAGGTGCCGCTGGACCCGGGCGACACGTTGGTGTGCTTCACCGACGGCATCACTGAGCGGCGACAGCAGGGGAAGTTCTTCGAGGATCATCTGGCTGAGACGCTGGCCAGCGTCGCGGGTCGCGACGCCCCCGCAGTCGTGGACGCGGTGCAGCGCGCCGCCCGGGACTTCGTCGAGGCGGCGCCGGTGGACGACATGGCCATTCTCACCCTGCACGTCAGCGGCTGAGGGCCCAGAGGCGGTTTCGCGATCGCCCAGGCCGCAGCCACCGTCGGGGTGCTGAGCAACGGTCGCTTCACTCTGCGACTCGGTGCCGCGGCTCCCGCGGGTTGCGGTCTCAACGGCGCGCTCGCCGGTCACCCTTCCTCGGACCGGGCGCGGGCCGTTGGCGCGCCCTCGGCCTCGGCTTCGGTCAGGCGGCGCTCGGCCAGTACCAGATCCTCGGCTTGCCGCTCGGCGGCGACCTCGGCCTGCTGGGCGTCCCGGGCGGCGTTACGCGCCCCCCGTTCGTCCGCTTCGGCCTGCCGGCGCGCCAGTTCGGCCCGGCGCTCCGCGCGCGTGGCCTCGATGTCGGACTGATCGGCGCGCCGACGGGCGTCTTTGGCCGCATCCCGGTCGGCCTCGGCCGCCGCGCGCAGTTCCCGCAGTCGCTGCCTCGCCCCCTCCACCGCCTCGCGGGCGGCGGCGATC
>WHTC01000207.1 GCA_009379795.1 Nitriliruptorales bacterium | reverse complement strand
CGGCGCAGCGGTCGTCGCCGCGCTGGGGGCAGCGCGGCCAGAAGGCGCAGCCGGGGGGCAGCGCGGTCGGGTCGGGCGGCAGGCCCGGGATGGTGCGCAGGTCCGCGTCGCCAGCCCCGCCGAGCACCGGCAGCGAGCCCAGCAGCCCCGCCGTGTAGGGGTGGGACGGGCGCGCATAGAGGTCGCCGACGCTGGCCGACTCGACCACCTGCCCGGCGTACACCACCAGCACCCGGTCGGCGATGCCCGCCACGACCCCGAGATCGTGGGTGATCCACAGCACTGCCGTGCCGAACTCCTGCTGCAGTTCGCCCACCAACTCGGTGACCTGCGCCTGCGTGGTCACGTCCAGCGCCGTGGTGGCCTCGTCGGCGATCAGCACCGCCGGGTCGCAGGACAGCCCCATGGCGATTATCACCCGCTGGCGCATGCCGCCGGACAGTTGGTGGGGGTAGGCGTCCAGCTTCTGGCGCGGTTCGGGGATGCCGACCTTGGCCAGCAGTTCGGCGGCGCGGTCCAGGGCCCCGGTGTGCGACAGCCCCAGGTGCAGCTCGGTCGCCTCGGTCAGTTGCCGGCCGATGGTCAGGACCGGGTTCAGCGACGTCATCGGGTCCTGAAAGATCATCGCGATGCGGTTGCCGCGCAGCCGGCGCAACTGCTCGCGGTCGGCGGCGACCAGGTCGGTGCCCTCGAACCACACCTCGCCGTCCACCCGGCCGGGTGGCTGAGGGATCAGGCCGAGCAGGGCGAGCGCGCTCACGCTCTTGCCGCTGCCGGACTCGCCGACCAGCGCAAGCGTCTCACCGGCGCGCAGGTCGTAGCTCAGCCCGTTGACCACACGGGCCACGCCACGGTTGGTCCCGAAGCGGACGCGCAGGTCACGCACGGAAAGCAGGGGGTCGCCGGTCATGAAGACCCCACCGTCGGCTCCATGCCGGCATCCTCGCACGGCGCCAGTGACCAAGCCATCCCAGACCGCCGGTCGACGCCGCGGACGCCGTGGCCGGGCTCAAGGAACGGTCGGACGCCGCCGGCACGTGGAGGCGGCAGACGCTGCCGGGCCACAAATGGAAAGCAGAGCTCTCCGTGGTGACACCCGAAGAGGCTTCACGTCCCGGCACCGCCCCTCATCCGATGGCTTTGATGCCGGTGGGATACCTGTCGATCAGCTGAGGACCATCCTTGGTGACGATGACCATCTGCTCGAGTCGCACGGTCCCCTGTCCCGGGATGCCCTCACGACCCTCGACTGCGATGACCATGCCCTCCTTGATCGGTTGTGGATGATCCATGGACCACTGGCGGTTGATCGCCGGTTGCTCGTAACCGTTCAGCCCGATGCCGTGCCCGATCTCGATCGTCAGGACCTCAACCTCGTCCGCGTACCCCCACTCCGTGGCGGGCGGGAAGTGCTTCGCCGCGGTGCTGCTCATCGCCCCCGGTCGCAGCTCCTCGATGACGGCCAGGAGCCGCCCCTGCAGTCGGTCCATCCAGCCGATCTCCTGCTTGGTGGGCTCGCGCCCGACCGTGAACGTGCGATAGACGCAGGTGCGGTATCCGAGGTAACTCGTCCCGCACACGTTGCCGTACATCAGGTCACCCGGAACAATGAACTGGTTGCTCTTGAACCCGCGTTCGAGAGCGAGCTGGCCGGAACGAAATCCCGCCTTCACCGAGTCGGCACCTGCGCTGCTGGCAGCGGACTTGCCCACCGATGACAGCTCGCCGTCGGTCATACCGGCCCGGCAGGCACGTTCCATGGCGACCCACATCCGATCGGTGATGGTGCCCGCCATGCGCAGGCACGACAGCTCCTCCGGGGTCTTCACCGCCATCGCGTCGAGCAAGACGTCATCGCCGGGGATGATCTTGATGCCGGCGTCGACCAGGGCCGGGCGGGCATAGCGATCGAAGCCCGCCACCCCCAGCGGTTCGTCCAGCAGCTGCAGTTGCTGCAGCTCGGCGCGGACGTCATCGGCGAACTTCGCGGCCTCATGCTTTGACGCCTCCGTGCCCGCGATGCCGCGCAACCACGCCCGTGCGATGCGCCACTCATGAATCCAGGGCGCCTCGTCAGGCAGGCTTCGGATGTAGCCAGCATGCGCGAAGACCACCGGTTCCCCCTCGGCGGGGAATAGCACGAACCACACTTCGGGGGTGTACTCGGGGCCACGCAACCCGGTGAGGTAGCGACACGCCAGGGGCCCTGCCACCAGGACGGCCGCGACGCCGCGCTCCTTGAGGACCTGACGCGCACGCGCTGCGCGCTGTCGCCGCAGCTCGGCAGTGTCGATCCGGTGCTGCCAGTCGACTGCCCCGGGACCGAAGGTGAGCGGCGGAACGTGGGACACCATGGCGAGCAACTCCAATTCGCCTAGGGACGGCGGCTGCTGAACGCGGGATCACGAAGGCGCGGCAACCCGCCGTCTGCGGGTGCAGGCTGAAGACCGGGAGGTCTCTACGTACTCTGCTGGACCCCCACGTTCGCGCCGAGCTTTCGGGCAAAGAGCACGAGGCCGACCAGCATCAGCATCAGGATGATGCCGGCGGCTGCGAGCTCGGTCACGCGACCGTTCTCCCACTGCTCCCACAGGTGCACCCCGAGGACCTCGTTGCCCGGCGAGTACAGCAGGACAGAGCTCGACAGCTCTCGCACAGCGGCCATCACGATGTAGATCCAGCCCGCGAGGAAGCCCGGGGCGATCAGCGGCAGCAGGATGCGCCTGAACGTTTGCAGCCAGCTCGCACCACTGGTCTGGGCCGACTCCTCCAGCTCGCTGGAGATCTGGTACATCGCCGAGGCGGCGTAGCGCATGCCGTACGGCATGTACCTCGTGCAGTACGCGATGAAGAGGATCCACAGGGTGCCGTAGATGGGCAACGGGACGCGCAGGTACACGATGAGCAGCGCCACGCCCATGACGAGGCCGGGCACGGTGATCGGCAGGAACGCCAGGTTGTCGATGAGCCATCGTCCGCGTAGCTGGGAGCGCACCACGAGCCACGCCGCGATGGTCATGACCAGCATGACGGCCGTGGCGGCGCTGATGGCCAGGACCACGGAGTTGGTGAGCGCACCGAGCACGGAAGCGTTGGAGAAGGTGTAGCGGTAGTTCTCCAGCGTCAGTCGCCCGAAGCTCTCGGCTGTCGGTGCCGTGTAGTACGGCTGGAAGGACATGTACAACAGCACCAGCAGCGGAAGCACCGCGGCGATGAAGAAGTAGACCAGGAGGCCGGTGGTCGCCACCCAGCGCAAGCGCCCGAGCCGCATCGGGTTCGGCCGGAAGCCCTTGCCGGTGACCGTCTGGAATGCCTTGCCCCGGCGGTTCAGCCGTGACTGCCAGAACACCCCCGCCGTCGTGAAGATCAGCAGGGTGATGGAATACGCCCCGGCCTCGCCGTACATCACAGGGAACTGGCTCAGGACCCGGTAGATCCGGGACGTGAACACCCAGATGCCGGACGGCATCCCGAGCAGCGTGGGCACCTCGAAGGACTCCAGTCCCAGCACGAGCATGATCAGCACGCACGCGTACAGCGTGGGGCGCACCAGCGGCAAGGTGATGCGCCGCAAGACGGTGGCAAAGCTGGCGCCGCTCATGTAGGCCGATTCTTCCAGCGAGGGATCCATGCTCCTGAAGGCCGCGTACATCAGCAGGAAGACCAGCGGGGCCTGGTTTAACGCCTCGACGAAGATCATCCCCGGCATCGAGAAGATGTTGAAGAAGTTCGATCCCAGCAGCGGAGCGAACGCGTGGTTCACCCAACCGATGTCGGGGCTGGCGATGAAGATCCAGGCGATGGTGTGAAGCACTCCGGGGATGATGAGGGGGATGAGGGAGGCCGCGAAGATGAACTCCCTCAGCGGCACGTCGGTGCGAACGGTGAGGTAGGCGATCGACGTGCCGATGACGATCGACAACGCCGTCGAGCCGACCGCGAAGCGCACCGAGTTGAAGCTCATGGTCCACAGCCCGAAGGCATCGCTGGCGTAGGCGGAGCGGAAGTTCTCGAGCGTGAGCGAGCCATCCAGGACGAACGTGTTCCAGAGCAGGTAGCCGAGCGGCACGATCGCGAGGTACGCGACTAGCACCGTGACGCCGATGAGCACGAGCGTCTGCAGGCTTCCGAGCTCCCGCCAGTCGATCCGCACCCGTGGCAACCGCAGAACGGGCACCGATTCTGCCACGCTGACCTCCTAGGTCATTGCGATCACAGGTATGCCGGTCGGCTCAGCCGCCGCTTCGGGACTGGTACTCCTCGACCATGTCGGCTTCGACCTCCGCCCACTCCTCCGCGTCGACGAAGCGAATCTCGAGGTCGTCGAGGGCCTGCAGGTCCGTCCGCGTCACATCCACCTCGAGGTCGTAGAGCACCTGTTGGCCGTCGCTGATCAGCCAGTCCATGAACAGGATGGCTGCGGCAGGTCGGGGGGTGGCCGCGGCGATGGCCGCGGCCTCAGGTGTGGCGAACAGCGGCTCGATCGCCGGCAGCCACTCGACGGGCGCTCCGTCGACCTTCTCCAGCTCGATGCCCTTGCTGAAGTCGGAGGCGAAGACCGCATAGCGCCCGGCGACGAGGAGGGCGCGGGTGCTGGTGTGCCCCGAGTTGAAGTCGACCCCGGAGGTGACGTCCTGCCAGTACTGCTCGAGCTCCTCCTCGCTGAAGCCCTGATCCTCCCTGAGGTAGTTGCTCAGCGACCAGTACCAGTCGGCGTCGGACGGCTCGAGCGTCATGATCCCGTCCCACTTCGGGTCGGTCAGGTCCTCGTAGGACTGCGGCTGCTCACCCTCGGCGACCCGGTCGGTGTTCCAGGCGATCGTGTAGATGTTGTAGTGGTTGAGCGTCCAGTACTCGGACACCGCGCCCTCCACCAGGTCATCCTGGTGCGGCGAGGTGTACGGCGTGAGGATCCCCGCCTCGCGGATCGGCACCAGCCGTGAGTCACCGATCCAAGCGACATCCACGTCAACCCGGTTGGCCTCGGCCTCCTGCAGGATCCGGGTCCTCACATCCTCTGCACCGGCCCGGTAGGACAGCACCGCCACGCCCGTGTCGGCCTCGAAGGCTTCGGCGGCCGCGTCGGCGGTCTCGCTATTCATGGAGGTGTAGACGCTGACTCGCCCCCCTTCCTCGAGCGCGAGCTGAATCAGCTGCTCCCGCCGCTCGTCGGCGGACAGGCCCTCGAGCGCCTCCAGGGCATCCGGCACGCTCTGTCCGGCGGCCTCGGCAGATCCCGTGTCGGTGGCTGCCGGCGTGTCGGCTGCATCCGAGCCGCTCTCCGCCTCGCCGCATGCGGCGAGCAGCGCCAGCAGCACGGCTCCCGACAACAGGTGCAACACCGCCGGCCGCTTGACACGCCGCTTGACACGCATGGGAAACCTTCTCGCAGAAGAGGGGCGAGGGCACGGCAACAGCGCTCGGACTCTAGAGTTCCCCCGATCTGATGACAAGGGACGGACGCACGCATGATCTTACGACCCTGAGGGTCTCCCCTTTCTCGCGCCAGAGCGCCTTCCTCGTCGCGCAGGAGCGCGGGTTCTTCCGCAACGCCGGCGTACTCGTGCGGTG
>WHTC01000422.1 GCA_009379795.1 Nitriliruptorales bacterium | reverse complement strand
GTCTTCGGCACTCATGACAGCCCCAGCGCCTGCAGGTCTTCGGCACTCATGCGTCGACCTCCGCGTCCCGGGCGTCAGCAAGTGCACGCAGGGATCGCCGCACCAGGACCTCGATCATCCGGCTGCGGTACCACGCCGACCCGCGGGCATCGTCCATCGGCTCGATATCTCGGCGGTACTCGGCGGCCACGCTGCGGGCAAGCGCGTCGTCCAACTCGGCCCCGCGGACGCGATCACCCAAGGCCGGATCCCGCTGGGGGGTTGCCGCCACGGCGCCGATGACGACCTCCAGGTCGTCGAGCGCCCGGCCGGCGAACGTCGCGGAGGCCGCCACACCCACGCAGGGACGGTCCTCGGAGGAACGCGTGCGGAACTTCTCGTAGACGGAGACACGGTCAGGGGTCACTGGCACGTCGATGGCGGTGATGACCGCCCCGTCAGGAAGCGCGGTCTCGTAGAAACCGGTGATGAGGTCACCGACCGGCAGCGTCCGCTGACCGTCGGGTCCCAGGATCTCGACCGTGGCGCCGAGGCTGATCAGCACGGAGGGGGGATCGGAGGCGTAGTCGGCCTCCGCGAGGTTTCCACCGAGCGTGGCGACGTTGCGCACCCGCGTGTTGCCCACGACCGCGCAGGCGTAGGCCAGACTCGGCAGGTTGGCGGCCACCTCCGGAGCGACGGCCACATCGGTGAGGGTGACGCCGCCGCCGATGCGCACACGACCCTCGGTCACCGAGATCGACCGGAAGCCGGCGTCGTCGATGCGCCCGAGGCTCACCAGGGTGTCGGGCATGACGAAGCCCTGGAGCATCATGATCGTGAGCGCCGTGCCGCCGGCGATGAGCTTGGCCCCCGAAGGGTCCTCCGTGCCGAGTTGCACGGCTTCGGCCAGGGACCGGGGCTCGAGGAACCGCTGGACGGTCACGAGATCACCTCCGAGTGCCGGTCACCCGCTGTCATCCTCGCACGGTGAGCTCGTCACGCACCTGCAGCCGAGGCGCTTCACTCCGTCGGGGTCCAGGATCGCCTGGTGCGCGTTTCTCTGGGCCACCGACCCTGTTGGTCGACAACATATATGTTGCACCAAGGACAACAGCGCTGAGCACTCCTGTCAAGGCCGATCTGGGCCACGTACGGTCAGGCTTCGGTGGATCGCCTGATGGTGACGTTGGGCAGCGACGATTACCGACAACCGTTACTCCCTTCTGGTCCTTGATCTGACGTGTCGCCCGTATCTCTACGCGTTCTGGCGCGGGGCGAAACCACCGAGCTCGCTTGGCCTCAAAATGCGCTGCTCAGTTGCGGGGCCTCCGCTGCTGTACCGCTGCGAAGGCCAAGGCCAGCACCAGCACCGCAAGGACGGTGAGCCGAACAACGTCAGCCGCTTCCACCCCACCGGCCAGGGCGCTCAACTGGGCGAGCAGGAGCAGCGCAAAGACCGTGAGGGCGACGTCCGTCGTGATACGGCTTCTCCGCCAGATCAGGACGCCGGCGGCGACCGTCACCAACCCGGCACCCAGCAGCGCCGCGGCGACACCGGTGGTGACGTTCAGCGCCTCACCCGCGAACGCCCACGATGCAAGCACCGCGTTCACGAGCCCAACCACCGCGAGCAGCCCTCCCGCCAGCCGGTGAACCCACGGGCGGCCGGACGTCGACGTCGATCGAGCTGACATGGTTGTCGTCCCTCAGCAGGCGTGGAAT
>WHTC01000324.1 GCA_009379795.1 Nitriliruptorales bacterium | reverse complement strand
GTGTGCATCTTCCGCGGCGAGGAGACGCTCATCCCGCGCGGCGACACCGTCCTGCGCCCCGGCGATCAGGTGATCGCGCTGACCACGCCGGAGTTGGAGGACACCCTGCGCGCCGCTGTGTTGGACGGGCAGGGCCGCTAGCGAATGATCACCGAACTCCCACCCAAGGGCCGGCCGCGGCGGCCCGACAAAGCCCTGGTCCGCGGAGGGCTGGTCGGCATCGGCCTTGTGGGGCTGGCCACCCTCGCGCTGGCGGCGGCCGCCGCGCTGATCGCACTCGTTGTCGCCCTGTTGACCTGACGCGATGCTGTTCCGACCCGACGGGCGGGATTTCCGCCTCATCGGCCTGTACGCCGGGCGCGTGGTGTTCGGCGTGGGCGTGGTCATGCTCCTTCCCGCCGCCGTGGCGTTCGGGCTCGGCGAGACGAACGAAGCGTACGGCTTCCTGATCGGCTCGTCGCTGGCGATCCTCGCCGGGCGGGTCAGCGAGATGACCCTGCACACCCGCGCCCAGCTCAACACCAGCCACAGCCTGGCGGCGGTCGCACTGTCCTGGTTGAGCGCCCCGATCTTCGCCGCGGTGCCACTGCTGCTGAGCGGTCACTACGCCAGCTACCTGGACGCCTACTTCGAGGGCATGAGCGGGTTCGCCACCATCGGACTCACCCTCGCCAACGACCTGGACCACATGCCCCGCAGCGTCAACCTGTGGCGTCACCTGATGCAGTTCCTGGGCGGTCAGGGGATCATCGTGGTCGTCCTGACGATCTTCTCGGGCGGCCTGGCGCAGGTCGGCACGCTGTACACCGGTGAGGGGCGGGAGGAGCGAATCCTGCCCAATGTCGTGCGGACAGCCCGGTTCATCTGGAAAGTCGCACTCGTCTATGCGCTGATCGGCACCTCGGTGCTGTGGGTCGCGTTGCTGATCGCCGGCCTTTCGCCCTCGCTGGCCCTCTACCACGGCTTCAACCTGTTCATGGCCGCCTTCGACACCGGGGGCTTCGCCACCCAGTCTGCGAGCGTCGCCTTCTACCGCTCGCCGGTGGTCGAGGCGGTCCTGATGATCATCATGATCGCCGGGGCTTTCAGCTTCGCGCTGCACTACCAGTTGTGGCAGGGCCGACGCGTGGAGCTGTGGCGCAACCTGGAGACCCGCACGATGGGCCTCTCGATGCTGGTGGTCTTCACCATCATGGTGGTGGGTCTGGGACGCAGCGGTACGTTCAACAGTTTCACCGAATTGTTCCGCCACGGCTTCTTCCACGTCGTGGCCGCGCACACCACCACGGGCCTGGCCACGGTCCCGGGTCGGCTGTACGTCACCGACTGGGGGGTGCTGGCGCCCGCGATGCTGGTGACAGCGATGGCGATCGGGGGGATGGCCGGGTCGACCGCCGGGGGCATCAAGGCACTGCGCATCGGGCTGGTCGTGAAGGGGTTGCGGCGGGACGTGCGCAGGGTCCTGCTGCCCGAGGACGCGGTCATCGTGGAGACCTACCACTCGGTGACCAGGCGGATCCTGCAGTCCGGACAGGTACGGGACGCGGCCACCCTGCTGCTGCTGTGGTTGCTGCTGTATCTGGGTGGCGGGATGATCGGGCTGTTCTACGGCTACGACCTCACGCTGGCGCTGTTCGAGAGCACCGCCGCCGCGTCCTCTGGGGGACTTTCGGTCGGCTTGGTGCGCCCCGATCTGGAGTGGCCGCTCAAGGTCGTCTACATGGCGCAGATGGTGACCGGGCGGCTGGAGTTCATCGCGGTCTTCGCGTTGGCCGGGTACGCGGTCTCGATCGTGCGGGGTCGCGTATGAGCACGCGCTTCGCCTCCGAGCGGGCCACTCGGCCCGACGGGCGGCCGGAGACGGCCATCCGCCCCGTTGCCCGGCTGCGGGTGGCCGCGGGTGCGGCGGTCGCACTGGCGATGATCGCCGGAATCGTGCTGCTGGCTGAGACGCTCCGCCATCCCCCGCCCAGCGGTGGCCCTCCTGTCCCTGAGCTGGACGCGCCCGAGGCTGACCCGCGGACCCCGGTCGAGTGCGAGGGGCAGGACCCACGTGAGGGCCGGGCGCGCGCGCAGACGGAGGCGGAGCCGGTCGCCCGCGAGGTCACCTCAAACGAGTTGTATGACTGCCCCCACGACTGGGACGGGCGCCTGGTGCGCTACCGCGGGGAGGCGGTCGGGGCGGTGCTGCAGCGTTCCCACGGCGCGTGGGTGCACCTGAACGACGACATCTACGGCGACCCGATCGGACCCCTGCCCACCCATCGCGACTACCGCGGCGGCAACGCCGGGATCGGCGTGCTGGTGCCCCTGGAACTGGCCCGATCGATCAGCTTCGTGGGAGGGCCTCAGGCGCAGGGCGACATCCTGGAAGTCATCGGCACCTTCCACCGCGTCGATCCGGCGAGCGCTGAGGTGGCCGTCATCCGCGCCGACCAGGGCCTCATCGCGGCGACCGGGCAGCCCATCACTGACCCCACGCTGCCCGACCGGCGCGCCGTCGCAGTGATCCTCGTCGTGTTGGCGCTGGCCGCGGTGATCGCCGAGCGCATGGTGGCACGCCGGCGCTGAGCCGTGCCTCACAGCGCCGGCTCCCGCCCGGCGTACTTGACGATGTCGACGTTCTCCCGGACCACGAGCCCCTCAGTAATC
>WHTC01000120.1 GCA_009379795.1 Nitriliruptorales bacterium | reverse complement strand
TGTCTGGTGGGCAGCGCCAGCGCATCGGCGTGGCGCGCGCCCTTGCCGCCGATCCACCGATCATGCTGATGGACGAGCCGTTCGGCGCTGTGGACCCGATCACGCGGGAGCGGCTGCAGAACGAGTTCCTGCGCCTGCAGGAGGACATCCGCAAGACCATCGTCTTCGTCACCCACGACATCGACGAGGCGATCAAGATGGGCGACCGCATCGCCATCCTCCGCGATCGCTCGGTGATCGCCCAATACGACGTTCCCGAGCAGATCCTGGCAAACCCCGCCGACGGCTTCGTCGAGGACTTCATCGGCTCCGGCGCGGCCCTGAAGCGGCTGAACCTGTCCCGCGTGCGCGACTTCGAGCTCGCCGAATGGCCGACCGCCCCGCTGGACGGGGATCGGACCGATGCCCTGGCCGCGCTGCGCGCGTCGGACAAGGGCGCCGTGCTGCTGCTGGACGAACGCAACCGGCCCGTGCGCTGGGTGCGCGCCCGCGACCTGCAACGGTCAGACGAGTCGCTGGAGCGCATCGGCCTGGACGTCAGAGCCGTCGTGACGCCCCAGGCCACGCTCGCCGACGCGCTCAACGAGATGCTGGATTCCCGGTTCGGCAGCGCGGTCGTGGTCGACGGCGGCGGCTACCGGGGCACGATCGACATGGGCGTGATCATGGCGGCGGCGGAGACCATTCGGCGGTCCGCGCGGGAGGAGAGTCGCGCCGGCATCAGCTGGGAGAGCAGCCGCAGCGACGTGGGAGCGGACGAGTCCTCGCCAGAGGTGCGCTCGTGAGCGCGGTGGGCGGTTGATGGCCGTCACCACTCCGGACCAGCTGACGGTCGAGCGTCCCGCAGCGCCCGGCCTGCGCAGGGTGGCCCGCTACGCGGCCATGCCAGCATTCCTGGCGCTGGTATGCCTCCTCCTCTTCCTCTACGTGAGCGCGCAGGAACTGGACAGCATCGAAGCGCGACGGCTCGACATCGACCTGATCCTCCGCAGCGTCGTGCGGCACCTGGAACTCGTGGGCCTGTCCACCCTCGTCGTCATCGTCCTCGCCGTCCCGCTGGGCATCCTGCTCACCCGCCCGTTCGCGCGCTCGATCACGCCGCCGCTGGTCACCGTGGCCAACACCGGTCAGGCGATCCCCTCGGTCGGGGTGGTCGTCCTGCTCGCGCTCACGCTGGGGTTCGGCTTCCGCTACGCCGTGTTCGCGTTGGTCCTCTACGCCTTCCTGCCGGTGTTGCGCAACACGATGGTGGGACTCCAGCAGGTGGATCGCACGATCATCGAGGCGGGCCGCGGCATGGGGATGAGCCGGCGCCGCGTGCTGGCCAGGATCGAGTTGCCGCTGGCGGTGCCCGTGATGCTGGCCGGGGTCCGCACCGCCCTGGTCATCAACGTCGGCACGGCCGCGATCGCCGCGATCACCAACGCGGGAGGCCTCGGCGACGTCATCTATGGCGGTCTGGTCACCGGCCGCACGATGGTGACCTTCACCGGAGGGATCCTCACAGCCACCCTGGCTCTGCTGGTGGACTGGGTGGCCGGGATCGCCGAGGAGCACCTGCGGCCCAGAGGTCTGTGACGCGACGGCGGGAACGACCGATGAGAACCGACCGAGAGGAAGAGAAGCGATGCAACGCCATGAGCACCGACCACCTGCGCTCCTCGCCCTGTTGCTGACGATCACGCTGTTCGCCGCGGCGTGCGGGACGGACGACGGTGCCGCTGAGCCCCCGGGCGAGGGAGAGCCGGCCCCCGAGGCCGAGGCCGTCGCCGACAACGTTGACCTCGGCGGCGTGGCGCTGACCGCAGGGTCCAAGGAGTTCACCGAGCAGCGCATCCTGGGTCAGATCTCCGTCGTCGCCCTGCAGGCCGCGGGCGCCGACGTCAGCGACCAGACCGGGCTGCAGGGCACCGACGTCGTCCGCGGCGCGCTGGAGAACGAAGAGATCGATCTGTACTGGGAGTACACCGGCACCGGCTGGATCAACATCCTGGGCGAGGACACGCCAGAGGAAGGCGAGGAGGCGCAGTACGAGGCCGTGCGCGACCGGGACCTGGAGGAGAACGGCATCGTCTGGCTCGATCCTGCCCCGATGAACAACACCTACGCGTTCTTCACAAGCCCGAACGCCGACCTTGGGCTGGAGACGATTTCGGACATGGCGGAGTTCGCCGAGCAGAACGCGGACGAGGCGACGCTGTGCGCCGCCACCGAGTTCCTGGTGCGCGACGACGGCCTGCCTGGCGTTGAGGAGACCTACGGATTCGAGTTCCCCTCCGGCAACATCAGCGAACTCGACCTCAACCTGGCGATCGATGCCGCCACCGAGGGCGAGGAATGCGTGATCGGTGAGATCTTCGCGACCGACGGCCGGATCGTTGCCAGCGACCTCACGCTTCTCGAGGATGACCAGGAGTTCTTCGCTCCGTACAACCTGTCCATGACGATGCGTGAGGAGACGTACCAGGAGAACGCCGAGGCCTACGACGAGCTGTTCGGCGCGATCAGCGAACTGCTGACCGACGACGTGATGCAGGAACTGAACGCCCGCGTCGACGTCGACGGTGAGTCCGAGGAGGACGTGGCTCGCGACTTCCTGACCAGTAACGGCATCATAAGCGGGTGATGCGGATCGCCCTTGCCCAGACGAATCCGGTCCTCGGGGACCTCGACACCAACCTCGTGGCCGCCAAGGACGCCATCGCGGCGGCCCGCGCCCAGCACGCTGACGTGGTCATCTTCCCCGAACTCTCCCTGACCGGGTACGCCGTGGGCACGGTCGATGTCGACCTGGATCTGGAAGCCGACGACCCTCGGCTGCTCGCCCTGGCCGAGCTCATGGGCGACGGCGGCGTGCTGTTCGGCTTCCAGGAGGCTGGAGGCGTGCACAGCTACAACAGCGCCGCCTACTACGAGGGCGGCCGGTTGCGCCATGTGCACCGCAAGCTCTACCTGCCGACCTGGGGGCTGTACGAGGAACGCAAGCACTTCAGCCCAGGCCAGTCCATGCGCGCCTATGACACGCGCTGGGGTCGCATGGCCACCCTGATCTGCAACGACGCGTGGCAGCCGCAACTGCCGTTCGTCGCCGTTCAGGATGGTGCTCGCGCCATGTTTCTCCCGACCAACAGTTCCCACAGCCTCGACCCGCGGCAGTGGCGGGCGCAGGCCTTCTGGCGGGACATCACCCGCTTCCACGCGCTCCTGCTGACCAGCTACACGGTGTTCGTCAACCGCGTCGGCGTCGAGGGTTCGCTGCACTTCTGGGGCGGTTCGCACGTGGTCGACCCCTGGGGGGAAGTCGTCGCCGAGGCGACCGAGGACGAGGAGGCGCTGCTGGTGGTGGACCTCGACCTCGCGGCGGTGCGTCGCCGGCGCAAGGAGTTCCCGCTGGTCAAAGAGGCCCGGCTGGCCCTGCTGGAGCGGGAGATCCGCCGTCTCGCCGATGAGGGCGGCGACCTGTGAGCCGCTGGTACGGCCGTGGGCGTCTCAGGCCAGGTTGGAGCCGGCGTCGATGAACGCCGCGACCACCGCGCCGGCGGCCAGCATGCTGCAGGGAAACGCCAGTCGGGTCCTGCCCACCATGGCCGCGGCCACGGCGGTGGCCACACAAGCCACCCCGGCGACCAGGCTGGCCGTGCGGGCGGGCCCCATCGGACCTTCGGGGGCGAGGCACACCACCAGGACACCGAGCCCCAACAGGGTCGCGCCGATCAGGAGGGACGGTGTGGCTCCGAGCCGTTGCGGCAGACCCCGGACGCCGGTCTTCGCGTCGTCATCCAGGTCCGGCAAGACGTTGGTGAAGTGCGCTCCCGCGCCCAGCAGCCCGCCGCCCACGGCCGCCCACCACGGCCCCTTATGCCCGGCAGGCAGCCCAAGGGTCACGAACATCGGCAGAAGCGCGAACGCGCCCGCAAAGGGCACCACGGACCAGCGGGTGAACTTCAGCTTGACGTTATAAGCCCAGCCGAGGATCACGGCCAGCAGGTGCACGGACGCCGCCCGAGGGCCGGAGGCAAGCGACAGCGGGACGCTGACGGCCAGGGCCAGCAGCGCGGCCCGTCGTACGGTCCCGACGCCGACGAGCCCGGCAACGATCGGCTTGTCCCGCCGTCCGGCGCGCTGATCGCGCCCGCTGTCCATCCAGTCGTTGGCCCAGCCGACCGAGAACTGTCCGGCCAGGACGGCACCGGCCACCCACGGCGTCCCCCACCCGCGCCCGGCCGACAGTGCCAGGACGGATGCGAAGCAGGTCACTGCCAGCGAAGGTCCCGGATGAGTCGCCCGCAGCAGGGCCGGCAGGCTGCCGGCCGTGAGCGGTGCTCTGGGCGAAGGCTCGGTGTCGATCCTGGTTCCCCGTCGGCGTGCTTACGGTGGCGTTAGCATCCCACCGCATGGAGGTGGTCACCTGGACGTTGCGGTGGCAGCGCGCGTTGCTGTCTGCGCTGGTTGTCGGTGCCAGCGTGGGATTCTGGCGCGGGACCTACGACGTGTTCAACACCTTCAAGGCGACCCTGATCGTGCTCGGCGTCTTGGGGATCGGGCTGCTGGCGGTGTATCGGGTCGCCCAGACCCGGCAGATCATGGTCCCGCGCAGCCCGGCGGTCACCGCCGCCGCCCTGTTCGCCGGGGCGCTGGTCATCATCACGATCACGTCTCCCACGCCCTGGCTGTCGGTGGTGGGCCGGCCCGGCCGCCACACCGGTCTGGCGATGTATTTGACCTACGTCGGCCTCTTCGTTCTGACGATCCGTCTCTACCGCTTCCGTTCGCCGGCGCTGATCGCTCGTACCCTGCTCGCGTCGGCCGTGCCGGTCACCGTCTACGGCCTGGTGCAGGTCGCCGGCCTCGATCCCTTCGAGTGGAGTCTGGTCGAGGGCGGGCCACCGGTCTTCTCCACCTTCGGGAATGCCAACTTCTTCGCCGCGTTTCTGGGCATCGTCGTGCCCCTCGGTCTGTGGGGGGTGCTGACGGGTACCTGGTCGGCGCGCTGGCGGGTGGCCAGCGGCGGCGCGGCGCTGGCCGCGTTCGTCGCCGCTTCGCTGTCCCATTCCCTCCAGGGCCCTGCGGTCGCCCTGATCGGCAGCACATTCGTCCTGTGTGTCTGGCTGACCGGCGTGGGTCCCGCCCAGCGCCGGGCGGCGCGGGCTGCGCTGGCGGGAGGAGCGGTCGCCGGGACCAGCGCGCTGCTCGCGGTGGTTGCCGGTGCGGGGCCGCTCGGCCGCCTGCGCGAGGGGTTGCTGGCGAGCCTGGGCACGCGCGTCCCGAAGTGGGATGCCGCGCTCGCGATCTTCGCCGATCATCGCCTGCTGGGCGTGGGGTTGGAGCGGTACGCCGACTTCTTCCATGCGTACCGGCCCGCGGCCGTCGCCTCGGCGACAGGTCTGGGACGCACCGCTGATGCACCCCATAGCGTCCCGCTGGACATGCTCGCCAACGGCGGTTTGCTCCTTGCGCTGCCCTACCTGACTTTCCTGGGGCTCACGCTGCTCGCCCTGGTGGCAGGGCTGCGCACCCTGTCGGGGGAGAACCGGCTGCTGCTGGGCGGCCTGGGCGGAGCCTGGGCCGGCTATCAGGCGCAGTCGCTGGTCAGCATCGACGTGCCGCCGATCGCGGTCCTGCACTACGTCCTGGCCGGGGCGATCGTCGTGCTGGGAACCCGCCCGCGGCTGCGGGTCATCGCGCTGCCGCGTGCGACCGTGTCCGGGACCAGCCCGGGCCTGTTGCCGGGCGTGTCCGCGGTCCCGGTCGCGGACGCACGCACGGGCCGGCCTGTCATGATCGCCGGCCTCCTGATCGTGGGGTTGGCTGCGGCGGCGGTGCTGACCACCCCGCTGCGCGCGGATGTCGCCGCCGCGACCGCCGTGAGCCTGGGTCCTGAGGACCCTGCGGGAGCGCTGCTCGCCTACCGGTGGGCCGGGGCCGTCGGCTTCTGGGAGTCACGCTATCCGGCCATGGAGGGCGCCTACCTGGCCGGGCCTCCGGTGAGCAACCCGGACGAGGCGCTCCAGGCGTTCCAGCGGGCCGCCAGGCGTGAGCCCCGCAACCTTGCCTACGCCCTGAGCGTCGCCATGCTCTCCGCCGACGCCGGTGATACCGATCGGGCGGACCGCTGGTGGGAGCGCGCGCTGGAGATCGATCCCCTGACGCCGGAAGTGCTGAGCGACGCGGCGACGTACTGGCTGGGCCGCGGCGACGTGGAGCGAGCGGCCGACCTGATCATGCGGGCAGTCGAGGTGCGTGCGGATGATGCCGCACTCTGGGTCGTCCTCGGGGAGGTGCGCGCCGCCAAGCACGATCTCGGTGCGGCCCGAGAGGCATTCGAACGCGCCGTGGAACTGAACCCCGAGGTCCAGGGCGGCGCGGAGGGGCTCGCGCGACTTGAGGGGCTGGCGTAGGCAGCATGATCACCTTCGATGAGCCTGCGGGCGTCAGCGCGCCTGCCACTCCGGCCTCCGAGCGGGCGGCGGGCCGACGGTGGCCCCTGCAGCCGCTCCAGGTGGCGGATCTCACCGCCATGCTCGCGGTCATGGTCGGACTCAACCTCATCCGCTTCGGCGGGCCGACGGCATCTTCGTATCCCCTGCACGAGTATCTGCTGGCCTTTCTGGCCTTTGCGATCTTCCAAGCGGTGATCGCCTACTTCGCCGGGCTGTACGAGCCGGAGCCGCGTCTGGGATCCCGCCCTCAGCTCCCCCGCACGGCCGGCGCCGCGCTGTTCGCCATGCTGTTCATCGGGTTCGGCGAGCTGATGCTGGGTGTCTACTACCTGCCGCGTGCGACCCTGCCCGCGGTCCCCGTCGCCTCCGCGCTGGTCCTTGCCGTCAACCGCCGGGTCGCCCGTGCCCAGCGCCGGGCCCGCGAAGGCGCCCCGCGCGTGCTGCTCGTCGGGGCGCCGAGGGAGGCGCACGTGGTCCGCGCGCATCTCGCGGAGAGCGGGGCCGGCGCCCCCGAGGTCGCCGGCCAGACGGTCGCCGCGCGGGACCTTCTGGTACGCGTGGAGGCGGCCGGAGCGACCGACGTGCTGCTGCTCAACCGGGAGGCGCTGGACGCCATCTATCCCGAGCCTCTCCTGGCGCTGGAGCGGCGAGGCATCGGGGTCCTGCAGCGCATCACGGCCTGTGACACCCTTCTCGGCCTGCGGGTGGTGCGGGAGGTGGCGGGCATGCCCTTCGTGGCCCTGCGCAGCTCCACACTGCCGGTCTCCCGGGCGCGTTGCAAGCGCCTCCTGGAAGTTGCGGCGCTGTTGGTGCTGGCCCCGCTGCTGCTGCCGCTGCTTGGCGCGATCGCGATGTACGTGCGCGTCGTGGCCGGCGGCCCCGTGCTGTACCGCCAGCAGCGGGTCGGTGGGAACGGGAAGGCGTTCGCGATGGTCAAGTTCCGCACCATGCGCCCCGACGCCGAGGAGGGCCGCGGTCCGGTGGTATCCCCCAACCCTGACGACCGGATCATCCCGGCCTGTCGCTGGCTGCGAGCCAGCCGGCTCGACGAGCTGGCGCAGCTCGGCAATGTCCTGCGCGGTCAGATGTCAATCGTGGGACCACGACCGGAGCGGCCCGAGCTGACCGCGCACTACGAGCGGTTGATTCCCGGCTACGCCCGTCGCCATGAGATCCCTCCCGGCATTACCGGTCTGGCGCAGATCCACGGGCGGTACCACACGGATCCCGAGTACAAGCTGAGCCACGACCTGCAGTACCTGGCGAACTGGTCACCCGTGCTCGACCTGCAGATTCTCTGCCGCACTGTCTGGGTGGTGCTCAGCGGGCGACAGTAGGTTGCCTGCCCTGCCCGGCTCGCCCTATGATCGTCGCTCCGCCGCCACAGCCGGCGGGTTCTGGTGTCCTCCTTCGGGGACGTCGGTGGAAGCGAAAGGAGGAGCGGATGCACATGACATTTGACCAGGCGCCGAAGCGCGCCACGGCCGCCGCTCTCGCCTGCATCCCGGAGTTGCTCGCCTAGCGACCTCCGGCGATCACCCCATCGATGCTCTCCCCTGTGACCTCGCGGTCGCGTTCCGCGCGCTCGCGACACGTCGTCACCCCATCCGCCACCGCGTCCGGTGACCCAGAAGGTGGACGAATGCACCCTGTTGCATCCGCTGCCCATGCCCGCGTGCGCATGGAGGAGCGTCAGGCCGAGGCGGCTCGCGCCCGGCTGCTGGCGGTTGCGATGCCCCCGCCGCGTGTCCCGCTGCCGGAGCGTTTTGCTGCCACGCGTCGCGCCCTCGGCTACCGCCTGGTCGAGGCCGGCCTGCGCCTGGTCATCGACCGCGTACCACCGGTTCCCACGGTGCGCCCGCGCATCCGTGGCTGAGCTCACCGCTGCGTTCGTCTCTCGCCTCTCCCGCGTCGGGCATGCTGCCGAGCGCCAACGGGTGATACTGGTGGAGGAGGAACGAGGAGGCAGCCGTGTCGGTCGTCCTGCTGATCATCATCAACGCCGTGATCATGATGCTGCTGCTGGTGTGCGGCCTGCCCCTGCTGGTGGCCTGCTTCGCCACGCGCCGGCCCGGCTTCCTCACCGCCCTGCGCATCGCCATCGCCCTCAGCCTGGGCCTGCTGGGGTTTGTCAATGCGAACGTGCTGCTCGTACTTGCCGGCCTGGCAGTCGCGTTCTGGCCGAGCTCTCTCGAAAGCGGAGAGCGGGCGCGGCTGCGTCCGGGGGCCGCCCGTTTGCGTTCCCTGCCGGCCCTCGGGGTACGCGGTCGCAAGAAGGTGGCCAAGATCGATCCCTCAGCGCTCGGCGGCCTGTGGTCGCGGCTGCTGCGGAGCGCACTGGCGGCCCGCGAGCAGTTCGCCGCCGCCACCCGCCGCGCCCCGGCGGGGGCGATCCGCGAGCAACTCGACGACCTGACCGCCGAGGTCGATCGCGCGTTGCTGCACGCCTGGGAGCTGGCCCGCCGGGGTGCCGAGCTCGAGGGCGCCGGCAACCAGATCGAGGCCGCCAACCGTGCCGCCCGCCGCAGCGCCCTGCGGTGGGGCCGGGGATGGCGACCAGCCCCGGAGGACGACCGCGTGGTGGAGGCGCAGCAAGCTCGCGACGAGGCCGCCCGGCGCCTGATCCGTGCGATCGACGAGGAGCGGGCCCAGCTCCAGGTCCTCGTGGCCCGTCTCGGTGAGGCGGCCTGCTCCGCCGCGGAGTTGGCGGCCACCGGTCAGAGCCGGGCGATCTCGGCCACTTCCGAGGCCGACCTGGGCGGCGAGCTCGTCGATCGGCTGACCGCGCTGCGCGGCGCGCTCGTCGAAATCTCTGCCATTCGCCCCGCGGCCTGAGCCAACCCGCCGGTGGTGTCCGTTCATCTTCACGTGGAGCCGAACGGACGCCTCACGCCTGTTCGCCTTCACGATCGGCTGCCGGTCATCTCCACGTGGAGCCGAGCGGACGCCCGGAGTCGGTTCGTCTTCACGTGGAGTTGTCCGGCACGCGGGGTCGGGCAGGGGTGGGAGCTCGCTATCCACAGGCGTGCCGCGTCCCTGCTCGCTCATCCCCGCGACTGGCCCTAGCGTCGCGGCTATGACCGGTATGGATGTCGCCGCTCGCAACCATCGGCCCGCCCGCGGGCACCCCGCCTTCGGGTGGCCAGGCCTGCGACGGCGGGTTCAGGCGGCCCGGATCGCCCGGATCCTGCTCCCCGGCGCCAGCGCCGCGGGAGGTTTCGTCAGCACTGAGTTGACGGTCGCGCTTCCCGAGGGGACCGTGGGCCGGCCGGATGTGGCGGTGGTGTGCCAGGAGCCGCCGGGGAACGGGTTGGTGGCCCGGGCGCCGGAACTGGTCGTGCTGATCGACCACGGCGGCGCTGACGAACGCCGGGCCCAGGGCTGGCTCGCCATGGGCGTGCCGGTGATCTGGCACCTGGCCGGAGGCGCTTTGTTCGAACGCACGCCCGGCCTCGCGCGGCGCTGGATGCGGGGCCAGGTGCTGCGGGTGGCCGGCGCGCCGACCGTGACGGCCGCCGTGGAGGATCTGCTGGACGCGACGATGGCGCAGCGGTGAGGAGCGCACCGCCCACCATGCACCCACCAGGTGTTCTGCCGCGCGCACCCGTCCCATCGCCGGTCGCAGAGGCCGGGCCGGCTGGGCTAGGCTCAGCGCG
>WHTC01000347.1 GCA_009379795.1 Nitriliruptorales bacterium | reverse complement strand
GTGGTGACCGGTATCAACGCTGGCGCCCAGCCCTACTGGAACGCCGAAGCGACGATGCTGATGCACACCCGCGGCATCCTGATCATGACGCCGGTCAGCGCGATGGTGCTGACCGGCAAGGAGGCGCTGGACTTCTCCGGCGGCGTGTCCGCCGAGGACAATTTCGGCATTGGCGGGTTCGACCGGATCATGGGCCCAAACGGGCAGGGCCAGTACTGGGCGCCGACGCTGGGCGCCGCCTGCGAACTGCTCTATCGTCACTACGAGCACACCTATGTGGTCCCCGGCGAGCGTTGCCCCCGGCGAGCGGACACCACCGATCCAGTCGACCGCGACGTCTGCGAGGCGCCGCACACACCCGTGCCCGGCAGCGACTTCACCCGCGTGGGCGACGTGTTCTCGCCCGAGCGCAACCCGGAGCGCAAGAAGCCGTTCGACATGCGCTCGGTGATGCGGGCGGTCACCGACTTTGACCGGGAGCCCCTGGAGCGGTGGAAGCGCTGGGAGGACGCCGAGACCGTCATCGTGTGGGATGCGCACGTCGGCGGGATCCCCGTCTGCCTCCTCGGGATCGAGTCGCATACCGTCCGGCGCCGGACGCTCGCTCCGGCCGGCGGGCCGTCGGCTTGGACCGCGGGGACGCTGTTTCCGCAGTCATCGCGCAAGGCCGCCCGGGCGCTCAACGCCGCCAGCGGGAACCGGCCGGTGGTCGTGCTCGCGAACCTGTCCGGCTTCGACGGCTCTCCGGAGTCGATGCGGGAGTGGCAGTTGGAGTACGGGGCGGAGATCGGCCGGGCCGTGACCAACTTCCGCGGCCCGATCGTGTTCTGCGTGGTGTCGCGCTACCACGGCGGGGCCTTCGTCGTGTTCTCCAAGCCGCTCAACGAGCAGATGGAGATCGCCGCCGTCGAGGGCTCCTACGCCTCGGTGATCGGTGGGACGCCGGCGGCCGCGGTGGTGTTCGCCCGGGAGGTGCGCAAGCGCACCCAGGGCGATCCGCGGGTGGCGGAGTTGCGGGCGCAGGTCGAAGGCGCGGCCGAAGGGCAAGTGGGGGCCTTGCGCGCCGAACTGGAACGTGTGCGCCAGGAGGTTCATGCGGAGAACATCGGCCAGGTCGCGCAGGAGTTCGATGCGATCCACAGCATCGAGCGCGCCCGCCACGTCGGCTCGGTCGACCGCATCATCGTCCCCGCAGACCTGCGCCCCTACATCCGCGATGCCCTCGAACGCGGCATGGCCCGGCAGCCCAGCACGCGCTGACCGGACGGCGGGCTACGCCGGGACCGGCTCTTCGAGGATCCCCCGGAATCGTTCGAGGTAGCCGAGCAGCGCACCGCGGTCGGTGTTGTCAGGTTGGAACGACACGTCGAAGAAGACCTCGTCGACTCCGGCTTCCTCCAACCGCTGGATGTCGTCGCGCACCTGCTCCCAGCTGCCGACGGCAACCGGTCTTGCCTGGTCGTCCACGGGGTTTGGCGTGAGTTTCACGAGGCACCGGATCACCGTGGGCAGCGCCGCCGGGTCGCGACCGGCCTCGGCAGCGGCCTCTTCGAACTGTGCCCGGAAGTCGAGCAGAAGGTCGACCGACACGCAGCAGCCGGTGAAGCCGTCTGCCAGGCGGCCGGCTCGGCGCAGGGCTACCGGCGCGAACGCACCCATGAGCAGCGGTGGATGCGGTTTCTGCAGCGGCTTGGGTCCGAACACCGACGGCGGAACCGTGAAGTACCGGCCCTGGAACTCGACCGGGTCGTCGGACCACAGTGCCTTCAGGGCGAGCACCGCCTCCTCCCCGATCCGCCCGCGCTCCTTGTAAGGCGTGTTGGTTACGTCGGCTTCGTCCTCGGACCAGCCCAGCCCGACACCGAGGGAGACGCGACCGCCCGAGAGCTGATCCATGGTCGCAATGCGCTTGGCCAGCAGCACGGGGTTGTAGAAGGGCAGGTTGACGACGCTCACGCCCAGGCGCAACCGGGAAGTGATGGCGGCCACGTAGGTCAGAACGCTGAGGTGCTCGTAGACGGTGTGATACTGCTCGTCCAGTTCTCCGTCGGGAGAGCCGGGATAGGGCGTCTTCGGGTCCTTGGGCTTCAGCAGCCGGTCGAGCGTCCACAGGGAGTCGTAGCCGAGTGCCTCGGCCTCGAGCGCGGTCGCCGTGATGTTCTCGCGCGTCGCCACCGGGCCGACGTGTGGAAGAGCGAAACCAAGCTTCATCGCGTCTCTCCTCGGGGAGATCATCTGGTCTGACGTATAGGGGAGGATGAGCCCCGGGATCATAGGCATCGGGACAGATCACCGCCTCCGCAGTTGTTGGCGAGCACAACTCACGGCCTCCGCCCGAGCGCTAATGCATGGGACGAGCAGAGGGCGCGGGTATGCCGTGCGCT
>WHTC01000035.1 GCA_009379795.1 Nitriliruptorales bacterium | reverse complement strand
GCCTCCGAGCAAGGAGATGTTCGTTCCAGAGCCGACGCAACGTTCCAGAGCTGACGTAACCAGGAGATCGACGACCGATGTCGCGCATGATGTTGCTGCTGGCGGGGCTGACCGCCGCGCTGGTATTGGCTGGCTGCAGCCCGGGTGAGCCGGAGGTTTCGCCCAACGAGCAGGTCGCCGCAGACGACCGTACAGAAGAGGCTCCCACCGATGGCGAGGCCGGGGACACTGATGAGGCGGCCCCGGACGGCGAGGCTGCACAGTTCGCGGCTGGTGTCGAATTGGCCTTCACCAGCGCCCCGGACTCGCTGCCTGCCGGTGCGCTGACCTTCGAGTTGGTCTGTGAGAGCCTTCCTCACAACGTCATCATCGAGGGTGTTCAGGGCGACGAGCCGATCGTGGAGTGCCCCGGCGAGGGGTCCTTCACGGGCGATGCCGAACTGGAGTCCGGTGAGTACACCTACTACTGCGGCGTCCCCGGCCACCGTGAAGGTGGCATGGAAGGCACGCTGACGGTCTCGTAGCCGCGTCTCGACCTATCGGACAAGGGACGGTAGGGCGGGAGCGAGGACCGATAGGGCAGGGGCCTTCCGTACCATGCCCGGATGGACTGCGGGCACGGCACCATCGGTTTCCTCCTGCGCGCCTTCGTGTCGCGGGCAGCCGCGGCACTGGCCTTGACGGCCGGGCTGCTGGTGCTCTCGGGCGCCGCGGTGGCCCAGACGGGCAGCGCCCCAGCTGACGAGGCCCCGGCCGTGGATGCGACGGCCACCCGATCCAGGCTCCGGAGGCGCCCGGGGCCGCGAGCACGGCCGGTGCCGCCGGCCTGGGAGTCATGGCCGGGATGGTGCTCGGCCTGAGCTACGCGGGGATGATGCTGGCGGTGGGCGGGGTCGCCTTCCTGCTCCTGGTTCACGACCGCCGGTCCGGTGAGCGGGGAATACTCACGGGCCTGGTCATGGTGGGCGTCGCGCTGGCCGCCGGCGGCTCGGTGCTCGGTGTGTTCGTCCAGGGTCCGTTCGTCACCGGGGTGGGGGCGGGCGCCATGCTGGACCCGGCCATGCTCAGCACCGTGCTCGCAACCAGCTACGGCGACGCCGTGGTCGTCCGGCTCACTGGTCTGGGGATCCTCTTGATCGCCCTGCCCTATCTGTGGAACCGTTGGGCGGCGGCGCACGGCTGGTGGCCCGCTTCTCGGTGTTCGCGAGCGCGTCGATCGTGTTCGTGACGGCGGCCGGCCTGGGGATGACCTGGGTCCGGGTGCCGACCATGGGTGAGCTGTTCACCACCTCCTATGGCGGATCCTGATCGCGAAGGTCGCGCTGTTCGGCGTGGTCCTGGCCATCGGTGGCTACAACCACTACTTCCTGGTGCCGGCCATCGAGCGGGGCCGGGGAGCCCTGGACGCCTAGAGGAGGATGGATCGCCTGATCCGGTTCGAGGTGGTCGGCATCGTTGCCGTGGTCCTCGTCACCGTGGCGCTCGTCCAGTTCACCTCCGCGCCCCGTTGAGCTCGCCCGGGTAGTCCAGGTCGGGCGGCCCCATCCCCGCCTCACCCGGCCTCGGCGCGCCGAGGCCGGTATCGCCGATCGCCTCCAGGCGAGCCGCCCGCCGCCACCTGCTCAGCTGGGTCGGCCGGGCCTTGCCGCGCCGCTCGTCGGCAAGGGCGAGGTCGAGGGCAAGCAGCACCGCAACGGTCTCCTCCGGCGATGGGGAGCCGGCGGTGACCCGCAGGCGCGCGCCGGCCGGAAGACCCTCGGCGGCGGGATACGCGGAGTTCACAGCGGGATGTTCCCGTGCTTGCGCGGCGGCCGCTTCACGCGCTTGCTCAACGTGAATCGCAATCCCCTCACCAGCGCCGGACGCGTCTGGGCCGGCTCGATCACGTCGTCGAGATATCCCCGCTCGGCCGCCCGCCATGGGTTGGCCAGCTCGGACTGGTAATGGGCCATCAACTCGGCGCGGCGCTCCGCCGTGGCGTCCCCGCCCTCCGCCTCGCCGAGTTCCCGACGGTAGAGGACGTTGACCGCGCCCTGCGCGCCCATCACGGCGATCTCGGCCGTCGGCCAGGCCAGGTTCACATCCGCGCCGCCGTGCTTCGAGCCCATCACGTCGTACGCGCCGCCGTAGGCCTTCCGCACAATCACCGTGAGCTTGGGGACCGTCGCCTCGCAGTAGGCGTACAGGAGCTTGGCGCCGTGGCGGATGATCCCGCCCCACTCCTGCGAGGTGCCTGGCAGGAACCCGGGGACGTCGACGAGCGTCACGATCGGGATGTTGAACGCATCGCAGGTGCGCACGAACCGCCCAGCCTTCTCCGACGCGGCAACGTCCAGCGTGCCCGCGAGGCTCATCGGCTGGTTGGCCACCACACCGATCGGGTGGCCGTCGAGTCGCGCGAACCCGATCGCGATGTTCGGAGCGAAGTGGGGCTGCACCTCGAAGAAGTCCCCGTCGTCCGCCAACCGGCTGATCAACTCGCGCACGTCGTAGGGGACGCCTGAGCTGTCGGGCATGAACGTGTTGAGGTCGGGGTCGGTGCGCTCGGGGTCGTCGGTGGGCGTGACCGCAGGGGGGTCCTCCAGGTTGTTGGAGGGCAGGAACGACAGCAGGTGTTTGATGTCGTCGATGCAGCCGGGTTCGTCGTCGGCGGCGAAGTGCGCCACCCCCGATCGCGTGGAATGACTCATCGCGCCGCCGAGGTCCTCAAAGGTCACGTCCTCGCCGGTCACGGTCTTGATGACCTCCGGACCGGTGATGAACATGTGCGAGGTCCCCTTCACCATGAAGATGAAGTCGGTCATCGCCGGCGAGTACACGGCGCCGCCGGCGCAGGGGCCCATCACGGCGGAGATCTGCGGCACCACGCCTGAGGCGGCCACGTTGCGGAAGAAAATGTCGCCGTAGCCGCCGAGCGACACCACCCCCTCCTGGATGCGCGCCCCGCCCGAGTCGTTGAAGCCGATCACCGGCACGCCCATGGTCATCGCCAGGTCCATCACCTTGACGATCTTCTCGGCGAACACCTCGCCGAGCGAGCCGCCGAACACCGTGAAGTCCTGGCTGAACACGCACACGCGGCGGCCGTTGACGGTGCCGTGCCCGGTCACCACGCCGTCGCCGGGAATGCGGCGCTCCTCCACTCCGAAGCCGGTGGCGCGGTGCACCGCGAGCCGATCGTTCTCCACGAAGGAGCCGGGATCGAGCAGCAGATCGATGCGTTCCCGTGCAGTCAGCTTGCCCTTCCCATGCTGCTTCTCGATCGCCTGCTGGCCGCCCGCGTGCTCCGCCTCGTGGACACGCCGGCGCAACTCCTCGAGTTTCTCCTTGGTCGTGTCGGTCACTGGTGCCCACTCCTGCACGCTGAGGTGGTGGATGGCTGTGTAGGCGAGTGTAGAAGCGGGACTACCCCCTCAGGCTGTGAGAACATGCGGGGGTGTCTCCCCCTGCCGGCCTGGTGCGCTCTTTGGTGGAGGGCCCTTCCCTCGTATCGGCCCTGGAGTGGCACGACGAGGTGACATCCACCAACATGCTCGCCCTCGACGCGGCCCGCCGGGGGGTACCCGAGGTGTACGCGATCCTGGCCGATCGCCAGACCGTCGGGCGGGGGCGGCGAGGACGGACCTGGGAGGCCCCACGGGGTACCTCCCTGCTGCTGTCGCTGGTCGTGCGGCCGACCGTGCGACCCGTGGACCTGCCACTGCTGCCGCTGCTGACCGGGCTGGCCCTGCTGGAGGCCGTCAAGCCGTCCTGCCCGGGGACCGAGGTGGGGCTGAAGTGGCCCAACGATCTGCTTGTCGCGGACCGCAAAGCGGCGGGGATCCTGGTGGAGGCGCCAGTGCAGGGGGCCGCGGTCATCGGGATCGGTCTGAACGTGGACTGGCGCGCGGCCGAGCGTCCCGAGACGCTGCGCGAAGGCAGCATCTCGCTGGCGGAGGCGCTTCCGCCCGGCCTGCCCGCCCCCGACCGCTGGCGGATCCTCGCCGCGTTGCTCGGGGTGTTCAGCAATCGTTACCAGGAGTGGCAACGGCGGCCTGTCGCCTTTCTTGAAGGCTATCGCCAGCGCTGTACGACATTGGGTCAGCAGGTCCGCATCCAGCGCGCGGGCACCGAGCCGCTGGAAGGGAAGGCGGTGGGAGTGGGGGAGGACGGCGCGCTGGAAGTGCGTCAGGACGGCAGCGCGGTCGTGCGCTGCGCCGCTGGTGCGGTCGAGCACCTGCGCCTTGCCTGAAGACCGTTACCCGGTGCCGTTGCGCGCGCTCTCGGGGAATCCGTCGGCCACTTCGGCGGCCAGGTCAAGGTAGGCGCTGCGGGTCGCGGGCAGCAGATCGGAGAAGGCGGTCTCGCCTCCGACCTCCAGGTTGGGATCCCACGGGATCCGCACGGTCGACCGGCAGCGGCGCTGGAAGTGCTCCTCGAAGACCTTGTGCTTCAGCAGAACCTTGTCGCGCACCTGGTTGATCACCGCCACGGCCTCAGCCACCAGATGGCCGTAACCGTGCTCGTGCAGCCAGTCCAGGGTCATGCTCGCCGACCGGGCCGCGTCAAGGCTTGGAGCGAGCACCACGATCAGTTGATCCGCCAGTTCCAGCATTCCCTGAGTGGCCCCGTCCAGGGCCCCGCTGTCGAGCAGCAGCAGGTTGTAGTGCTTGTCGAGCACGCGGATCGCCTGCTGGTAGTCGTCGTATCCCAGCGCCTGCGACAGGGTGGGGTCGTCGTGTGCGGCGACGACCTCCAGCCGTGTCGGGGCCTGGGAGGTGTAGCCGCGGATGTTCGTATAACTCTCCAGGCTGTCGTGATCGTCCAGCAGCCTTTTGACGCTCGCGGAGGTCTCCCGCCGGACTCGATAGCCCAGCGAACCCCCGTCAGGGTCGCCGTCCAGAGCCACCACCCGATCCCCTCGCAGGGTGGCGAAAGCGTGCCCGAGCATCAGCGTGACGGTTGTCTTGCCCACACCGCCCTTGCGCGACACGACCAGGATCCGGCGTGAGCCGGCCGTGGGCCTTGTGGCCCGGGCCATCCGCTGAGCCTCGCGCTCCTCCGCGGCGCTGCGTCCCAGCTTGATCAGGCCACCCGTTGAAAGGTTGGCCCAGCGGCGCCAGCCGCGGCGCGCGAGGGCCGGCTGCGGTCGCAGCATGCGGCTGTCGGTGAACTCCTCGGCACCCGAAGGGCCCGGAGCCTCCCCCTCCTGCGGCGGTGATGGGGACTGCCGCTGGCTGTTTGGGCCGTTGTCGGTCATCTCGAGGTCCTCGGCTGGCGGCGCGGTGGCTTGGGCATCGGCCTCCTTCTCGGCCTCCATGACCGACGCCGGCGCCGCCGTGGCCGGCGACGCGGCCTCGTCGCGCTGCTCTTCTCCGCTCATGAAGCCTCGCCTGCTCCTGTATTCCGGTCGGTTGGGTTCTTGGCCACGAGGACGACGCGAGGGACGAGCGCAGCGGCGTCCTGCAGCGGCATTCTCGGCACGGGTACGCCGTGTTTATCACCCCGGGAGCCTATCCAGGAGCGCGCGGCTCTCGTCGAGCCTGGGGGGTGTACGGAGGGTGTACCTGGGGGTGTACTGAGGGTGCGAGGGTGGCGTGCAGGAGGATGTCCACAGCCTCCTGTGGCCGGTTCTGGCGCACCGCGGTCGGCAGGGGTTGTCTTGACGGCGTACGAGCTGATCCGAGGAGGTTCGGGTGGACGCGATCTTGATCGCCGGGTGCTTGGTTGCCGGCCTGCTCGCGGGCGCGCTGGCCAACCCGGTGATCCACCGCGCCCCCGGTGGCCCGTCCGTCACCTGGCCGCCGCCTCGAAGGCAGGATCCCGGACGCGCGTCGCGCGCGGACCTGCTCATCGCGGTGGTGACCGGCATCGCCTTCGCCTTGGTGGGCGCACGCGTGGGGTGGAGCTGGGCGCTGCCGGCATTCCTGCTGTTCACCTGGACGCTGCTGGTCATCGCGGTGATCGATGTCAACACCCGCAAGATTCCGAACCGCCTGACGTATCCATTGACCCCGGCGCTGGCGGGGCTGCTGGTTGCCGCCGCGCTGCTTGGAGGGGAACCCTGGCTGAGCCTGCGGGCGGTGCTGGGGGGCCTGGCGGCGTTCGCCATGCTGCTGCTGCTGGCGATGATCAACCCGCGCGGGATGGGCATGGGCGACGTGAAGCTCGCAGGCTTCATCGGATTGGGGCTCGGGTACCTCGGCTGGGCCCACGTCGTGCTCGGCGTGTTCGCCGGGTTCCTGCTCGCCTCGTTGGTCCTGACCGTGGCGATGCTCGCCGGTCGGCGCAGCCGCAAGGACATGGTGCCCTTCGGCCCCTACCTGAGTGCCGGGGCGCTGCTGGCGCTGCTGGCCGGTGAGCCCCTGATCGACGGCTACGTGCGACTCGCGGGCCTGTGAGCGCGGACCACGGCACCTGAGCGAGGATGGAACCTGACGAGGAGCGTGCACATGGAGGTCCTGGAGTCCAAGGCTGATCCAGGGTCGGCGCCGTTCCAGGAGAACGCCACGGCGCATGAGACGCTGGTCGCCGACCTGCGGGCGCAGTTGGCGACCGCGGCTAAAGGCGGCGCCGAGCGTGCCCGCCAGCGCCACGTCGCCCGCGGCAAGCTGCTGCCCCGGGAACGGGTGGAGCGGCTGCTCGACCCCGCCCGGCCGTTCCTGGAACTCTCACCCCTGGCGGCCCACGGCCTGTACGGCGGGGAGGTGCCCGGCGCCGGGATCATCACCGGCGTGGGCCGGGTCGAAGGGCGCGAGGTCGTGGTGGTCGCCAACGACGCCACCGTCAAGGGCGGCACCTACCACCCCGAGACGGTGAAGAAGCACCTGCGCGCGCAGGAGGTCGCTCGGGAGAACCGCCTGCCGTGCGTCTACCTCGTGGACTCGGGCGGGGCGTTCCTGCCGGAGCAGGACCGGGTCTTCCCCGACCGCGAGCACTTCGGTCGGATCTTCGCCAACCAGGCACAGATGTCGGCCCTCGGCATCCCTCAGATCGCTGCGGTGATGGGCTCGTGCACCGCCGGTGGCGCCTACGTGCCGGCCATGAGTGACGAGACCGTCATCGTGCGCGGCCAGGGAACGATCTTCCTCGGTGGACCGCCGCTGGTGAAGGCCGCGACCGGCGAGGTGGTCAGCCCAGAGGACCTCGGCGGCGGTGACCTGCACAGCCGGACCTCGGGCGTGACCGACCATCTGGCCGTCGACGATCTGAACGCGCTGCGGATTGTGCGCTCGATCGTGTCGACGCTTCCTCCCCGGCCGCCGCGCCCCTGGGATCTGGCGTCCGCCGAGGAGCCGGCCGCCGACCCCGGAGAGCTATACGGGGTGGTCCCCCCGGACTCGCGCACCCCCTATGACGTGCACGAGGTGATCGCTCGCATCACCGACGGCAGCCGTTTCCACGAGTTCAAGGCGCTGTACGGCACGACGCTGGTCACCGGGTTTGCCCGCATCCAGGGGCACCCTGTCGGGATCGTGGCCAATAACGGCATCCTGTTTCGTGAGTCTGCCCTCAAGGGCGCCCACTTCATCGAGTTGTGCGATTCCCGCCGCGTCCCCCTGCTGTTCCTCCAGAACATCGCGGGGTTCATGGTGGGCCGCGAGTACGAGGCGGGCGGGATCGCCAAGGACGGTGCCAAGATGGTCACCGCCGTGGCCTGCGCGAGCGTGCCCAAGCTCACGGTGATCATCGGTGGGTCCTTCGGCGCCGGGAACTACGCCATGTGCGGCCGGGCCTACGAGCCTCGCTTCCTATTCATGTGGCCCAACGCGCGCATCTCGGTGATGGGCGGCGAGCAGGCTGCGACCGTCCTGGCCGTGATCCACCGCGAGCAGCTCGAAGCGCGTGGCGAGGACTGGAGCGACGCCGACGAGGAGGCGTTCAAGCAGCCCTTGCGCGCGCAGTACGAGGCGCAGGGCAACCCCTACTACTCCACCGCCCGGCTATGGGACGACGGGGTGATCGACCCCGCCGACACCCGCACCGTGCTCGGTCTGGCCCTGTCGGCCTGCGCCAACGCGCCGATTGAAGCACCCCGTTACGGCGTCTTCCGGATGTAGCGCCCGCCCTCCCTGGTCCGGGGTCGTCGATCCGCTCGCCTCGGTCCTCTCGCCACGAATTCGTAGGTACGGTAAAGCGGAACTACGATTGTTGGATCGGATGACCGTGGAGCGGCCGCAGGGACTGTACGACCGAGAGCGTGAGTGGCAGGGACTCGTCGCAGGCCGACTCTGCGGCTGACCGATCCATCCTCCGGTTCGGCCACCTCGTGGTGCGTCCGAACCTCGCACGCCTGGAGCAGCGCGAGGCCGTCGCGGTCTGGCGCGACAGCCTGGAGGGCTTTGCCGCTCAAGCACTCGGCCCGCACTTCGAGGGGTTGGCGAGAACCTGGATGGAGCGCTTCGCCTCCGAGGAGACGCTCGGGGGGGCGGGTTCAGGTTGTCGGGACGACCACGGTCAATGATCCAGCCCGGCGAATGAAGCATGAGGTCGACGTCCTGGCTCTCGGTACGCGGGCTGGGTCGGCCGGTCGTCAGGCGCTGCTCCTGGGGGCGGCGAAAGCCGGTGTGCAGCCACGAGATCTCCGGGATCTGCGCCGCTTGGAGCACATTCGGGTGCTGTTGAGCGCCCATGAACGCCTCGGCGCCGCGAGCGCGAAGCTGGGGCTTTTCGCCCGCGGCGGGTTCGCCGGGGATCTTCTCGCCGAGGCGTCCGGGCGTGACGACGTCGTCCTGGTTGATCTGAACCCGGCTGTATGAAGGTTCGTAGCCGAGTTGTGCACCCGCACCGTACGGCGTCTTCCGGATGTAGCCCGCGTAGCATCCGGGGCATGTTCGACACCGTCCTGGTCGCCAACCGCGGCGAGATCGCGGTGCGGGTCATCCGTACGCTGAGGGTCCTGGGCGTGCGCGCGGTCGCGGTCTACAGCGACGCCGATGCTGGTGCGCCGCACGTCGCGCTCGCCGACGCCGCAGTTCGTCTGGGTCCCGCGCCCGCCGTCGACAGCTACCTGCACGGCGAGCGCATCCTGGAGGCCGCGGCAAGCACCGGGGCGCAGGCGATCCATCCCGGCTACGGCTTCCTGTCCGAGCGCGCGGCCTTCGCCCGCGCCTGTGCCGCCGCCGGCATCGTGTTCGTCGGCCCGCCGCCGGAGGCGATCGAGGCGATGGGCGACAAGATCGACGCCAAGCGGCTGGCCGAGTCCGCCGGGGTGCCGGTCGTGCCCGGGGTGCACGAGCCAGGACTGGATGACGCCGCGCTGATCGGCGGCGCGGACCGCGTGGGCTTCCCGCTGATGGTCAAGGCCGCGGCGGGCGGTGGGGGCAAGGGCATGCGCGTGGTCACCGATCCCGGCGGTCTGCCCGATGCGCTGGCCGCGGCCCGGCGCGAGGCGCAGGCGGCCTTCGGTGACGACGCCCTGCTCCTGGAACGGCTGATCGAGGTTCCCCGGCACGTGGAGATCCAGGTCCTCGCCGACGCCCACGGCCGCTGCATCGCGCTGGGCGAACGCGAATGCAGCCTGCAGCGGCGCCATCAGAAGGTGATCGAGGAGGCGCCCTCCCCGGCCCTGGACACAACCACCCGCGAGCGCATGGCCGGCGCCGCCGTCGCCCTGGGCCGTGCGGTCGGCTACGTCGGCGCCGGCACGGTCGAGTTCATCGTCCCCAGCGCCGATCCGGCCGACTTCGCGTTCCTGGAGATGAACACCCGGTTGCAGGTCGAGCACCCCGTCACCGAGGCGGTCTACGGGGTCGACCTGGTCGAGCAGCAACTCCGCGTGGCCGCCGGGGAGCGTCTGGCGCTGGACGCCAGGGCCTTGCATCCCCAGGGGCACGCGATCGAGGCACGGGTGTACGCCGAGGACCCGGGTCGGGGGTTCCTGCCAACCGGCGGCCGTATCCACGCGCTCACAACGCCCGCTGCCCGTGCCGGCGTGCGCCTGGACTTCGGCGTCGCCGCCGGCGAGACCGTCGGGACCCACTACGACCCGATGCTGGGCAAGGTCGTCGCCCACGCCCCCGACCGGCCGGAGGCGCTCCGGCGCCTGGACGCCGCCCTTGCCGACCTGCACCTTCTCGGGATCACCACCAACGTCGGCTTCCTGCGCCACCTGCTGGCCGATCCCGACGTGCGCGCGGGCCGTGTCGACACGGGGCTGATCGCGCGCCTGCTCGCGGGCGGCGCCGTGAGCGCGGCCCGTTCAGTCGTTCCCGACGAGGTTCTCGTTCTCGTCCCACTGCTCGACCTCGCAGCCGCCGAGCCGCCCGCGGGTGTGCCGGTCGACCCCTTCGACGTCCCTGGCGGGTGGCGCGTAGGCGAGCCGGCCTGGGCGGAGTGGCACCTGACCGCGGTGGAGGTTGGGGGGCTCGGCGAGGTCAGTGGGGAGACGCATACGGTGCGCGTCACCGGGACCGCGCGAAACGCGCTCGTACGCCTGGACGACGGCGATCCGCGACCGGCGACGCTGACCCTCGCTGGTGATGGGGACGCCGACCTGCATCTGGCCGGGAGCACCGCGCACTGGCACACCGTCCGGGAGGGGGAGCGCATCTGGTTTGGCCGGGAGGGTCGCATATGGCAGGTGCAGCGCCTGCCGCGCCTCGCGAGCTCGCGCGCGGCGGCGCAGGGGCTGGCGTCCGGCCCGCTGCGCGCGCCGCTGCCCGGGACGGTCACCGTGGTCGCGGTCGCCGAGGGGGACGCCGTCATCGCGGGCCAGATGCTCGTCGTGGTGGAAGCGATGAAGATGGAGCATCCCGTCACCGCGCCTGTCGACGGCGTGGTCGCCAAAGTGGTGGTCCGCGCCGGTCAGCAGGTCACCATCGATGCGGAGTTGGTGCTCATCGAGCCCGCCGTCGCCGCGGAGCCCGCGTCGTGACGGCCTCGCGCCTTCCTGCGCCGTTCCGCGCAACGGACCTGCCCGAGCGCGTGACGATTTACGAGGTCGGCCCGCGCGACGGACTGCAGAACGAGTCGACGACCGTGGCAACCTCGGTCAAGGCCGAGTTCGTCCTGCGCCTCGTCGACGCCGGGCTGCCCGCGGTGGAGGTGACCAGCTTCGTCCACCCCGAGTGGGTGCCCCAACTCGCCGATGCCGACGACCTGCTGGGGCTGCTGCCGCGCGAGACCGGCACCGCCCCGCAGGTGCGCCTCCCGGTGCTGGTGCCCAACGAGCGCGGGCTGGAGCGCGCGCTGGAGGCCGGTGTCACCGACATCGCCGTGTTCGCCAGCGCCACCGAGACGTTTGCGCAGCGCAACCTCAACCGCAGCGTGGAGGAGTCGCTGGCGATGGTCTCCCCGGTGGTGGCGCGGGCGCTCGAGGCGGGACTGGCCGTGCGCGGCTACCTGTCGATGTGCTTCGGGGACCCGTGGGAGGGGGAGGTCCCCCTCGCGCGAGTGGTCGGTGTCGCCAGCCGCCTCGCCGATCTCGGGTGCGGTGAGCTGTCCCTGGGCGACACCATCGGGGTGGCCACCCCGGGGCACGTGACGGCGCTGCTCGACGACCTGGAGAACGCCGGGCTGACTCGCGAACACATCGCCGTGCACTTCCACGACACCTACGGGCAGGCGCTGGCCAACACGCTTGCGGCACTCCGCGCCGGGGTCACGACCGTGGATGCCTCCGCGGGTGGCCTCGGCGGGTGTCCCTACGCGCGCAGCGCCACCGGCAACCTGGCGACCGAGGATCTTGTCTGGATGCTCACCGGCTTGGGGGTGGAAACCGGCGTGGACCTCGGCAAGCTGGTGGAGACCAGCGTGTGGATGGCGGAGCAGCTTGGACGGCCCAGCCCCTCGCGGGTCGTGCGCGCCCTGGCGAAGGGATCCTCGTGAGTACACAGCCGCAGGGCGCCGGACGAGGCGGCGGCCTGCTGTTCCTGGCCATCGTGCTGTTCGTGGCCTACCTCGCCGTCGGGGCGCTGACCGGATTCCTGCGCTTCCTGCTGGGCCTTGGCCTGATCCTGGTCCTGGCCGCCCTGGCCCTCAACGTCGTCGGCCGCCGATAGCGCGTTTCGCCCCGTAGACTCCGCTTCCTATGGGGATCTCGTTCGCGCTCAGTGAGGAGCAGGAGGAGCTGCGAGGGGTCGTCCGGCAGTTCGCACGCGACAAGGTCGCACCGCGCGCCCAGGACATGAACCAGCGAGCCGAGCTGCCGTTGGACCTGGTCCACGAGATGGGCGAGATGGGCCTGTTCGGCCTGCCGTTCCCCGTCGAGTACGGCGGGTCGGGCGGCACCTACTTCGATCTGTGCCTGGCGATCGAGGAGATCGGCCGGATCGACCAGTCCCTGGGGATCACCCTCGAAGCCGCGGTCGGCCTGGGTGCGATGCCGATCTGGAAGTTCGGCACCGAGGAGCAGCGCCGCCGGCTGCTGCCGCCGCTGTCCAGGGGCGAGCAGCTCGCCGGGTTCGGACTGACCGAGCCGGGCGGCGGATCCGACGCGGGTGCGCTGCGTACCCGGGCTGTCCCCGACGGCGACGGCTGGCTGATCAACGGCTCCAAGTCGTTCATCACCAACGTGGGCACCCCGATCAGCGCCTTCGTCACCATCACCGCGGTGACCAACGACAACCCGCGGGAGATCAGCAACCTCATCGTCCCGCGTGACACTCCCGGGTTCACCGTCGCCGCCCCGTACCGCAAGGTCGGCTGGCACGCCTCGGACACCCGTGAGCTGGCCTTCGACGACTGCCGTATCCCCGCCGGGAACGAGTTGGGGGAGCGTGGGCGCGGCTTCGCCAACTTCCTGGCGATCCTGGACGAGGGTCGCATCGCGATCGCGGCGCTGGCGGTGGGGTCGATTCAGGGTTGCGTGGATGAGTGCGTGCGCTACGCCCAGGAGCGGGAGGCGTTCGGCAAGCCGATCGGCAGCTATCAGGCGATCGCGTTCAAGATCGCCGACATGCAGGCGTCGGCCGAGTTGGCCCGCAACCAGTACTGGCACGCGGCGTGGTTGATGTCGGAGGGGCGGCCGTTCAAGCGCCAGGCGTCGATCGCCAAGCTGTATGCGACCGAGGCGGCGGTCACCGCGGCGCGTGAGGCTTGCCAGGTGTTCGGCGGGTACGGGTTCATGACCGAGTATCCGGTGGGTCGCTTTTACCAGGACGCCAAGATCCTGGAGATCGGCGAGGGCACCAGCGAGATCCAGCGCATGCTCATCGCCCGCGACCTCGGCCTGCCCCACTGACGCGGTCTCCGGGCCCCTTCAGTGTGGACTTTCCTGTCATAGTGAAGGGAAAGTCCACACTGAAGGGGCGTCGGTGATCAAAAGGCCGGACCTGGGGCTGCGGGTGCTGCTGGTGCACGCCAATCCCTTTCAGCGGGTCTTCCCGGTGCCGGCGTATGGGCTGGAGCGGTTGCGGACCGCGGCCGCGGGAACGGGCGCGCAGATCGAGATCCTGGACCCGTTCCTGATCGCCGAGGACCCCGTCGCCTGCGTCGCGGAGGCGGCCGCCCGGCTCGATCCGGACGTGGTGGGTCTGGGCATCCGGATTATCGAGGACTGCATCCCGATCGACCGGCTCGACGCCCCCGATGACGAACCTGTCGACGTCGCCTGGTTCCCACCGCAGGTCCGCGACCTGCGCGAAGCGGTGCGTCGCAGCGCCCCACGGGCGACGCTGGTGCTGGGCGGGGCCGGGTTCTCCTCCTGCCCGCAGGAATTCCTGAGTTACCTCGATGTGGACCTGGGGATCGTCGGCGCCGGCGAGGACGCGTTCCGGGCGCTGCTGGAACGACTGGACGCGGGGGAGTCGCTTGAGGGCGTCCCCGGCCTGGTCCACCGCGGGCGTGATGCGACCATCGCCGCCTATGCTCTCGCGGGCGGTGGGGTCACGGGCCGCGATCCGCTGTACGCCTCGTCGACCGGCTTTCCCGTGCGGACCCGCATCGGCTGCGCCATGCAGTGCGTGTACTGCACCGCCGCCAACCTCGGGCGCCGCCATTCCGACATGGACGTCGCGCTGGCGCTGGACGAGGTCGCCGCGACTGTCGAGGAGGCTCGCATCCGCGGGATCGCTCCGGTGGCGCTGTTCTTCGCTGACGACGAGTTCAACCTGCCCGACGAGCGGCATCCACTCGCCGTGCTCCGGGGGATCCGCGACCGCGGCCTGGCCCGTCGCCTGACCTGGCGCGCCTATTTCAACCCCACACCGTTCTCCGACCGGTTGGCGGCGGCGATCGCCGCCACCAACGGGCACGCGAGCATCACCGTCGACAGCGCCGCCGACGCGGTGCTGAAGCGTTCATGGAAGCCGTTCCGCCGCCGTCACCTCGACGCGCTGGTGTCGCGCGTGGCCGAGCACCGTGTCTCCACCGACCTCGGGCTGATCTTTGGCCTTCCTGGTGAGACCGAGGAGACGATCGCCGAGACCGCGGCCTTCATCCGGTCGCTGCCGGCGAGCATCAAAGTGTCCTATGCGGCCGGGGCGCGGGTGTACCCGCATACCCCGCTGTCGCGGATCGCCGCCGAAGAGCCCGAGCACCTGGTCGGCGCGGGCGACCCCACGTTCTTCTCGCCGGTGCTCTACTCGACCCCGTTCCGTCCCCGGGAGTTGGCCCGCCGCCTGGAGGCCGAGTTCGCCGACCTGGGGCATGTGCAGCGCATGGGGGCGGGATACCACCGCGCTGCCACGTCACTGTCCCGTGCCTACCGGGTGGTGCTCGGCCACGCCGGCGCCGCCGAATGGCCGGCGATCCTGGACGAGGCCCAAGCGGGTGTGGACGGCACCCTTCCCGCGGAGGCGCTCGCGCCGATCATGCAGGCCGCGGTGTGGCACAGCCGCTACGACCTGGCCGCCCAGGCGTGCCGGCGCCTGCTCGCCGTCGACCTGCCCCCCGCCATGAAACGCAGGCGTCTGCGGGCGCTGCGGATGCTGTACCGGACCATGGCGTCGCTGGAGCGGCGAGGCATACGGCCCGAGGTGGCTGCCGGGTCAGGGTGAGGGCCCGCGCCCGAGCGGACGCGGGCCCGTAGGACCGGTGGACTCAGTCCTCCAGGATGAAGGTGACCTTCATCGTCACCTCGTAATTCGTGACCTGACCGTTCTCCATGTAGATCTCGTGCTCCTTGACCCAAGCGTGCTTCACGTTGCGCAAGGTCTTGTTCGCCCGCTCGATCCCTTCCTGGACTGCATCCTGGAAGCCCTTGGGCGACATCGCGGTGATCTCGGTGACACGGGCTACGGACATACCGGCTCCTTTCGTCCCGATCCTGGGGAGGCAGGTCTCGCCCACACCGCCGCAGAACAAACGCGCTGCGCGGTTCGCCGGTCAGCGCCGGCGCCAGCGGAACACCTGATCGATGATGACGCGCAGCTCGTGGAGGCCGAGGGCGCGGGCGGCCACCGCGTAGGCGAAACCGGCGGCACCAAGGGTCGCGATGGCGGTGACCAGGCCCCCGACGTTCACGAGCAGCGCCTGCGTCACCAGCCCTGCGGCCGCCGCGATGGCCGCCGCCAGTGCCGTCGGCCACAGCCGACCGCCGCCCAGGCGCACGCGGCCGGCTCGCCTGCGGACCCCACGGCGCAGCAGTCCGTACTCCAGCCACGCCGAGATCCCCGCAGCCAGGGCCAACCCGACCGCACCCAACCGGTAGAAGCTGCCATCGCCGCCCCGCAGCGTGTCGTCCACGGGCGCGAAGGCGGGGAGGTCGCCGACCAGTTCCAGGCCGGCCGCCGTGAGTTCCAGGCGGTCCAGTTGCAGCATGAGCACGCCGCCGAGCAGCACCGACACCGCGACCCGGACGGCGCTGATCCTCGCCGGCGTACGCGGGTCGCCGACGGCGTAGTACACGCTCTGCAGCAGCCGCGAGGACGTCGTGGCCAGCAGCCCGAGGCTGTACGCGCCCAGGATCGCCCACACCTGCAGCGTGTCGTCGGCTTCGAACCGGCCCCGCTCGTAGAGCAGGCCGATGACCAGGTTGCCGAGGAGAACGTAGATGGTCGCGGTCGGGACGACGAAGAAGGTCACGCGTGCCAGCCCGTCCTCCAGCCGGGTGCGCAGCAGCGCAGGGGGCGCGTCGGCGCTGCTGGACAGCTCGGGCAGTTCCGCCGCCGCCACGCTCATCCCGAACAGGCTGATCGGCAGCAGGTAGATGACCTGGGCATAGCCCAGCGCCCCGACCGCGCCCGTGGCCAGAAGACTCGCCAGTGCCAGGTCCAGATAGCCGCTGAGCTGCACCACACCACGCCCGGCGACCACGGGCCCGAAGGCGCGCAGTACCCGCTTGGTGCCCGGCTCGCGCACGCGCAGGCTGGGCCGCAGGCCGGGCGCCACCCGCAGGACGCCGGGAAGCTGGATGGCGAACTGCAGCACCCCCCCGGCCAGGGTGCCGGCTGCCAGCGCGACTGCCAGCGGCGCGCCGGTCAGCCCGCGCAGAGCCGCGGCGATCAGCACGGCGATCGCGGCGGCATTCCACACCACCGGGGCGGCATAGGACAGGAAGAACCGGCGGTGGCTGTTGAGCACACCAAGGCACCAGGCGGACAGCGCCAGGAAGCCCACGCCCGGGGTCAGGATCTGTACCAGCGTGACGGTCAGTTCAAGCTTCTCGCCCGTGAAGCCGGGGGCGAGCAGGGCGGTCAGCGGCCGGGCGAAGGCCACCCCGAGGACGACGAGCAGCGCGGCGACCAGCGCGACAAGCCCGGCGATCGCTCCGGCGACCCGGCCGGCGTCCTCCCGCCGGCCCTCCGCCAGCAGGCGGCTGTAGACGGGGATGAACGACGCTGACAGCACACCCTCGCCCAGCAGGTTCTGCAGCAGGTTCGGAATGCGCAGCGCAGCTCGGAAGGCGTCGGTCGCGAAGCCCGTTCCCAGGAAGGCGCCGATGGCCGCCTCGCGCAGCAGACCGCTGATCCGGGAGAGCAGGATGCCCGCGCCGACCAGCGCGGCGTTGCGCCGCCCGGCCTCTCCGCCGGCAGGGGGCACCGGCGCGGGTTCCGCGGGCGGCAAGCCCCCGGCCCCCGCGATCTCGGCGCCTTTCGGCGCCCCTGGAACGTCCGGCACTCCGGCAGCGTAGTCGGCCTGCCCCGCAACCTCGGCGCCGGGCGGCCGTGCCGGCGGACGGGCGGCATCTCAGGGCAGGGCGGGCTCCTGGTCGCGCACATCGCCCGTCAGCTCGCGCAGTTGCGGCACACCCTCCTCGGGACCGATGACGAGCAGGCGGTCGCCCTCGGCCAACTCGCGGCCGGGCCGCGGCCGGTACAGCCAGCGCCCGTCGCGCTGGATCGCCAGGACCTCCATGCCGGTGCCCACGTGCAGGCGCAGTTCCTTGAGGGTCTTGCCCGCCGCAGCTCCCTGCGCGGTCACGAGCGCATCGGCGACGATCTCGTCGGTCTTCGACAGCGCCGCGGCCACCACCGGATGCGGTTCCTCGGGTCGTTCCGCGACCCGGGTCATCTCCTGAGCCGCATCCGAGATCGCTTCTGCGGACGAACCGATCTGCAGCAGCGCGCGTAACTCGCCCAGTTCGCTGTCCTCGAGATCTCCGGCCGCGCGCAGCACCCATTGCTCCAGGTCGTGATAGAGCTCATCACACGTGTCCTCCAGCCCGGAGACCTCCCGGGCCAGGCCCATGTCGCGGAACAGGATCGCCGAGTAGGCCAGCCCGACCGCCGCCTCCGATGCGTTCTTCAGCTCGATCAGGATGTCCACGGCCCGTTCGAGGTTCGACAGGCGGCCCTGCGTCTGAGGGACTCCGAGGCGGTAGCGCTCGCCACCGGCGCGCTCGCGGACAAGGTCCACGCCCTCGGCGGGCCCCTGCAGGAACAGCACATCGCCTTCGGCCAGCACGGTGTCCGGGCCGGGCCCGTACTCGTAGTCGATGTCGTGCCGGACAGCGATGACCCACATCCCGGTCTCGGACGGCAGGGCCAGGCCGCGGAGGCTGGCCCCCGCCAGGCTGGAATCCGGCCGCAGCTTGACGCGGGCGGTGACCTCCTGAGCGTGGCGCAGGTCGTCACGCAACTCCCCGGGTACGCCGAGGTCGCGCAGCACCACTCGGGCGATGTCCTCGGCGGCGTCGGCGATCTCCTCGATCGACGAGGCCATTCTCAGCACGCCCGCCAGTTGCTCCGCGTCCTCGGGGGAGCGCGCCGCCACCATGCACAGGATGCGCAGTTCGTGCACGGTCGCATCCATGTTCTCCTCTAGGCGGATCACCTCCCGGGCCAACTCGTCGTCGTCGAAGAACACCGCGGCGAAGGCCAGGTCGAGCATGAGCTCGGACGCGTCCTTCGCCGCTGTGAGCAGTTCCTTCACGTTGCGGCGCATCGCTCAGGTCCCTCCATGGGCGGCCGCGCCCGGACGGTGGAAGAGAAGGCCAGAAGCCCAAGGCCGAGATCACGCATGTCCCGCGTCGGCGGGCGAGAACCAGGGGGAAGCGGCAGCCGGGCGCGGTCGTCGGAGAGCCCACGGCGGCGGGGGTGATGGATGGGTTCTGGAGGTTCATCGGGCATGGCGGCCGTCGAGAGTGTATCCACCCAGGACCGGGCAGGTATGACCGCTACGCCACCCTAAACTTCGCCTGTGACCGATCCCTGTCGTGCGAGGAGTGGCCCCGATGACCGGCCTGTTCACCCTGTCCGGAGATCATGCGGAGTTCCGCAAGGTCGTGCGCCAGATCTGCGTCGATCGGATTGCGCCGCGCGCCGCTGAGATCGACGAGACCGCCGAGTTCCCCTGGGACGTCAAGGAGGTCCTGGCGGGCAACGGCCTGCTCGGCCTGCATGTCCCGGAGGAGTACGGCGGTTCAGGGGCCGACACGCTGACCTTCGCCTTGCTGGTGGAGGAGGTTGCCCGCGCCTGCGCTTCGTCCTCGGTCATCCCCCTGGTGCAGAAACTCGGCACGGTGCCGATCCTGCTGGGCGCCAGCGATGAGCAGAAGAAGGCCTGGTTGCCGCCGATCGCCAGTGGTGAGGTGCTGATCTCCTACTGCATCTCCGAGACGGGGGCGGGCTCGGACCCGGCGAGCATGGTCACCTCCGCCCGGCGCGACGGTGACTCCTACGTGCTGAACGGCGCCAAGGCCTGGATCTCGATGGCCGGGGCCTCCTCGGCCTACACGGTGCTGGCCAAGACCGACCCGAGCGCGGGCGCCAAGGGCGTATCGGCCTTCCTGGTGCGCGCCGACGACCCCGGGTTCTCCGTCGGGAAGAAGGAGGACAAGCTCGGAATCAAGGGCTCGCCCACCTGTCAGGTGCATTTCGACAACTGCCGCATCCCTGCCGACCGCCTGATCGGCGAGGAGGGCCGGGGCTTCACCTACGCCATGCAGGCGTTCGACCACACGCGCCTGGTCGTGGGGGCGCAGGCGGTGGGCATCGCCCAGGGCGCGATCGACGCCGCCAGCGCCTATATGAAGGAGCGGGAGCAGTTCGGCAAGCCGATCGGCGCATTCCAGGGGCTGCAGTTTATGCTCGCCGATATGGCCATGGAGACCGAGGCCGCCCGCCAGTTGGTGTACGTCGCCGCCGCCAAGGCGGACCGTCGCGATCCCGACCTGACGCTGTTCAGCGCCTACGCCAAGTGCAAGGCGGGCGACGTGGCGATGAAGGTCACCACTGACGCCGTCCAGATCTTCGGTGGCTACGGCTACGTCAAGGACTACCCGGTCGAGCGCATGATGCGCGACGCCAAGATCACCCAGATCTACGAGGGCACCCAGCAGATCCAGCGGGTAGTCATGGCCCGGCACCTGCTCGGCCGGCTGTAGCGCTGCCCGGAGCTTGTCAGCATGCAGGAGTCCACCGACGCGCTCACCTCGGCACGGCACCGCTCTGTGCTCGGGACCTGGGAGCGCGTGTGGCAGCGGCCAAGCCGCCCCCTGCGCGGGCTGATCGGCGGCTACCACGGCTACCGCCAGCGCCTGGCCACACCGGCGTCGCACACGGGGCATCCCCGCGCCGAGCGGCCGGCCGCTCCGCGAGCTCACCAGCGAGATCGTGCCGCTCGAGGAGGTGCTCGGGGCGGACGCCCCCCGGCTGGTCGACGACCTGGCGACCGCGCCCGACTGGCCCTCCCGCTTTCAGCGTCTCGACCGCGAGCTCGCCGGCCCACTCGCCGCCGACCACGTGCCGGCCCCCGAGGTGGTCCGATCGTGGGAGCGGATCGTGGCGGCTCGTGGGCGGGTCCGGGTCGGTGACCTCGCCGCAGAGGTGGGCTGGAGCCGGCGCCACCTCACCGCGCGGGTCCGCGAGCAGCTGGGCCTTTCCCCCAAGCGAATGGCGCGGTTGGCGCGCTTCGATCACGCGACGACGCTGTTGTCGCGGCCGGGCGGCCTGGGGTTTGCCGACGTGGCCGCGGCCACCGGCTACTACGACCAGGCGCACTTCACCAACGACGTCCGCGAGCTCTCCGGGCTGAGTCCGACGCAGCTTCAGGCGCGACGACTGCCCGAGGGCGGCGGCGTGTTCGATCTCACCGGGACGTGAGGGTGCGGCGCTGTTCCCATTCCTCCAAGACGAGGTGGATCGTCGGACGTAGCGTCACAGCGACAATCGGCACCGACGAAGGAGGGCCGCTGTGGCATCTTCCGTGATCCCCGTCCCGATCTATGACGACGCTCGCAGGGCGATCGAGTTT